>JALYZF010000127.1 GCA_030948995.1 Acidobacteriota bacterium
ATATTCAATTGCAGTCGGCTTTAGATTATTTAAAGACGGATTTAAAAAAATCCGCCGAACAGAATAAATTGGCGGTAAAGGTTTCGGGTGAAATTTATGCAGACGATCCGCCGCCTCCGCCGCCGCCCGCGCCGAAACCGCTGCCGAAAGTTTTGGCAAGCGTTGATATTCAAACGCATACCAAACAGCCGCCGGTTCAAGACGCGAAGGCACTGAAAATTTTCGATGATTTTATAGCGACAATCGGCGGCGAAAAAGCTCTCAGAAATATAACTTCATACACGGCGAAAGGAAAAGCGCAGATTAAAAGGACGGGAGCGACCGTGGACGGTGAAGTCGAAATTTACCGCGAAGCGCCGGATAAAATGGCGGAAATTTTTCGCTTCGATCTTCTCGGCGAAATTCGAGAATTTTTCGACGGCAGCAGATATTTTATGCAGTCGAAAATCCTCGGCACCGAAGAATATAAACAACCTATCGTCGTAGATGAAAAAAGATTATTCGCCGATTTTTATGAAATTTTAAAGGTGAAAGAATTTTATCCAAGCATTTCTTATCTCGGCGCTTTCGACCGCGAAGGCAAAAAAGTTCAGCTTGTTCAGGCGGAAACAAAAGAGGAAAATAAAATAGTTTATGTTTTCGACGCGGCGACAAAACTTTTGATTCACCGGACGGATTATCAATCGGATATTTCCTTCGGAGATTATCGAAAGGTCGGCGATATATTTTTTCCGTTCAAACAGACGAGAAGCGACGCAATCGTCTTTCAGTTGACAGAATTTAAACCGAACGGGCAGATTGACGAAAACTTGTTTAAGCTGCAGGAAAGCTGTTTTGATAAAATAGATTAAATGTAAAAAGGATTTTTGCGCGGCGACATTGCCGTTAATTTTTGCAAAAACAAAAAGCGTATGAACAAGAAAACCATTAAAGATATAGACATCAAAGGCAAAAAAGTTTTTATTCGCGTAGATTTTAACGTTCCCGTAAAGGACGGAAAAATCGAAGACGCGACGCGCATCACGGGCGCGCTGCCAACAATAGAATACGCGATTCAGCAGGGCGCGCGAGTCATTCTCGCTTCTCACTTAGGCAGACCGCTTAAAGACAAAAAGAAAGCCGAAGAAAAAGGAATGCCGTATGACGCGGCAAAATATTCGCTTCGTCCGGTTTACGAATATCTGCGCGCTCTGCCTGAATTTCAAGACGTTTCGACGCGCGGCGCGGAAGAACCTGTCGAGATGCCGACTTTCGGCGTCGGTTTGGGCAAAGCCGAAGTGAAAAACGATAAAGTTTTTTTTGCAAACGACTGCGTCGGCGACGAAGTAAAACAAAAAGTTGACGCTCTAAAAGAAGGCGAAATTCTTCTGCTCGAAAATTTGCGCTTTCATAAAGAAGAAGAGGCAAACGACGATGGTTTTGCCAAACAGCTTGCCGAATTGTGTGACGTTTACGTCAACGACGCATTCGGCGCGGCGCATCGCGCGCACGCTTCGACCGCCGGAATTACAAAGTTTGTCAAAGATTCGGTCGCCGGTCTTTTGATGGAAAAAGAATTAGATTTTCTCGGTCGTGCCTTGAATAATCCCGAACGCCCGTTCGTGGCAATCTTAGGCGGCGCAAAAGTCTCGGATAAAATTCCCGTCATCGAATCTCTAATCAAGCGCAAAGTCGATAAATTATTAATCGGCGGCGCGATGGCTTATACATTTTTCAAAGCAAACGGATTTACGGTCGGTAAATCTCTGGTTGAAGACGAAATGATGCCGAAGGCTTTGGAGATTGAACAAATGGCGAAAGACAAAGGCGTCGAGCTTATCTTGCCGACCGACCACCAAGTCGTTGACAGTTACGACCCGCTCAATTCGCGCAAAACGATTCCCGTCGAATTTACCAATACCGGACTTGTCGGATTGGACATAGGCGTCGAAACCATCGGCATTTTCAAAAAGGCTCTCGAAGGCGCAAAGACAATCGTCTGGAACGGTCCGATGGGAATGTTCGAGGAAAAACCGTTTGACGAAGGCACGATTGCGATTGCCGAAGCAGTAGCAGGCGCAACCGACGCAGGTGCAACTTCGATTGTCGGCGGCGGCGATTCGGTGGCGGCAATCAATCAAGCCGGATTAGCAAACCGAATCTCGCACATCTCGACCGGCGGCGGCGCGACTTTGGAATTTCTCGCAGGCGACTCGCTTCCCGGTGTCGAGGCTTTGAATGATAAGTAAAGCAAGCCTCTTTTGGCGACAGAGTTTCCTTAACCATTATAAGTCTTGAATTTTAAATTGTACCTAGCTTCATTTCGTATTGCTTCGAGTAATTCAACGTGAGGATATAATCTCTTAGCAATTTCTGCTATTTTCGTTTTTTCACTTGCGCTCATTAAACTACCGAAAATTATTTTTTTCAGACATTCCTTGGGAAAATCGAATAAATAAATATCGAAACCATCTTTACCTTGTTTTTTGTTTGTTGCGGCTGTTGGATGAGCAAACATTCTAACTTCTTCTTCGTATTTCCACTCGATACTTTTTGTAAGCAACATATTCCTATAATCATCTACCGACACATTCATATTCCAAAAATTTACAAAATCAAAAAACTCTGGACGCACATCTGAGTAATTAACATCGTAAGAACAAGTTATTTGGGGATGTTCAGTTTGATGAAAAAAGTAATTATCGTAGTCGAAGCCAATTACTACGCCTTTGTGAGAATCAGCATAATGCGACCACATCAGAGGGTTGTCAGGTGTTTTCGTTAAGCTCAACACTACACTCTCTTTAGTCTGTTTTAATATTTCATCTATTGATGGTTGAACTATTCTTTGTATTGACGCCTCCTTTTCGATAAAGGTCATGTTTTTGGTATTGTCTTTAAATTCTTGAGTATTTCTAACAAAATTCTTAATTGTACTCTTGAATTTGTCCAGTGAAGGAGCAAGTTCAAATGGGTCATTTAAAACCTCTACCTGACTAAAACGGATACTACCGTTTTCAACAATCAATTTTCCAGCGAAAGAAGAAGTATATTTGTAAATCAGCATTGTTTTAGTTTTTGAAAATAACTTGTTTTTAGATGAATTTTACCATAGAATATTGAAACCATTTTAGTACGTTGTAGATAATGTTAGCGCAAAACAATTTAAGGGACGTAAGAAGCAAAGCTGCGACTTTCATCTTTAACATTTAATAACTATTGACTAAATCGGATAAGTTTTATATTGTTTTTCGCAAGCGGAAACCAATAGTTTTTCATTTAAAGGGTGGTTCGGTTAATTCCGAGCCGCTTTTTGTTTGTGCTAGTATATTCGTTGTATTTGGCAATCGAACGCAAAGACTTTTTAATAAAACAAGGAATAATTTTAATAAATGATTAAGGGAATACTACTAGATTTCAACGGAGTGATTATTAACGACGAACCTCTGCAAATGCGGGCGTATCAGGAAATTTTGAAAAGTGAAGGTATTGATTTGACGGAAGAAGAATATTTAGAATCGCTCGGTATGGACGACAAGGCATTAGTCGAATCGGCACACGCGCGTCTTGGCAGAGAAATCTCGCCCGTCAATCTTCAAAAACTTATAGACGCGAAAACGGAAAAATGGCGCGGATTTGTTGAAAGAGAAATTCCAATGTTCGACGGCGTGGAAAATTTCGTGCGAAAGATGGAAAAGGATTTTGCGCTTGGCATCGTCAGTATGGCACGGCGCGAGGAAATTGATTTTATTTTGAACGAGAAAGATTTGCGCGATTGTTTTTCGGTCGTCGTCAGCGCCGAAGATGTATCGAATCACAAGCCGAATCCTGAATGTTATCGCAAAGGTTTCAAATTGCTCGATGCGGCGCGGACGCGGCACGGGCATAATCCAATTGTTCAGAGCGAATGTCTCGTAATCGAAGATTCACCGCAGGGAATTATGGCGGGACGCGGCGCGGGTTTAAAAACATTAGGAATTACGAACACGGTTTCAGCCGAAAAATTAAGAGACGCGGGCGCGGATTCGGTCAGCAAATCTTTAAATGATTGGATGCCGGATTCGATTCGTCGAGTTTTTGTTTAGGAGATTTAGCCACAAATTACACGAATTAACACGAATAAAAAGCAAAAACAATTCGTGTTATTTGTGTGATTCGTGGCTAATTTTAATCGGAAATTAAATATGGCTGAGCATTTGATACAAATAGAAGAAGCACGGGAAAACCTGCTCGACTGCGCGGCGTTTCTTGCCGAAGACATTAAAAGCCGCGACGGTTTCGCCGAAGCGTTGAAGGAAATCGTGCCGCGCTATTTGGAAAAAGACGCGGTTGACCTTGCCGCGCAGCTTGCCGATTCGATTGCCGACCCGTTTGTCCGCGACCGTCTTTTATCTAACGTTGCCGAAAAGTGTGCCGCTATCAATGATGACGAATATGCTTTTCAACTCGTCGAATCAATCGAAGACGCAGGTTTACAAGCCGAAGCAAGGGAGCGCATCGCAATTAAAAAAGCCTCAAATGGCGAATTCGATAAAGCGTTTGAAATCGCCGCCGCGCTTGAACATCCGTCTCACGCTTTCGGTAATTTTGCGTATCAATTGACCGCCGAAAATCGTGAAGCGGAAGCCGCGCAAATGCTCGAACAAATCGAATATCCAGCCGCAAAAGCGAATGCTCTACAATTAATCGCCGGATTTTACAGGGAAAATAATCAAGCCGAAAAAGCTGTCCGCGCTTTGGATATGGCAATTACATCGGCGGAAGACATTGATTTCCCTGAAGAAAAAATAAGAGTTTTAGAACATATTGCCGAAGATTTTTTGCAAAACGAGCGGCGCGATAAAGCCATCGAAACTTTTGATAAAGCTAAAACCGTAGCCGAAACGCTCGGCGGCGTTTACCGCGACGCCTTTCTGTCGCGCATCGCTTACGGTTTTTTGCGCGCCGGAAGTCTCGAATTAGCCGACCGAACGCTCGATAATGTAACGGACAAAACGCAGATTGCGTCCAGCCTGCTCGGTTTTGCGCGCGAGTTTGGCGGCAAAGGCGAAATCGCGGAAGGTCTGGAAACTCTGGAAGAATCTTACGCCATCTTGAAATCGCAGCGCGACGCAGAAATACGCGACAGCCGCGCGCGTTTCGGACTGCTCGCGGCAATCGCAGTGCAGTTTGCCGGTTTTGAAAAAGCCGAACGCGCCATCGAAATCGCCCAAAGTATTGCCGACGAAGGCGAGCAGGTTTCGGCGCTCTCGCAAATCGCGCAGATTTGCACCACGCAGGGAAAAGACGACGTTGCGCGGCAGGCAATTAACGCCGTTACCGAAGACGCGCAAAGAATGTTTGCTTTAATCGGCGTGTCCGACGCGAAAAAGCGTCAGGGGAAAACTGTTGAAGCAATCGAGATTTTAAACGAAGCGGCACATCTAGCCGAAACCGTTCCGCAACTTTCGTCGCGCTCAACGGCTTTTAACGAACTTGCAAAGCGTTTTGCCGAATACAATGAACCGGAAAAAGCGCGCCAAATCTCGCGCGAAAATTTAGAAACAATCGCTCAAATCCGCGACGAATCCACGCGCGCCGTCGCGCTCGCGCAATTAAGCGACATTTACGAACAGGCGAATTTCACTTTGACTGAAGAAGATAAAAAGATTTTGCAGACAATGATTCAACACGCTGAATGGTGAAAATTAATTACGAATTTCAAATTACGAATTGAAGAAGAATACTCCCACATTCGTAATTCGTAATTTAAAAACTTACCAAACATCGTTCGTCAATAAATCTTCAAACGTATCGCGACGTCTGATTTGCTCGATTGTTCCGTCTTCGCGTATGAGAATTACGGCGGGCAGGAATCTGGCGTTATATTGAAACATTTGCGCGATGGAATACGCGCCGCAATTGAGCAGGGCGAGAACTTCTTCGGGCGCGACATTTTCCGGCAGCAGGCGATAATCAGGCAATCGGTTTAAACCTTCGATGTCGAAATAAACGTCGCCGCCGTCGCACAAAGGTCCCGCGACTTTATACGGCGTCGTGTGCGCTTCGCCCGCGCGATTTACAGAAATCAGATGGTAATACCATTTATAAGTTTCCATCGAAAGCAAAATATTAAATCCGGCGTCGGTTAAAAGCCACGAATCATTTTGGATTTTGGATTTCGGATTTTGGATTTCTGAATGCTGAAGCGGTCTTTGTTTATAATTTCTCACGGTCGTCAGGCAAATTCCAGCGTCCGCAATTACGCTTCTGCCCGGTTCGATTAGAACGGTTAAATTATTCCACAGATTTTCGACGTTCAATCTTTTTGCTTCGTTTCCGGCTTTTTCCATTATAATTCGCATCACGTCCGCCGGTTCTAAATCGGCGGCGAAAAGCTCGCGTTGTTCTTGATTTATAAATTGGGCGTTCGCTTCGTCGCGCAAATAATTGACGGGAAAACCACCGCCCAAGTTTATATGAGAAATCCGGCAGCCGGTTTCTTCAAAAATTCCGCGAAGATGTGCGAAAAGAATCGAAACAGCCGCGTCAAACGGTTCGACATCAGGCGTTTGCGAGCCGAGATGCAGGTGAATGCCGCACAGATTGAGCGATTCGGATTTGCCGAAACGCCGAAACGCCGCGTAAATTTCTTCCGACATCATTCCGAATTTCGATGTCAGAAGCGCGGTCTGCAAGCCGCTGTGCGTTTTGGTTTCGATTTCGGGAACAAGCCTGAGCGAAACATTTGCGCGTTTGTTTAGCGAGCGGGCGGTTTTTTCAATTAGTTCTAGTTCGTAAATCGAATCAACTTGAATGGCGTAAATTCCTGCTTCGATTGCTTGTTCTAACTCTTCTTGCGTTTTGCTCGTGCCGTTGAAAATAATTTGTTCGGGACGGAAACCGATTTTCAGAGCTTTCCAAAGCTCGCCGCCGGAATTTACTTCCAAATCCGCGCCAGCCTCTAACACAGTTCGCAAAATCGCCATTGTCGAGTTGGCTTTTGCCGCGTAACAAACTTTTAATTTATCGGGCGTGAAATTTTCCGCGCGTTTTAAGCGGGCGATGTTATGTTTGATGCGCGATTCGCTAAAGATAAAAACAGGCGTTCCGAAACGTTTTGCCAATTCAACCGCCGAAACGTTTTCGATATAAAGCCGATTGTTTTGAACTTCTAAGAAACCTTCGATTTCCCAATCCATTTTCATAAATTAATTAAAACTCAAAAACTAAATTTTAGCCAAAGCGCGAAAAATTTGAGAAAATAAGAAAGCCGAAACTGCTTTGGTTTACGCAGTTCCGACTTTCATAATTGAAGAATGATTTTTAATTTGAGCTTTTCAATTGAATACCCGTGCCGCGCGCGTATGAGCCGACGGTTATCGGCAACTTGCCTTTGAAATCAATTTCGCCCATTATTGCGCGAGCGGCAGCTTGCTGCAAACTCGTCATATCGCCGTAAGCGACAACATAAGTTTTCATTTCGGGAAAGCCGCGAAGCAAGTAAGGATTGCCGAAACTGACGTTTATTGTATTTGGATTATTTTTCAAAACCGCCTGCAAAACTTGATTGCCCGTTTCGGTTAAACCAATGCTGTTTTTCGCGCCCGAACGCACGCGCCCGAAAAGTCCGGCGACGACAATTTCAGCGTTTTTTGCTTTAGCTATTGCTTCCTGAACTTCCTTATCCGTCGAGCGTTCATCAATCACGATTCTTTCTGTGTTAAGACCGAGACGACGCAGCTCGCCCGTAAAACTATTGCCGACAAAAGAGCGGTCTTCGCCGTTTGTGATACATAAAACGACGGCTTTTTTCCCTTTGGCGATTGGTAAACTCTTGTTGTCGTCTTTTACCAAAGTCATCGCATTCGTCGCAATTTCATCGCTCAACTCGCGTGTCTGCGGGCTGGAAACGATTGTGTCGATTTGGTCAATCGGCGTGATTTTTTGTTTATATAAACCGAGCTGATATTTCCAAGCCAGAACTTTGCGAACCGATTCATTAAGGCGCTCTTCGGAAATTTTACCCGAAGCGACGGCTTCTTTTATTCCGCGAATCGCCGCGTCCGCGCTTGCAGGTTTTAAGATAACGTCAGCGCCCGCCGAAATTGCGCGCACCGCCGCTTCGTCCTGATTAAAATAAATCGTCAAACCGCTCATATCCATCGCGTCCGTTACAATCAAGCCATCGTAGCCGAGTTCATTTCGCAAAATTCCCGTAATGACTTTCGGCGAAAGCGTCGAGGGAATCGTCGCGTTTTCGCTTTTGACTTCCGATTCGGTATAAGAGGCTTTGATTGATTGTTTGAGCGGTTTTATTTCCGTCGAATCAATCTGCGGCAGAGAAATATGCGCGACCATAATTGAGCCGACGCCCGCGTCAATAACCGCTTTGAAAGGAATAAGCTCGATTTGTTCAAGCCGACTTTTCGGCAAATCAATAATCGGCAAGCCGCGATGCGAATCAACTGCCGTGTCGCCGTGTCCGGGAAAATGTTTTGCCGTCGCCAGCACGTTTTGCGATTGCAGTCCGGTTGTAAAAGCGGCGGCAAACCGCGCGACATCAATCGGATTTTCGCCGAAACTGCGAACATTTATAACCGGATTGTCGGCGTTATTGTTGACATCGGCGTCGGGCGCGAAAACCCACCGAACGCCAAGCGCTTTTGCTTCGCGCGCCGCAATTTCACCTTCGCGGCGTGCAAAATCAGGATTGCCCGTCGCCGCAATCGCCATATTCCAAGGGAAATTTACAGTCTCTTCAAAACGCATTCCGACGCCGGTTTCAAAATCGGCTGAAATCAGAAGCGGAATGCGCGCATTTTCCTGCATACGATTGACAAGCTGCACGGTTTCATACAAACCGCCGACAAAAACCGTGATGCCGCCGATTTTATTTTCGACCACTTGCCGTTTTAATTCTTTGTATTCGCTGCTTTCCTGATTTAAATATTTGGCGTTGATGCCGATGTGAACGAGTTGACCAACTTTTTCACCGACGGTCATTTTCTTTAACTGTTTATCAGCCCATTTATAAGCCTTTTCCGTCGGTCGAAATTTTGGATTCTGCGCGGCGAAAATCGGAATTAACCATAGATGAACACAGATGAAAACGGATAAAAATGCGATTGCTTTATTTATTAAACGTAGATTCATTTCTATATGATGCAAAAAATGGATGTAAATTTTTCGGCAAATAATGTCGCTCTTGTAAATTTAATTCGCTTGTTCGGCAGTTATGGTTTCGCATGCAGGGAAAAAGCTGCTGACTGTATAACCGACCGTCCAGCAAACCAGCGTTCCGATTAAAACATACCAAGTCCATGCAATTGAGGTATAAAATTTAACCAGAAGCATAGTGATAAGAGAAGCGAGCATTCCACAGATGACGCCGATTTGGTTTGCTCTTTTTGTCAAAACGCCGAGCAGAAAAGCGCCGAGCATTGTGCCGTAAACAATTGACGCGATAGTTAAACCGACCGTGAAAACCGAACCCCAGTTGCGCGCGAAAAACGCAATGCCAATCAAAACAATTCCCCAAGCCGCCGTCAACCAGCGCGAAAGTCTTAGCAGCGATTCTTCGCTCGCTTGCGGGTTTATCAACGGTTTGTAAAAATCTAAAACCGTCGTTGACGCAAGCGAATTAAGCGAGCCGCTTAAATTCGACATCGCGGCGGCGAAAATCGCGGCGATAACCAGACCTGAAATTCCGTGCGGCAAATTTCCGACGATAAAACGCGGGAAAATTTGGTCGCATTTTGTATTTGCCAGACAATTGCCCGCCGATATTGATGAATCCGCATTCGGAAGATTTTGGTAATAAGCGTAAAGCATCGCGCCGATAAGCAGAAAAAGCGCAAATTGAAACAACACGACAAAGCCTGAAAAAATCAAAGCCTTTTGACTATCGCGCTGATTTTTGCAAGTAAGAAGTCGCTGAACAAGAAGCTGGTCTGTGCCGTGAGACGCCATCGTCAGAAAAGTTCCGCCGAAAAGTCCAGCCCAAAATGTAAACGGCAAACCGAAATCCCATTTAAATGAAAAAACCTGAAATTTTCCTGCCGCCGTGCCTTGCGCGACGATTTCGTTCCAGCCGCCCGGAACTAGCGACACGAGCATATAAGCGGCGACGAGCGAACCGCCGATGTAAATAATCAGTTGAATCAAATCCGTCCAGATTACTGCGGCAATCCCGCCTTCAAATGTGTAAATCAAAGTCAGAACACCGACGATGACGATTGACCAGAGCGTTAAATTCGGAACGTCCGGCAAACTCGTTTGCAAAACAGCGGTCAAAACAATCGAAGCCGCGTAAATCCGCACACCTTCGGCAAGTGCGCGCATCACCAAAAACAAAGATGCGGCAAAATTTTTCGTTGACACGCCGAATCTTTGTTTCAAAAGCTCGTAAGCGGTCAGCAATTCGCCTTGAAAATATTTCGGTATGAAAATTAAGCTGATAATTACGCGCGCAATAATGTAGCCAAACACGACTTGCAGATACGAAAAACTTCCGCCTTGTTCGGGAAAATTGTATTTCGCATAAGCGATTGCGGGAACGCCGACGAGCGTCAATGTGCTGGTTTCGGTCGCCACAATCGAAAGGCTGATGACGAGCCAGTGAATGTTTTTCGCGCCGATGAAATAGTCCTTGACGTTTTTCTGCGACGAGCGAAAAAGCGTGCCGAAAATCGTGATGCCGACAAGATAAAAAACAAGAACCGCGTAATCAATTGCTGAAAATCCCATAATGTATAGCGCAAATAATCTTTGGTTGTTTCCCGCTTTGTTTTGAACTGAATACCTAATGTCGGTTATCCCGATTAAATAACCGAAAATAATGATTAATTCTAATGCGCGCACAACAGACGATAAATCATCGGGCGGCGAATTCGGAAATTGTAAAGAAACGAAACGACTATCGCCGCCCAAAGATTTATAATTTTATCTGCCGGGTTTTTCAATCAACCGCAAAACTTATATTGACGACCGCCGTTACGTCTTTGTCAATCGAAGACGTATCGCTGATGCCGGCGTCGGAAACTTCGGTCGAATCCGCCGCCGTGATTTGCATCACGCCCATTTTTGCCGAGCGCACGGCGCCGATTTTATTGCCCGTGCTGTCGGCGATTTTTTCGGCGCGAACTTTTGCGTCTTTTGCCGCTTCGCCGAGCATTTCGATTTTCAAATCGCCGAGTTTCGTATATGAGTATTGCGGCGCGTTCGATTCGAGCAAGATGCCTTGATTGATTAATTCGGTCGCCTCGCGCGCAATCTGCGCGATTTTATCAACGTCGTTCGAGCGCACTTCGACTTGCTGATGCAGCGTGTAGCCGGTCGTTTCCGACAATTCGTTTCCTTCATTATCGCGCTTTTTAATGGTCGTCGTCGTAATTGACGAAATCGTAATTTGATTTTCGGGAATTCCTTTACTAATCAAATACTGCTTGACGCGCGGAATACTTTCCGTCGTTTGACGATAAGCATCCGCCAGTTGCGCGGCTTCGGACGACACGCCCGCGCTCCATACAACCAAGTCCGATTTGATACGCTTTCGCGCCGAACCGGTAACGGCGATTGCCTCGTCGCCTTTCTTAGTTTTACTGTAAAACCAACCGAAAATAATCGACGACATCACCAAACCAATTGCTAAGGCAACACCCGCATTCATCAAACTACCGTTTTTTTCACCGTTCATTTTGTTTGTCTCCGTAGGATAGAATCGTAATCGAATCGTTGAACGAAACAACAATTCAATTTTTGCACCTTAGATTTACGAAACTTTCAGTTGCGATTAATCACAGGCGATTTTTAATTTAACGATTCGACTGCTTTTTCTATCATAAAATCGTTTGCCGTCAAAACATTTTCCGCCGTCTCGCGCGAAACATTTGCTTTTTGCATTACGATTGCAACGCGCAAATCGCTGCCTGCTTCGTTCATTAAAGTTTGTGCCGAAATTTCATCCAAGTTTGTTTCCGCCATCAAAATTCTAAGCGAGCGTTCTTTTAATTTGACGTTGGAAGATTTTACGTTCGTCATCCGGTTGCCTTTGACGTATCCGAGACGAATCATCGCGCACGTCGAAAGCATATTTAAAACCATCTTTTGCGCCGTGCCGGATTTCATACGGGTTGAGCCAGTAATCGCTTCCGCGCCGACGACCGGAACGATTGCAATTTCCGCCGCTTTTGTTAAAAGAGAACGGGGAACGCAGGCGACGCAAGCCGTGAAGCATCCGAGATTTTCGGCGTATTCAACCGCGCCGATTGTATAAGGCGTTCTGCCGGACGCCGCGATGCCGACAACCGCGTCTTTTCCCGTCAAGCCGCGTTTTTGTAAATCTTCTGCGCCTGCTTTCTTATTGTCTTCGCTCGCTTCGGTAGCTTTATAAAGCGCGTCGTAACCGCCCGCGATGATTCCTTGAATCAACTCGTAGGAGACGCCAAAAGTCGGCGGAATTTCAGACGCATCTAAAACTCCCAATCTTCCGCTCGTGCCTGAACCAATATAAAAAAGTCGCCCGCCCGTTTTTAATCTCTCGACAATTTTATCAATCGTCTCGGCAATTTCCGGCAAAACTTTCTCAACCGCAAGCGCGACTAGTTTGTCTTCTTCATTAATTAATCGAACGGCTTCAAGGGTTGAAACGCCGTCAATATTTTTTGTTTTTGGATTTTCCTGTTCCGTTTCGGGAATCATTTTCAGTAAATATCAAATTGGTATTGGACTATTTTCGTCACGCTGTAAGGCTGTCCGACTTTCATAGCGGGAGAAAATCGCATGCTTCGTGCGGCGGCAACGGCTTCATCGGTTAAGCCGAACGGCAGTTTTGTTATCGGCGTAACTTCGCCAATTGTGCCGTTTGCTAAAAAATTAATCCGCACTTGAATCGTTCCGGTTATCTGATAAAAGCGCGCTAAATTTGTGTAGCTAGCGCGCGGCTTCGTCAAAATATTCAAAGGCGAAGTTTGATTTTCAGCGACCGCTGGCGCTGGCAATTGGTTGATTCCGCTTGTTGCCGAACCGTTCCCTTGACCGAAACCGTTTCCCGCGCCGATTGCGCTTTTATTGTTGCTTGAATTTTTGTCCGTTGCGTCTTGGTCTGAAGCCGGAAAATTTTTGTCTTCGAGCGCGTTTGATTTTTCTTCTGGAAGTTTATGAAATTGAATTCCGTCAAAGAAACGCTCGACATCCGAATCGTTTTCATTCGGACTGACAGTTTGAAAAACGTAAACGCGGCGCTCGGTTTTAACCATTAAAATCTTATGATAAAAACCTTCCGCGTCGCCGAAACTGAATTTTTCGGCTTGGGAATTATTGACTAATTCGCTCATTGCCGATTTTTGAAAACTATTAATAAAATCGGATACGACTTTATATTGAAACGGTTTTTTTGCGCTGTCGGAAAAGATAAAAAAGTAATTTTCACCGACTTTGTTACTATATCGCCGGCTTGTGTCATCCTTAAGCAAGTTTCTATTGACGAGTGCGAAAGGAACTTCGATTGAAAATTCTTCACCAGCCGGCGCGAAATTACTCCACTCAACTGGTTTTTGAATTTCCGATTGTGCAAAAATAAAAATCGAGTTAAAAATTATAAACAAAATTACAACACAAAACTTTTTCATAAATTTCCTCTCTTATAAAATCTTGCATCAAAAATAAGCAAAATTCGCCGAAAACACAAATTCTTTTTAATCTAAAAAATAAAAGGACGGTTTGTTTTTCCGCCCTTTGCCTGCAAATATCAATTCCGATGCTTAATTGTTTTGTTAAGAATCTCGTGTTGTCGAAGCGTTGTTGCTTATCGGCTGATTTGAAAGCGAACTCGGCGCGTCCAGATGCGCTCCGTCGTCAACTGCGACACCTAAGCGTTCGACCAGTTCGCCGCCGAGCCAGCCCGTTACAAGCGCAATTCCCGCACCGACGAACGAAAAAATACTTGCCATAATGTCGGGTCGCTCCGGCGCGTAGTGCCGAAACCACCAGCTTGCGGCAAATATTAAAAGGACAAGAACGTTGCCGAGTCCGTGCAACAAGCCGACGGATTTCGCGCGCGTTCCCGAAGGGATTGCAAACCAGTCAATCCAGCCGAACGGCGCGGCTAAAATACCGCCGATGATTCCAGAAGCAATCATCCAGTAAGCGACCGTCGCAAAAGTCGGATTGCCCCAAATCAAATAAACGACATCAAAAATAACTCCGGTCGCTAGAAGTCCGAGCGGGAAAACTATCAAAATCGGATGAATCGCGTGTCCAAAAAGTTTCGCTCTGCTTTCCATTTCTTTACCTCCTTAAATTTCTTAAATCTCCGCAAAAACAATACGCCGTAAAACAATCGTCAGCGCTGCCGAAAAATCAGATTGTAAAAGCGAGTTTATAAAACCGACGGCGTATAATCAATAGACTTTTAAGAAATTTTAAGCTAAATGTCGATTCGGGATTTTCTGTTTGTGAAACATTTCATAGCCGAGCAGCGCCGCTGCGTGCGCCGGAACGAGTTTCGGCGGCGAAAGATATGCCTGCGGCGCAACCGAGCGTATAGTTTCGACCAGAGAATTTGTAATTAGCTCTCCGGCTTTGAAAATTCCGCCGACATAGCCGACGGGAAATTTTTGTTTTTGAAGCCGGAGTTTTTCGATAACGGCGCGGGCGGCGATTCCGAGTTCGATTCCGGCTTCGCGCAAAATTCTAACAGCGGTTTCGTCGCCTGCTTCGGCAACTTCGACAACGTAACGGGCAAAACCGGCAATTTTGGCGTTATCGACCGTCGGCGCGTAAATCGCAACCGACAAATCTGCGAGTCCTCCGGCGCGAAAATATTCAATTGCCGCATCGCTCAACTCGGTCGGCTGTCCGCGTCCGTCCGACGCTTTGGCAATCGCCTGCAGCGCGCGTCTCGAAATTCCCGCACCGCCGCCTTCGTCTCCGGCAATCGGTCCCCAGCCGCCCGCCGTTTCCGTTTCTCCACGAGCGTTTCTGCCCATACAAATCGAGCCTGTTCCGGCAATAACAACGAGTCCTGCACCGCCGAGCGTAACGCCGTAAAGAGCGATTACGGCGTCGGTCGTAACTTCGATTTGCCTTATACGCAGCCGAGCGAAAAAACTTTCCCGCACGCGCTGGCGTAAATCTTCGCGCCGCACGCCCGCCAAACCGAGCGCGGCTGAAACAACATCGCCGCGACTTCTGTTTGCTACGTCGCACGCTGCGTCCGTCGCTTTGACAATATTTGAAACTGCCGTTTCGACGCCGACGCGCAGCGGATTTGACGCTCCGGCAAAACCTTCGCCGACGCTCTTTTTTTCTTCATCGAGCAGAATGACGTGCGTTTTTGTTCCGCCGCCGTCCGCGCCTAAATACAAATTATGTGATTTGCGAGAGGCGTGTCGCAGTTTCGATTTATCGGGAAAATTTTCAGCCATTAAAAATATTTATAGACGAA
>JALYZF010000152.1 GCA_030948995.1 Acidobacteriota bacterium
GGTATTACAAAGGCGCGGAAAGAGTTTTGATTTTGGAAATAGAGCCTGAGAAACTAACCGCAAAACTTGTGAAAGAGTCTTCGACGGGCGGCGAAATTTATCCGCATATTTACGGCAAAATAAACGCGGACGCTATTGTCAACATTGAAGAAAGGGAAATCATGTTTTAGCACCTTTTTGATTTTTCCAATTAAAGAATCATAAAAGAAATGCACGAAAACTTTCGTGAAATCGTCAAATCGAATTCAGAAGAAGCTAAACTGCTCGCGCAGATTGATTTCGCGCGACTGCCGCGGCACGTCGCAATTATTATGGACGGCAACGGGCGCTGGGCAAAACAGCGCGGAAAACCACGTATTTTCGGTCATCGCGCAGGCGCAGAATCGGTTCGGGCGATTGTCGATACGACCGCGCGGCTTCAGATAAAAGCCGTTACGCTTTACGCTTTTTCGACTGAAAACTGGAAACGTCCGAAAGCGGAAATTTCCGGTTTAATGCAGATGCTCAAACGATTTTTGCGAAGCGAACTGGCGGAAATTCATCGGCAAAACATTCGTTTTCAAGCAATCGGTAAAATCGAAGGTCTTGACGAATCGGTGCAAAAGGAAATCGCCGCCGCAACCGTAAAAACGGCTGATAATACCGGAATGATTTTGAGCGTCGCGCTTAATTACGGCGGGCGAATTGAGATTGTCGAAGCCGCAAAAAAAGCTGTGAAAAATCTTCTTCAAAACGGAGAATCGCTCGATGATTTAAGTGAGGACGACATTGAAGAAAACCTTTACACGCGCGGTTTGCCGGAAGTTGATTTACTGATTCGGACAAGCGGCGAGTTTCGTATCTCAAATTTTCTGCTGTGGCAATTAGCTTATAGCGAGATTTACGTTACCGAAACGCTTTTTCCAGATTTCCGGCGCGGGGAGATTTTTCGAGCTGTTTTGGATTTCCAAAAACGCGAGCGTCGTTTTGGGGGAATTGAAAATCAATAGTTAGTTGTCGGCTGTCATTAAAATTATTCCAAAACCGACAACTGATTACTGACTACTTTTTATGAATAGTCGTTTATTAACCGCGCTTATCGCGCTTCCCGTTTTAATTTTATCAATCGTTCTGCCATATTTTCTGCCGCAGTTTCCGCAGGCGAATTGGCTTTTTGTGGCGATTGCCGGTTTCGGATTAGGCGCGGGTCTTTTTGAATTTTACAGCTTAACGAAAAAGTTGGAACTCAAAGCCGACGCTTCGATAGCGTATTTAGGCGCGGCTTTATTGTTTGTTGCGTTCCTGTTTGACGCGCCGACAAAAGCGCCGGATTTACTGCTTTTGACGATTGTTTTATTTTTGATTCTTGTTTTGATTTCGCAGACTTTCCGCTTTCAAAAAGATTTTTCAAAAATGCTCGCGGGCGTCGGCGTTACCATTCTCGGCGTTTTGTATGTCGCATTCCTTGGCGGATTTATCGTTTCGATGCGCGTCGGTTTTGAAAATACAATCGTGCCGCATATTTCGACTAAACTTTTAGGATTTTTCTTTCTCGTCGTAATGGGCGCGGACACGGGCGCGTATTACGTCGGAAAAAATTTCGGCAAACACAAGCTCGCTCCCGATATTTCGCCCGGCAAAACTTGGGAAGGCGTCATCGGCGGGCTGGTTTTGAGTTCTCTTTTTGCACTTCTGGCATCGTTTTGGTTTTTTCCCGAACTCGATTATAAAATTTCGATTCCGCTGGCGATTGTAATGAGCGTCGTCGGGCTGTTCGGCGATTTAGCGGAAAGCGCGATAAAACGCGGCGCGGGCGCAAAAGACGCGGCAACGATTTTGCCCGGACACGGCGGGCTTTTAGATAGGTTAGACAGCCTGCTTTTTAACGCGCCGATTCTTTATTACTTTGCGCGATTTTATTTTTGAGGTTTTTTAACCGCAGATACACGCAGATTTACGAGGAGCAATCAAGTTTATGTTTTGTTTGGCAGCGTCCTAATTGTATTGTGCTGAAAAATAAGCGTTTTCACGAATGGAAATAGTGATTAAAAGTGTTTCAAAAATCAATTATGAGGCACAGTTTATTACGGGTTGAAAATTGATTGAGGTTTTCTCGATAACCAATTAGAAATTGTTGAAGCCTTTATCAAACTTCTGTTAGTTAAGGAACACAATAACCAGCCAGCAATTCCATAAACAATAACTACGGCAGACGAAAAAAGTATATCTTCTAAAGAAAGACTCTGCCCTTTTTCATTCTTATACATTCCTGCAAACATCATCATAGCGTTATTTAACAATGTGATTACAGTAAGAAAAGCATAAACAACAATGGCTATTATTAATCTAACGGTTGTTCTAAAAACTCCAATCTGTTTTGAGTATTGTGAAAAACTCGTTTGAATCAAAACTATTGGAATTATCAGTGCAAACATCACCCAAACAATAAAAATGAATATTTCCATAACTTTATAGATACTTTAATGAAACATAGTTATTTATTCTAAAAATAAAGCGGCAAAACTATCACAAAAACGGTCATTTTGGAGCATTTATTAAAAATAGCACCTCACTATTCAGGATACTACACTTGTTTTTGTCTTATTTTATCTGCGTTAATCTGCGGTTAATTGTTCTTCTTCAAAAGGATTAATCAGACCAAGCCACACGGGAAGCGGCAGCCAGCTTAAATTATTGCCGTAAGTTTCTCGGTTCAATTTTTCAATAGAATTTTCAACTCGTTCCTGCAATTGTTCGGGCGGCAAATCTTCCTTATTTTCATAACAGGCGTGAGAAATGCACGGCGCGGGTTTTGCAGTTGAATGGACGAGACAGCCGATTCCCTTTTCAAACAACGGACAGGCGAAGGTTTTTGCAAATGTGTCGCCGCTCGTTTTTAAATCGTATTTTTCAATTGTTCCTTCAGCGCGCGCGTAAATTTCGCGCTGTTTTTCCGCGCTTAGTTTTTCTAAAGTTTTGCGAACGGCAACGGCTTCGAGCCGTGTGATATGAACGTTGACGAAATGCGCGTCGAGACAGCACGCGCCTTTTGTCGGGCAAGTTTGGCAGTCTTGCGCGCGATGCTCGTAATTGGTTTTTATAAAATCCTGATACGCCGTTTTGAGTTTTTGCAATTCTCGAAGCGATTTTGTTTCCGACACCATTTTCATATTTTTTCGCTCGCCGTGTTACAATTTTATCAAACATTGATGCTTTGGAGAAAACTATGCTTGAGATAGGCGACGAAGCGCCTGATTTTACCGTTCAAGACCAGAACGGCGCGGACGTAAAACTTTCCGATTTACGCGGAGAAAAAGTGGTTTTGTATTTCTATCCGAAAGACGATACGCCCGGCTGCACGACGGAAGCCTGTTCGTTCCGCGATAATTTTTCGACCTTGACCGAAAAGGGAATAAAAATTCTCGGCGTCTCGATGGACGACGAAAAATCTCATCAGAAATTCATCTCAAAATACGAATTGCCTTTTACATTATTGACCGACGCCGAACACAAAGTTGCCGACGCTTACGGCGCTTATGGCGAAAAGCAATTTATGGGCAAAACTTATGACGGCGTTTTGCGAAAAACTTTTTTGATTGACGAGAACGGCAAAATCAAAAAAGTTTTCGACAAGGTAAATGTCGCCGAACACGCGAGCGAAGTATTGGAAGCGTTCGCCGCTTAAATCTTACAAACGAAAATGCCGGAAACTAGAATGCGTTGGGCTGAACTGCTCGACGTTTTAACCGATTCAAACCGCAACCGCGAAGTAATGCTCGAACGTGCTACCGAAACCGAACGGCTTGCGCTTTTTCTGCTGCGCCGCGAAGGTTGGTCGGCGCAAGCCGCGCCGAAAACGCAAAGGCATTACGACATCGAAATTTTCAAGCCGGGCGCGAAAGCCGTCGTGCAAGTGCGTAACCAACGCGCAAAAGTTCATCTCGGACAAATCGAAAAATTTCTCGATTTTCTCGCGCAGGCGAACGATAAAAATTTTACCGACGGAATTTTCATCTCGACAAGCGGTTTTACGACTTCGGTTTACACGCATTTGCGCGAAGAAAAAATCGAGAATGTTCGGCTTGCGATTCTGCGCGACAATCGCCTGATTTGGGACGCGGAAGAATTCGACATTGCGGAAGAGCGAGATAAAACGACTTACATCGGCGTTTTCACCTGTAAAGGCGGCGTCGGGAAAACGACAATCAGCGCGCATCTTGCCGGCGCGTTCGCGCTGAACGGTTACGACACGGCATTAATAGATTTGGACAGGCAGCAGAATCTTCGTAAACTTCTCGGCGAAGGCGTTTACTTGCCCGCAACACGAGGAAAACTCGGCTCGGTCATATCGGTTTTAAACCACGAAGATTGGGACGAAGCAGCGTATAAAGACACGAAAATCGTCGTCTGCGACTGCAACCCGGAATTTGACGCTAATCCCGTAGAATTCATCCGCAAGTTCGATTACTGTTTGATTCCGACGACTTTAAATCCGCTCGGAGTCAACAAAAATGCCGACGTTATCAAGCGCACGTTTAGCGCAATCCGGCGCGAAAACCAGAGCGCGCATCTTTTTGTTTTGATAAACAGCCTGCAAACGGACGAAGAAAATCGCAACGCGCTGCTCAATCAAGTTTTGAAATCGCAGTTCAAACAAATTTCCGAACGCGACGCGCGCTGTCATTATATCGAGCCGACCGATGTGGCGATTCGTTTTAGCAAACAGCTTTTATATTGGGGCTATCATATTTTTGAAAATACAAAACCGCAGCTTGCCTTTCGCAACGTCGGCAGATATTCGCATCCGCGCATGGATTTCTTAAAGCTGCTCGATTATCTAGAATTTCAAACCGAGATACCGAAAATGAAACGGGCGCGCGCCGCGTTCGGCTCGTAATAAAAAGCGGGCATTTCAAGAAAAGTTTTACGTTAAGATTAAAAAGGCTGGAAGGTGAAATTTCACCTTCCAGCCTTTTCGTGTTTAGTAAAGAAAACCTAGTTTCTTATTCGCTAATTCTTAGTGAATTAAGCATTCTGCGAAAAGCGTAGTTGTAATTCGACGCTTCGGCTGTCGGCGAAACGGTTACGACGTAGAACAAATTACCGTTGCGAAGTTGCGTCGTGTAAATGGTCGTCGTTTCGTCGCGGTTAGTAGTCGGCGAACGTCCAGACAAAACCGTCGCGTATCCTGCGCGTCCGCCGATGTTAACGCGCGAGTAATCTGAAGTTTGCTGCAAATAATTATTGTCCTGCAAAATTCCTTCGACGTAATCCTGCGTCATTTGGTCGAGATTTCCGTTTCTCGACTGGCTGAAACCGAGCAGCGCGCCGTGCGTGATGCCTTGGTTGCCGTAAGCGCCTTCTGGCGCAAACCAAATTTCAGTCTGGCTTTGAGAAATCTGCTGCCAGTTGCTCGGAATGTTTAGCTGAATTCCGCCGCCGTTGAAAATACGCATTTGCGATGATGGAAATTGGACGCGGCTCGCATATCTGCCGTTCGCCATCGTGCTGTTTTGCTGTCCTTCTTGCTGTCCGCCACGTCCGTTCGGATAACGCTGCGCGTTTTGCGCGATTTCCTGCGAAGACGGCGCGCGCTGCATTCCTCTGAGTTTGCTTTGAATTCTTTCAAACTGCGCGGTGCGTCCAATCGGATTTGAAACGCGCAGCATCGCGGCTTCGCGCTCGATATTGGCGTAACGATTTGCCGGACTCGGATGATCGCTTAAAAATTCCGGCGTACCGCCGCCGCCCTGCGCTTCGATGGTTTTGAACATATTTGCCAAATCACGCGGGTCGTAGCCGGCTCGCGCCATAATCTGCGAACCGAGAATGTCGGCTTGCGTTTCGTATTCACGGCTAAAGCGCGTGAAATAACCTTGCGCGAAAATCTGTCCGAGCTGCGCGCCGCTTTGTCCGCCTAAAACCGCGCCGCCTAAAACTGCGCCGATGCCCAAAATTTGATTCAGCGGATTGCTCATTTTCGTCGCCTGCGCCGTGCCGTGTCGAAGCGCGACGTGCGATAGCTCGTGCGCCATCACGCCAGCCATTTCACCTTCGTTGCGCGCCGCTTCAATCATTCCGCGATTGACATACATCGCTCCGCCCGGAAGCGCGAAAGCGTTTATATCTCTGGCGTTGACGACCTTAAACGAATATTGAAATTCGGGATGCTGAAACTCTTGAGGAATCGCATTGACAAGGCGTTGTCCTACTTCTTGAACATAGCGCGTCGTTTCGTAATCGTTTAAAATCGGCATTTGCTGTTCGACTTCCGCCGACGCTTGCTGACCGAGTTTTACGTCTTCCTGAATTTTATATTTGTTTTTCGGCATCACGATGCGAGTTTGCCCGATTGCCAGAAGCGGCATCATCAGCAAAGTCCACGCAAGCACGGTTGCCATTAAAGTTTTTCCGAAATTAAATTTTCTCATTCTTTCCTCCAAAAATCTGCGTTGTCATTCAATAATAAAAAGCAAAAGCGTGTTTTATGATGAAAAAATATAAATTATAGTTGACCGCAAATTGGCACGTCCGACTGTTACGCGAGTGTTACAAATCTGTTACACGAAAATTATTATAAATAGACACTTCAATATTCTTTCGATATATTGAACTCTTCAATATAGAATTAAAAATCAATGGAGACGTGAGAAAAACAATGGCTTTTAGTTTATTGCCGAGAGAGGACGAATATTTTACTCTTTTTTCGCAAATGACTGACAAAATTCAAGACGCTTCAAACGTTTTGGTCGAGATGATGCAGGACAACCACGGCAATTTCGAGACTTATGTCAAAAGAATTAAAGATGTCGAACACGGCTGCGATGAAGTAACGCACAATCTGACGGTAAAATTAAACAAGTCTTTTATCACGCCTTTCGACCGCGAAGATATTTATACGCTTTCGGTCGCGCTCGACGATGTAATCGATTACATAGACGCCGCCGCGCGCGCGATTTTGATGTATGACATCAAGGAAATCAACGAACACGCGCGCCGTTTCGCCAAAGTCATTCAAGGGCTGGCAATAGAGCTTCATTCGGCTATTTCAATGCTCGCCAAACCCGACGGAATGAACGAGCATATTGTCGAAATTCATCGTCTTGAAAATGAAGCCGACGATATTTATTTCCGCGCCATCAAAGAGCTTTTCCATAATTCGACCGAAGCAGTAACTTTAATTAAATGGAAAGAGCTTTACGAAATTCTGGAAAACGCGACCGACCGGTGCGAATCGGTCGCCAATATTGTCGAAGGCATAATCTTAAAACACACCTAGCAATTTCGGATTTTAGATTTTGGATTTTGGATTGGTTGAAATTCACGCTTTCAATTTCTTCTTTGAGATTAGATTGAATTAAATTTCAAGACTTTTACCAACCGTAAATCCAAAATCCAAAATCCAAAATCTAAAATCGAATTATGGAAGCTAAAACCGCGCTTGTCGTTTTTATCATTATCATAGCGCTTGTTTTCGATTACACGAACGGGTTTCACGACGCGGCGAATTCTATTGCAACGGTCGTTTCAACCCGTGTTTTGTCGCCGGGCGCGGCGGTGGCGATGGCAGCATTTTTTAATTTTATCGCTTTTATCGTGTTCGGAACTGCCGTCGCCAAAACCATCGGCGGCGATTTAGTTAACCTCGCCAAAATTCCGGCAGGCGACCAGCTTTATGTTCTTCTCGGCGGCTTAGTTGGCGCGATTATATGGAATTTACTGACTTGGTATCTCGGACTTCCGTCTTCGAGTTCACACGCTCTGTTCGGCGGCTACGCGGGCGCGGCGATTGCTTCATACGTCCAAAATTTCGGCATTTCCGGCTCTTCCACCGTTTTGATAGCCGACGGCTGGATAAAAGTAATTTCGTTTATCGTGCTTTCGCCGCTTATCGGCGCGATTCTCGGTTATCTTTTTATGATAGCGGTCTTTTGGATTTTTCGCCGTACCGCAATTTCCAAAATTGACAAGGGTTTTCGCGTTGGACAGCTATTTAGCGCCGCTGCCTTTTCGCTCGGACACGGCGGTAACGACGCGCAGAAAACGATGGGAATTATCACCGTCGTTCTTGTTTCAGGCGGATTTTTAGCAACCAAGGCGGACGGCAAACTTCCCGATATTCCGCTCTGGGTCGTGCTGGCGGCGCACTCGGCAATCGGTTTGGGAACGCTGACCGGCGGCTGGCGAATCGTCAAAACGATGGGTTCAAAAATTGCAAAACTTCAGCCAGTCGGCGGATTTTGCGCCGAGACCGCCGGTGCGTTGACACTCGCCGCCAACACTTTTTTCGGAATTCCCGTTTCGACCACGCACACGATTACGGGCGCAATCGTCGGCGTCGGCTCGGCAAAAAGATTTTCCGCCGTCAAATGGGGAGTTGCGGGTAGAATCGTTTGGGCTTGGGTTTTGACAATACCGATGGCGGGCTTAATCGCCGCCGCGTCTTATTTTATTATTATCGGAATTCATTCTTTGATTTAGCAGTAAATTAAGGAATTTTCTTTAACTCGCCACCCACTACTTCAAACTCGCTGCTGCCTCCGCTTTCTTCGACCGGATTTTCCTTCGGCGCGAGCCAATCCGCAAAAACTCCAGTGCTGCCGCTATGTTCGAGAATATGTTTGTAGAGAACCGTCAGCAGCGCCACGAGCGGAATCGCAATAAAAACTCCGGCAATTCCCGCAATTTGCTCGCCCGCTAAAACCGACAAAATAATCGCCAGCGGATGCAGATGAATTCCTTCGCGGACAATGCGCGGATAAATAACATAATCCTGCGCAATACGCAAAACAACCAGAAAAATAGCGGCGTAGAGCGCTTCCCAAGGATTATCGGAAACGCTCGCCGTCAAAATGACGATTACCGCAATGGTTAAAGGTCCGATGAGCGGAACAAACTCGAAAATTCCCGCCAGAATGCCGAGCAGAACCGCATAATTCAAGCCGATTAAATAAAAACCGACAGTGCAGAGCAGCCCGATAAGAAAACACGAAGTCAATTGAGCGCGCGCGTAGGCGGAAAGCGTTTTGTTAAAATCTTCGAGAATGGCTTCAACGCGCGTGCGCCAATCGCCGTGCGGCAAAAGGCGAAGCAGCGAAATGCGAAAAAGATTCACGTCTTTAAGAAAGAAAAAAGACAAAATCGGAATCAGTAGCAGCCACGGCAGGTAGGTTACCAAGTCAATTAAAAACGTCCCGACCGTGTCACCGATTAAGCCTCCAATATCCGAAAGTTTCTTGGTTATATTGTCCTGCAATTCCTGCGGAAGACGATAACGGTAGCCGCTGCTGGCGCTGCCGAAACGCTCTTGAATCTTTGTCGTGTAATCGGGCAACTTGGCGCTGAGTTCTTTGCCCTGCTCGGTAACGAGCGGCGCAATTGCCGCGATTCCGATACCCAAAACCGAAAAAACAATCAAATACGAAAGAGCAATAGCAACGGGGCGCGGCATCGTTTTCCCGCCGCTGACTCGCTCAAACAAACCGTTTATCAAATTAACGAGCGGCTGTATCAAATAGGCGAATGAAACGGACAAAATCATCAGAAAAAAGAGATGAACGAGTAAAGAAATGGTGCCTTTTAAAAAATCTGCAATATAAATAAGCAGCAAGGTTACAAGCACAACGCGCACGACGAGCCACGTGGACATCGTAAACTGCGTAAAAACGGCGGGAATCTCGCCCTGTTTGGTTTCGACAATCGTTTCCGTTTTTACCAATTCTTCCTTCGGAAGCAATTGTCCGGGCGCGGCGCTTTCCGTTGTTTGTTTTACTTCTAGTTTGTCGCTCTGATTTTCTTCTGGCACGAATTTTCTCCTTTGGCGTATCGAGTTTGCTGATTATTTCGGATTTACCGGCGCGTTTTGATTTTCTGATTTTGCGTCTTGGTTTTCAGACTTTGAAAAATTTTCAATCACAAAACGCTCTTGCAATTTTTCAAGATTTTCCGGCTCGAATTTGTAAGACGAACCGGCAATCACTGCTTTGTTTTCTTCGGTTAAGATAAAACGGTTGGTAGCGGCGGGCGAGTTTGCCCGCAGATATTTTTTATCTTCGCCGTCGAACGCGCTGCCGTCTTTGCGCCGAAAAACAAAGACGTAATCGAAATCGGCGTTTCTCATTGTCTGCAAATCACTTTCAAGACTCGCCGTATTATTTTCCGACGCCGTCGGTTTAGGCGCGTGCGCGTTTGCTTTGAGCGAGGGGCTTTCGCAGCCGAAATTCAGAAAAGCGATTAATAACGCAAAAGCGAAAACGCGCGCGCCCGTTTTAATTATCGTCATTGCCTTCTTCATCGTCGTTATCGTTAGAAGCGTTTTGATTTTTATTATTTACAGCCGCCGCTTGTTTTTCTTCATCTTCGAGCTGTTTTAATTCTTCCGGCGTCGGCGGTTTCTCGTCGTCCGATGCCGCATTCGGCGGCTCGCCTTTGGCATCGCGTATTTTCAAAATTCTCGCTTCGTCATCTTCATACTGCATTTCGCACCAGCCGCTTTCCAGACATTTGGCGACGAAATCCTCGTTCTCTTTGGCGTCCGAGAAAATAAATCGCGCGCCGAATTTTTCTCGGATAATCGGCGCAGGATCGTCGATTTTGCCCGAATTTATATCGCCCGTCAGTTTATAAAGCTCGGGATTTTTTGAATAAAGATAATTCGGGTCTAAGCCCCAGACGTAATTATGCTGCTGGTCGTAGAAAAACATTTTCGGAAAATCGTCCCAGTTGCAGTTAAAAATCCGCTCGCCAGCCGGAATGTTTTTGTTTGCCCACGCCATTGCGCGCTCGTATTTATCGTTCGGCTCATTGTTTTTTATATCGCTTATCAAACCGTTTTCCTTGATGCTGAAAAGCGCACGCATACCGGGCGTGGTTTTAGAATTTTCGCCGACAAGACTTGTCGTATCGATTCCCGTTAAATTGTAAATCAGCCACAGAACCAGCAGAACGCCCAAAACCAAAGGCGCAAAACGTTTAAAGACGCCGACGGCTTCCTGCTCGTCGGTCGCTTTTACGCGGTCGAGATACGGCGCAATTTCCAACTTAAAATCTTCTGGAAGCTGCAAGATATTCGGAATCAAAAATTCCTTCCAGCTAAAAGCAGCAAAAAGAATTGCAAACGGCGGAAAATATTCGGCGTAGCGTTTCGAGCGAAACTGCGCCGCCAGCAAAACGGTCGCAAACATTAAAAAGAACGAAGATTTTTCCGGCAGCTTTCCTTCTTTCGGAAAAAAGAGGATATAGCCGACGAGCATCGCCAATAAAGCGACGGGCAAATTCAGCAGCAGTTCCATTCCCGTAAACGGATACCATTCGCCGCCGACAGAGACAGCAAAATCCGAGCCGACTTTAAATTTCGTGAAAAAATGCTCGCTGAAAAGTCCGATATTACGCGGAAAATACGGGTTTATTACATTACCCAAAATCATTCCGGCAAACGTATAAGCAATCGGTCGCCATTCAAATCGTCGTTCGTTCCAAGCGATGATTATCGTCCAGAAGACAGCGGCGATGAACAAAATTGGAAACAAGCTGTAAGTCCAAACGAAAACGAACATCAGCGGCAAAAGCCAAACATATTTGCGCTCGAACAGCAGATATATTCCGACAATCGTGTAAATAATCGTCAGCGGCGGCGCTTTCGCCATATTTATCCGGTAGTAAAACGAATTGGCGCACGTTAAAAGCGCCGCAAGCCACAAGAGCAAATAATCGATTTTGTAGCGAAACATCAGCCAATAGACGGAAAAAATCGCTAACGAACCGTAGAAAATCGCCGCGACTTTCGCCGCCGTTACCGGCTCGAAAAACCATAGAAAAGGAATCTGCAAAAGATGAAAAAGGAAATGATGGTCGGCGTAATCTTGGCTGTTTAAAACCGTCA
>JALYZF010000157.1 GCA_030948995.1 Acidobacteriota bacterium
CATTTGATAAATTCAGCGATATTCGTTCGAGCGTCGGCTTAGAGTTGCGCGTGCAAGTTCCGATTGTCAACGTGCCGTTTCGCCTGATTTATTATTTTAATCCGAATGCTAAAATCGGATTTACCCAAGAAGCGCCCGGACTATTTCTGCCCGGCAAGAGAAACGGTTTCCGCTTTACGGTCGGCAGAACATTTTAAGTGGAAAGTGAAAAATTGAAAATTGAAAATTATTGATATTTTCATTTCCAAAATTACAAGCAACATTTTTAAGGAAAATAGTTTCAAAAGGAAAAGTCAAAATTCAAACGTGACCGATTCCTTTTCTAAAGTTTAAGGAGTATTACAAATAAAATGAAAACATTTCGTTTAATCGCTGCCGCTTTCTTTTTCGCAGCAATCTTTGCGGTTTCGACTTTTGCCCAAACCGCGCCGACGGCGACATTCAGAATCGCCGTTATTAACACCGCCGCTTTTGATGATGACAAAGGCGGACTGACTAGATACGTTACGGCTGCAAACAGTCTCGAAACCGAATTTAAGCCGTTAATGGCTGAACTGCAAACAATGGCTAATAAATATCAGGCATTACAGGCAGAACTTCAGACCGCGCAAGCAAACCAGCAGAAGAATCCGAATGTTCCGATTGCGCCTATTACCGCTAAAGACCTTCAGGCGAAAGCCGACGAATACGATAAATTAGGTCGTGAATTGAAATTCAAGCAAGATGACGCTAAAGCGCGTTATGAACGACGCGAACAAGCCGTATTAGCTCCAATTCGCCAAGACATCGGAAATGCGATTCAGGAATTTACCAAGCAGAAAGGCTACGCGATGGTTCTTGACGCGGCTAAACTCGATGGTGCGGGTCTTCTGCTCGGTTTCGACGAAAAATACGACGTAACCAAAGAATTTATTACGTTCTACAACGCGCGTCCGGCAGGCACGGCGACCACTGCTGCGCCTAAATAAAATCGGTCGGTAATCAGGAGTCAGAATATAGAAACCGGAAGCGGCGAGCAAATAGAAATTTTCTACTTGCCACCGCCTTCCGGTTTCTATATTCTGACTTCTTGTATTTTGTTTAATATCAATTATGATTATTCTCGATTCGCGCGCCATCCAAGAAATTCTGCCGCATCGTTATCCATTCCTGCTGGTCGATAAAATCGTCGAACTCGTGCCGCGCGAGCGTATAGTCGGTATCAAACAAGTTACAATTAACGAGCATTTTTTCATCGGGCATTTTCCCGAAGCGCCGGTTATGCCCGGCGTTTTGATTATCGAAGCGCTCGCGCAAGTCGGTGCAATTTTAGCTCTCAGGGAATTTGAAAACCGGAAAAACAAAATTCCTTTTTTCAGCGGCATCGACAAAGCTAAATTTCGTCGTCCGGTCGTGCCGGGCGATACGCTCTTTTTAGAAGTTACGGCTCTGCGAATCGGAAGCAAAGTTCAAAAGATGCGAGGGCTTGCTAAAGTTAATGGTCAGCTTGCCGCCGAAGCCGAAATTATGTGCATCATCGGCGACCGCGACTCGAACAAGGAAAAGAAAAATTAATATGCAGCAAATTAAATTAACTCCTACAGAAGCGATTCTTTATCTAACCATTCTTAATACTATTTTAGGCATTCTGTTCGGTTTGATCCCTTTGATTTTGGGAATTCGCAGAAAGAAAAAATCACTCGGAATTTACGGTTTAATCTGTTCGGCAATCGGCGGCGCAATTCTAGGGCTTTTTCTGATTATTCCTGTCCTAATAGTTTTTCTCTGGTTGATTCTGAAGAAACCGAACGCGGGCGAAATAAATCCGACGGATACAAACGAAACTCCCAGCCGCGATGTTTCCGCTTCTGAAAATTCCGACTCAAACGTTTTCTAAAATTTCTCCGTCTTTTCTATGTCATTTATTCACGAAAGCGCCGTCGTCAATCCGAAAGCGCAAATCGGAAACCATTGCTACATCGGCGCATATTCAATCATCGGCGAAGACGTTGTTTTAGCCGATAAAGTTCATCTCGAATCTCACGTTGTTATTGACGGCAATACGCGAATCGGCGCGGAAACTAAAATCTTCCCGTTCGTTTCAATCGGACTCGCACCTCAGGATCTGAAATACGCGGGTGAAGCAACGCAAACGGAAATCGGCGCGCGCAACCAAATCAGAGAATTTGTAACCGTTCATCGCGGAACGGCTGGCGGCGGCGGATTGACGCGCATTGGCGACGACAATTTGCTGATGGCGCAGGCGCACGTCGCGCACGACTGCTCGATTGGAAACAACGTGATTATGGCAAACGCGGCAACGCTCGCCGGTCACGTCGAGATTGCCAACCGCGCCAATATCGGCGCGTATTCGGGCGTTCATCAATTTTGCCGCATCGGTTTTGAAGCGTTCGTCGGCGGTTATTCGGTCGTCGTCAAAGACGCGATGCCATTTGCCGTAATTCAGGGAAATCACGCGAAATGTTTCGGCTTGAATCGCGTCGGTATGAAAAGACGCGGCTATTCGCGCGAGGTTATCAAAAATCTAAATCACGCTTTTCATTTTTTGCTGACATCGAAGCTCAATACCGAACAAGCCATCCAGAAAATAAAAGAAGAGATAAAGGATTGCAAAGAAGTTGATTTGCTTGTCGGTTTTATCGAAACGTCAAAACGCGGCGTGGTCAAATAATAAAAACTTTTGAAGGAATAGGACGCGGACAAACACCGATTTAGCCGATTTTCGCGGATAGTTTTAAAATAAATCCGCGCCAATCCGCCTAATCCGTGTTTGTCCGCGTCCTATTCGTTTTCGTCAAATTCACTAGCCGCAATCTCGCGCATTTTCCGGCTTACCAAATCGTAAGAAAAACCTTGCCGCAATAAATAATCGTAGAACTTTTTCGAGTCTTCGCGCGTTTCCGGTTTGCCTTTTAAGCGCAGTCTTTTGGCGACGGCTAGTTTGATAACTTCCTCTTCCGGCTGCTCGGAAAACGCCTGCTCAATCGCTTCGTCAACCGTTTCCTTGTCGAGCTTTCGGTGCGCCAGCTTTTGCTTTAAAACCCTTTTGCCGATTGGCTTCTGCCGCAATTTTGATGCGGCAAGCTCGCGCGCGAAATAATCGTCGTTCAGATAATTATATTCCTTAAGTTTTTCCAAAACCGCATCAACGATTTCTTCATTCGTCCACGTTTTTTCAAGCAGACGCTCGCGCAACTCCGCAACCGAGCGCGGTTTGTAAGCAAGCAAGTTGACGGCGCGGTCAAAAGTTTTCCGCCTTGCTCGTTCAGGATTTATCTCGCGCGGCTTTTCATCTTCGCCGGATTCTTCACGCGGTTTCGAGACGCGCCAATTTCTTTTCTTGAACATATAAAAATTTTCACGCAAAGCCGCCGAGAACGCAAAGACCGAAATAATTTATTACGACTTGCAAATCCAAAATCCAAAATCCAAAATCTAAAATCGAATGGACGGAATTTTAATCATAGATAAGCCGGCGGGAATTACTTCGCACGATGTCGTCGCGCGCGCGCGGAGAATACTAAAGACAAAACGCATCGGACACACGGGAACGCTAGACCCGTTTGCAACGGGCGTGATGATAATTTTAGTTGAACGAGCAACGCGGCTGGCACAGTTTCTCGATAAAGATGCGAAAGAATATGAAGCTACAGTTCGTCTCGGATTTGAAACCGATACCGGCGACCGCGACGGCGAATTACGAATTACGAATTACGAATTACGAGACGTTTCAAACGGTGAAATCGAAGATGTATTGAAAGTTTTTCGCGGCGAAATTGAACAGACACCGCCGATGTATTCGGCAAAAAAAGTTGCGGGCAAAAAACTTTATGAGCTGGCGCGCAAAGGAATTGAAATTGAGCGAAAATCCGTCAAAGTTAAAATCTCTGAAATCGAAGCAACGAGCGAATTACGGATTACAAATTATGAAGAAGAAGCGAGCGCGCTGCAATCTGAAATTTCTTCCGACTTTGGACTTTGGACTTTGGACTTTGGACTTAAAGTTTCGTGTTCTGCCGGAACTTATATCAGAACTTTAGCCGAAGACATCGGACGAAAACTGGAAACAGGCGCTCATCTTGCCGAACTCAGACGAACGCGCGCCGGAAAATTTGGAATCGACAGAGCCGTAACGCTCGAAAAACTCGAAGAGATTGTCGCCACAGACAAACTCTTTGAAGTTTTAATTTCTACAAATGAAGCGGTTTCGCATCTTCCCGAAATAAAACTTTCCGCCGAAGACGCGGGCAGAATAAAAAACGGCATAAAATTAAATGTAGATTTGCCGGAAATCAACGGACAGGAATTTGTTAGATTAACGAGCGAGAAAAATTTAATTGCCATTGGAGTTTATAATCGGGGCGAAAAAACTGTTCAACCGAAAGTTGTTCTGGTATAAAATTAGACAAAGGAAAAATTTTTATGAAGAAGAAAAATCTTGCTTTAGGTTTAAGCGGAGCAATCGGCGGCGTGATTGCGTGGAAAATGCTGACACGCCCGCGCAAAATTGCGTGGGACGATGTTTCCGATAAAGTCCCGCACGCTGAGAATTCCCATTTTACGGAAGTTGACGGCGCGACCGTGCATTATCAGGAATTCGGCGAGGCGCATAACAATCCGACGCTGATTTTGCTTCACGGCTACACTTCTTCGACTTACATCTGGCAGCAGGTCGCTCCCGTATTTGCTGAAAAAGGTTTTCACGTTTTGGCGGTTGACCTGCTCGGTTTCGGATTTTCCGATAAACCGTCGTGGTTTGATTATTCGATTGTCTCGCAAGCGCGAATGGTTGAGCGCCTTATGGACAGATTAGGCATCGGACGCGCAACCTTAATCGGCAGCTCTTACGGCGGCGCGGTCGCCTCTTCTCTTGCGCTCGATTATGCCGAAAGAGTCGAAAAACTCGTGTTAGTTGACACAGTTATAAACGACGATGTAAAAAATAATTCGATTCTCAAACTCGCGGCAATTCCCGTCGTCGGCGAGATTTTGTCGCCTTTTTTGCTCGATTCAAAAACGTTTTTGAAATACCGTATGCGTAATACGATTGCGCCGGAAAATCATCATTTAATTACGCCGGACAGAATAGAATCCGTCCGGCGACCGCTCCGCGCGGCTGATGCACATCGCTCGGTTTTGGCGACGGCGCGCGCGTGGGACGCAAATCGGATTGAAGCCGACGCGCATTTAATCAACCAGCCGACGCTGATTGTCTGGGGCGAGCGCGACACTGTAACTCCGATGCGCGACGGCGAAAAACTTCACGAGTCAATTTTAAATTCTCGCTTTGTCGTCTTCAAAAATTGCGGTCATGTTCCACAGGAAGAAGCCGCGCGCGGTTTTGCCGATGTCGTTAGCGATTTCTGCCGCAGCCGACTGGGAAAATTTGAGATTAAGGAAAACGAGCAAATAAAATTTATCGGCGAACAATGAGAAATTGAATTTCTTTCTTCGAGCTAACAAAAAATTTGCAGGCGACGTAAAGTTTTCGCGCGAAATTTTGTTTTGCCGAAAATTATGGAGGAAATTTCTTCCGCAGGAATATGGCGAATATGCCGCGCGAGTTCCGGCATTGATTCCGTTTGTAAAAATCCTTTAATTTTCCAACTGCTTTTCGAGCGACGTTTTCCAAACGTTTTCCAATTCATTTATTGAAGCGGAAATGACTTTTTCACCGTTCGCTTTTATTTTCAAATCTTCGCCCGCGACCGCGCCGATAATTTCAAACGGGCAATTGTTTTCTTTTGCAATCGCTTCGACTTCATTTAATTTATCAGGCGAAAAACTAATCACAATCCGCGACGGTGATTCGCCGAAAAGCAACGCTTCGAGTGATAGATTTTCGGTATTCAATTCTATTTCCACGCCGACGGCTTTTCTATTCAAAGAGGAAAAACAGCTTTCCGCAATTGCAACTACCAAGCCGCCGTCCGAACAATCGTGCGCCGATTTTAAGAGAAATTTATCGGCTAAATCGAGACAGGTTTTTTGAACGCGCCGTTCCAAATCCAAATCGAGCGCCGGAACTTCGCCCGCTTCAATTAATTCGTCTGTCGTTAAATTCAAAACAGTTTGCGCGTATTCGCTCGCGCTTAAATCGTTTTTCGTTTCGCCGAGAAGGGCGACAAAATCGCCATCGGATTTAAAACCCTGCGTGATGATTTTCCTAGCGTCTTCAAGAAGCCCGACCATTCCGATAACCGGCGTCGGCAAAATTCCGCGCCCTTCGGTTTCGTTGTAAAAAGAAACGTTGCCGGAAACAATCGGCGTTTCAAATGCTTCGCAGGCTTCTTTTATTCCGTCAATCGTTTCCGAGAAACTCCACATCACTTCGGGACGTTCGGGCGAAGCAAAATTCAAACAATTCGTTACGGCAACCGGTTTTGCGCCGACGCAGACGACGTTCCGCGCACTTTCGGCAACAATCAACCTTGCGCCCATCCGCGGATTTACCGCGCAGAATTTTCCGTTTCCGTCCAAGCACATTGCAATCGCTCGCCGCGTTTCCTTAACGCGCACGACAGCCGCGTCCGCGCCCGGCAAAACCGCCGTATTCGTGCGAACCATATGGTCGTATTGCTGAAAAACCCAACGCTTCGAGCATATATTCGGCGCGGCGAGAAGCATTTTTAATACTTCATTTTGGTCTTCGGTCTTTGGTTTTTTGTTTTCTGTCTTTAGCTTTGAGCTTTGAACTTTGAACTTTGGACTTGCAAGTGGACGCTCGTATTTCGGCGCTTCATCCGTCAACTTATCGACAGGCAAATCGGCAACCGTTTCGCCGTTGTGAAAGATTTTTAGACGATTTCCTTCGACGACACGCCCGACAACAACCGCGTCCAAATCCCATTTATTGAAAATTTCGACAATCTGCTTTTCGCGTCCGGCGTGCGCGACGATGAGCATTCGTTCCTGCGATTCACTAAGGAGCATTTCATACGCCGTCATTCCGGTTTCGCGCTGCGGCACAAGCGTCAAATCAAGCTCTAAGCCTGTTCCGGCGCGCGCCGCCATTTCGACCGACGAAGAAGTAAGACCTGCCGCGCCCATATCCTGTATGCCTTCGATTGCGCCCGAACGCATCGCTTCGAGACAGGCTTCGAGTAAAAGTTTTTCTAAAAATGGGTCGCCGACCTGAACCGTCGGGCGTTTTTCCAAGGCTTCTTCGTCAAACTCTGCCGAAGCCATCGTCGCGCCGTGGATTCCGTCGCGCCCGGTTTTTGCGCCGACATACAGAACCGGATTCCCGACGCCCGACGCTTTGCCGAAAAATATCTGGTCTTGGCGGACGATGCCGAGAGCGAAAGCATTAACAAGCGGATTCAAATTATATGCGTCATCGAAAACCACTTCCCCGCCGACGGTCGGCACGCCGAACGCATTGCCGTAATGCGCGATGCCGTCCACGCAGCCTTTTAAAATCGCTTTATTTCTGCGCCCGTGTTTTTCGTCCCGTAATTTCCCGAAACGCAGAGAATTCATCGCCGCAATCGGGCGCGCGCCCATCGTAAAAACATCGCGCAGAATTCCGCCGACGCCGGTTGCCGCGCCTTGAAATGGTTCGATAAACGACGGGTGATTGTGTGATTCGACTTTGAACGCTACGCACCAGCCGTCGCCAATATCGACGACGCCTGCGTTTTCGCCCGGCGGAACAATGACGCGCTCGCCCGTTATGGGAAGCCTGCGCAAATGGATTTTTGAAGATTTATAACTGCAATGTTCTGACCACATTACCGAAAATACGCCGAGTTCGGTGAAATTCGGCGCGCGTCCGAGAATTTTTTCAATCTTTTCGTATTCTTCGGCGGTTAAGTTGTGTTGTTTGATAACTTCGGGAGTGATTGTTGCAGCCGAATCATTCATCGTTAATAATCTCTACAATCCTTAAAATTCGCGTTAAAACAAAAAAGAGAGTTTATGCCGTTTGGACTCTATTTTCAAATCCCTTACGGAAAACTCTCTTTTGAAATTTAATCGAAATGATTTTCTTACTACCGTTGCGCGAGTTTTGCGGTTTGATTCAAAAGAAGTTTATCAATCGCGCCGCGCAGTTTTTCTGCCTCGACTTTTCCCTGCCGATTATAAACAATCTCACCTTTTTCATTGAACAAAATCGTGAACGGCAAACCGCCCGCCCAATCTTTTGAAACTGCTCCGATTGCCGCTTCTTCGTCTTGCGTTTTCAAAAGATATGCGGGCATTTTCGCTTTCATTTCTACTAAAAATTTGGGCACGTCGCGTTTTATTTCCGCCAAATCATCCAAGGAAATAACTATAAAATCAATTTTATCTTTATATTCGCCGTTGATTTCGACGAGTTCGGGAAATTCTTCACGGCACGGGTCGCACCACGTTGCCCAGAAATTTACGAGCAGAGGTTTAGCGCCAACGCCTTCACGTTTGAGCAGATTTCTGAGCGCAATTGCATCGATTTGCTTAACTTCCGGCTGTGTAATCGAAGAAGTTTTAATTTTGGATACTTGCGTCTTTTTTATGGCGGAAGGTTTTGGCAAAACTTTCGGCTTCCGTTTTTGTGCAAAAGTATTAACGGAAAAAAACTGCGTAGAAACTAACACGAGTCCGAAAACAATAACTCTTTTCACCTTTGTCCGATTTATAAAAGTATTTTTCATCGCGTAAAAATTTTTACTGTTTTCTTCTAATCGAGCAACCGAAAGCGTTTGCTCTGGTTTTAGCGACCGCTTTGCCGCCGAGCGTTGCGTCGAGCGCGGCGCGCAAATAATTTTCTGTAATGTTATCGCCGCGCCGGTCGTTGTCTATTGCGCCGCGATAAATTAAATTATTTTTCTCGTTGAAATAAAAAGTTTCCGGCGTAACGCTTGCGTTTAATTTGTCGGCTAAAACGTTGTTTTTATCAATAAGAACGGGAAATTTATAATGTTCCTCGGCGTGTTTTTTAACCGCGTCGATTGATTCGGTCGCGTTCGCGTTAATTCCGATAACATTGATACCTTTTGCCTCGTAATCGGCGGCGAGTTTGCCGATGCGTTCATTGTAACCGCGCACGACCGGACACTGGGTTGAAAGAAAAACGAGAACCGCGCCGTTTTTGCCTTTCAAATCATTGAAAGACTGCGGTTTTCCGCTCGTGTCGGAAAGATTAAAGTTTTCAAGCGTCGAACCGACGGCAAAATCGCCCGCCTGAGCAACGTTGGAAATTATGGCGAAGACTATTAACGCCACCGACAAAATAATTTTTCGTTTCATAAAATTTAACTCCTGTTTTTGAAAATAAAAGTGCCGAATTTCACTATTTTAATTCCGGCGCGGTAAATATTCTACAACTGACTAAATACTAATCCGTTTCGCAAATGCCTTTATTCCAGCTTGTCAGCGAAAATTTATCTTTAAGATTGCGGAAAACGACGGCAGTCGCGCTTTGTGTTTTGCCGTTTATTTTCACTTTCATACAAATTTTATAATTCCTTCCGGCGACAACCTGAGACGCGGCGCTTTCGATGGAAACAAGCGAAAGACCGCGATTGCTCTTTTTCCGTTTTTCCTGTCTGACCGCAAATCTTGCCGCCGCAACGACCTCATCGTCCAACTTGGAAATTTTCCGGTAATTACCGACAATTTGATGTGCGGACAAGCTGAACAGTCCGCTGGTTAAAAGATAAAGCCCGATAAAAGCCAGTATTTTTCCCGTAATTTTTTTCATTTGTAATCTCTTTATTTAAGTTGATAAAGCTAAATTTATTATAAATGCAATTTCAGCGAAGCGTTTAAAAATAAAGTTCCATAATGGCGGAAATGACGTGGGCGCGGACACGCACAAGCCGACAAACAAAGTAGCTGTTTCGCCCTCACGTCCATTGATTTGTTGGGCGGCGCGTTTATAGATTGCTACTGCCCTCGAAGTTTCTTCAGCATTTCAACGGCGTTAGCGTTCTGCGGATTTAACTCAAGCACCTTTTGGTAATTTTTGACGGCTAATTCTTTGTTGCCGTCTATCATATAAGCCTCGCCTAAACTGTCATACACATTAGCAGATTGCGGATATGCTTCGACGTTTAACTTAAAGATTTCAATCGCCTCTTTGACTTTCTTTGCATTAAGCAAGCGATAGCCTAAATCGTTTAGTTGAATTTCGGTCGCATAATAATCGCCGGATTGTTTCAAAACGCGATACTGCACAAGAGCCGCTTCGATGCCCTTTTCTTCAATAATCGGGAAAAGCGCATCTGCGATAGACTGTTTAGGGCGCGGGTCATACGGGTCATAGGCTGGCGCATCCGGGTCGTAGTCCTTGTTCGTGTCAACGCGCTTGCCGTCCACTAAAGCCGTTCCGTTTATCACATTATCTATTTTTCTGCGCTTCCAGCCTTCGGGCATTTTCACCCACTGTTCGTCCTGAACGGCAGTGGTCTGCACTAATCGCAACTTGCCTCTCATCATCTGCGTTCGATACCACACCTGAAGAACCGTCGCCGTGGCTTCATTTTCGCCGCAAACGGCTAATCGAAGAATCGTGTTGCTGATAAGGATGGTTTCCTTCACCTGTGCAAGCCCGTTCTTCTGATACGCCAAACTCCGCTCGCGATTCCATACCTCTCCGGTAGGCGTCACCGCATACAAGTCCGGCGCGTAAAGCGCGAACAGGGCATCGAAGTCTTTTTTTCGCCACGCTTCGGCAAGTTTGCCATATTGAGCGTCAATCGCTTTCCATACAGGATGAGATTTATCACGGACGATAACCTCATCGCGCTTCGCACTTCGATTGACCGTCGTATTTTGAGCAGTTACATTTAAGAAAACAGAACAGAGAACAAGAAAAAACATCAAAATTATTCGCATAATTTTCTCCCAAACAAATTTCGGTTACTCCTTAAATGTATAAACACCGCCCGTTCAGTTTTTGTGACGAAAATTTACAGAGAAGCCGCCCAACTTTTATTTAGCCGAACATTCGCGGCAGGCGTTTATTAAAATTTTTAGGAAGAAGAATTTCCATCGCGTCATCAACCGTCACGATTCCGGCAATCTCGCCCAAATCGTCAACGACGGGCAAAGCCAGTAAGTTATATTCGGCAATCGTTTGTGCAACTTCTTCGGCGTCATCGTTCGGATGCGCGAATTGAAATTTGTCTCGCATAACTTCCGAGAGCGGCAGCGTCGGGTCGGCTAAAATTAGACTTCTCAAAGATATTAAACCTTCGAGCTTCCATGAATTTTCTTTTTCGACAACGTAAAGGTAATAAATCATATTCGGGGTTTCTGCCATTTCCCGCAGCCGCGCAATCGCCTGAGAAACCGTCAAATCTTTCGGAAATGTAACAAACTCGGTTGTCATCAAACCGCCAGCCGTGTCTTTATGAAACGGCAACAATTCGGCAACATCGGCTTTTTCGTCTTCTTCCATCAAATCGAAAAGTTCCTGCGCCTTTTCGTCTGAAAGCTCGCCTAAAACGTCCGCCGCGTCGTCCGGCGACATTTCTTCCAAAATGTCCGCGGCGCGTTCTTCGTCCATTTTCTCTAAGATTCGCGCCTGATTTTCCGTTGACATTTCCTCAAGTGTGTCGGCGGCGGTTTCGTTGTCCAATGATTCCACGATGCCCGTGCGGTGAATCGGCGACAAGGTTTCGGCAAGCTGCGCGATTTCGACCGGATGAAGGCGCGAAAGTTTGTCTTTTGAAGATTTTAATTGAACGGCAGCGGTTGATTTATCGGTTGCAAGGTAGCCGACATCAGCCCAATCAAGAACTTCGACGACGCGATTACTACCGTAAAATCCGACCGGCATCAAGCGTCGAAGAAAGCCTTGAAAGCTAACGTCCGCGCCCGTTACGCGCCACTCGCGCCCGACTTCGATAATCTGCACGTCGTTGACGCGCACAACTCGCTTTCCGTCAACGTCTATTAATTGATTGTCCAAAACGTCTTTAGCCAGAAGAACTTCGCTTGTTCTTCTTGTAAACGGTCGCAAATCAATGGTTTCCGAATTCATCCGCGCGCCATGTTCGTCAAGCGCGGAGATTTTTGAGCGGGGCATAAAAAACATTCGCCTTCGGTAACGCGCAACCAGACCGATAACCGGCGGGTAATCTTCTGCGCCGTAGCGAACGATAATGTCTTTTATAACAGCAATTTTCTCGCCTTCGGCGTCAAAAATCGGCTTTCCTAAAATTTGCGACAAATAAAGCATAAATTAAAGATAAACGAAGTTTACAAAAGGTTGAAGCAAGAAACGAAAATCTTCGGCAAAAGATGTATTTAACTCTTGAAAAACTCCCTTAAAATCTTCTATTTGAACTAATATCTAGAATTGGTAAAAATTGTTTAAATTTGTTCAAAATTCTCTGGAAATTAATCGGCTTTACACTTTTTTATATAGTATAGACGCTTGAAACATCGAGTGTTATAAAGCACCCCTTTACTAACAATCAACTACAAATCGGCTTCATTTATTTGAGCTATTTTTATATTTATAATGGAAAAAACTTTACAGTATATTTTTGTTTTCGCACTTTTAACCGCTTCAGCGTTTGCCCAATCGCGTTCCAGAGTTTTCGATAATTTCGATACGTCAAAAGGCGTAAAAGTCGTTTCTCCGACGATTGCGCCGATTACCGAAGCTAAAATCAACAAACCGCTGGTTAAAAAAACCGCACAGGTTACGGCTGTAAAAGCGCAGCCGGTTAAAATCGGAAGAGTTTCGATGGCGTTGGAAAGAAGTATGGGCAATTTCACGACTGGCGACAACAAAGTCGATTCCTATATACTCGATTCGGCAAAACGCTACAACATCGACCCGCTGCTTATTTACGCGCAGATGCATCAGGAATCTTCATTTAATTCAAAGGCGACTTCGTATAAAGGCGCAAGCGGATTGATGCAGTTGATGCCCGCGACGGCGCGCAGATTGGGCGTCGCGGACATTTACAACCCGAAACAAAACATCGAAGGCGGCATCAAATATATGCGCCTGTTGCTCGATATGTTCGGCGGAGATGTCGCGCTCGCGCTTGCCGGTTACAACGCAGGCGAAGGCGCGGTCGTAAAATACGGCAATCAAATTCCGCCATATCGTGAAACGCAGGAATACGTTCGCCGAATTACTACTTTATATAGCTCGATTACCAATCCGAATCTGCCGAACATAGCGGTCAAAGTTACCAAAAAGGAAGCCAAAGAACTTGAAAGCAAACCGTCCGCGCCGCTCACGGCTTACGAACCGAATGCCGTTGCAATTAAATTGGCTGACGGCAGAATGCGGCTGGTTAACCAATAATTTATTCAAACACTTTCTTCTCCTCTGGTCTGAAACAGACTTGGCGGTTGGCGCTCGTAGCCAGCCGCTTTTTTGTTTAAAGTTATAAATCCTGTATTATTGAAAAGAATTTTCGGTTAAAAACAAAACTGCCTGCTGACAATTGATTTTATGTTTTGCACAATATGCGGCGCGAGAAATTCGGACGAAGCGATTTACTGCCAAAAATGCGGCAAAATGCTCGAAGCCGAAGAAGAAACGCGCATCGCCCGTCCCGCAAGAAACGAAAATGCAGAAATGCCGGACGTCGAGAAACAAATTTTTTCGATTAGCCCGACGTTGATGTTCGTTAAAATCGGTTATGTTCTAGCCGTGTTCGGAGCATTGCTTCTGGCTGCTTTTCTAGCTTTTATCAGCCGCGCTTTTCAAATTGAAATCTCAGCTTGGTATTCGGTTTTCTTCGGACTTTCGATGCTTTTGATTCCGGCGTTTTATCATTTGAAGCAGAAAACCGTGCGCTACACGCTGACGGATGCAAAAATCGAAATTGACGAAGGCTTAATTGCAAAAACAACCAGAAATTTGCCGCTTCGTTCCGTTCAGGACGTAACGATTGCAGCGACCGTTCCGCAAAGAATTCTCGGTTTCGGCAATCTCATTATCGATAACGCCAGCGAAACAGGCGGCAAAGTCATCTTGAAAAACATTGATGCGCCAAAAAAACACGCCGAAATTTTGCTCAAACAAATGCGAAGATTAAACAAGTGAAAATCAATGCGCGAATTTCAAATTACGAATGTAAGAAAAATCAATCGCTAAATTCGTAATTTGAAATTCGTAATTCGTAATTGAATTATGAAAACTATTTTTGTAACCGGCGGCGCAGGCTTTATCGGCTCGGAATTTGTCCGGCTCGTATTAAACGAAACCTCCGACGTTGAAATTATTAACTTCGACGCGCTGACTTATGCCGGAAATTTGGACAATTTAACCGGCTTGGACGAAACGCGGCACAAATTCGTCAAAGGCGACATTTGCGATAAAGATGCGGTTTTGCGATTTTTGCCTGAGAATTGCGAGGCAATTTTCAATTTCGCCGCCGAATCGCACGTTGACCGTTCGATAAATTCGGCAAGCGAATTTGTTTTGACGAATGTTCTCGGAACGCAAGTTTTGCTCGACGCGGCGCGTGCTAAAAACGTCCGACGTTTTGTGCAGATTTCAACCGACGAAGTGATGGGAACATTGCCCGAAGACGAAGATGCTTTTTTCATCGAATCATCACCGATTGAGCCGAATTCGCCTTATGCTGCATCGAAAGCTGCCGCCGAACATTTCGTTCGCGCCGCGCACGAAACATTCGGTGTTGACACAATCGTTACGCGCTGCGGCAACAATTACGGGCAACGGCAATTTCCTGAAAAGCTGATTCCGCTGATGATTGCAAATGCGATAAATGACGAGCCTTTGCCCGTTTACGGCGACGGCAAAAACGTGCGCGATTGGATTTTTGTCGAAGACCATTGCCGCGCGATTTGGCTCGCATTTGAAAAAGGTAAGTCTGGCGCGATTTACAACATCGGCGCGCGCAATGAACGGCAAAACATCGAAGTCGTCAAATCAATTTTAGACGCGCTTGAAAAGCCGCACAGCCTAATCAAATTCGTGGGCGACCGTCTCGGACACGACCGCCGTTACGCGATTGACGCTGCAAAAACTGAAACCGAACTCGGCTGGAAACCGCAAACGAGTTGGGAAAACGGTTTACAGAAAACAATTCGCTGGTATCTGGAAAATCAAGATTGGGTCAACCGCATCCGCAACGGCGCGTATCGTGATTATTATAAAAAACAATACGGATAAATTTTATTGTTCTATTAAAAATTTAACGTAAAATCAATCCGTATATAAGGTTATTATGCGGAATCGTTCTTGATAATACACGGATTTTGAGGTGTTATCAGGAATCATTCCGCATAATCATTAGTTAGACCGCTTAATCAGTAAGTTTTGAGAAAATTATGACAGAAATTGAAGTGCCTTCCCTTCGGAACAGACTAAATTCGACTCTTACCGGCGCGCTAATTCTTACTATTGCCGGCAGTTTGTGGGCAATATACGGCGCGTGGTCTTTGCGGGGCGACGGCGAACCGTGGCTGGCAATCGGCTTAATCTTAATTGCGCTTTGCTTATTTAGCGTCGGCTTTTACCTGCGAACGAAAGTCAAACAACTGCCAACAGTTGTTGCCAGTCCAGCCTTACAAAAACGCAACGCTTGGGCTGACCGGATGTTTATTATCGTCAATGTCATACAGGGAATAGCGATGTTCGTGGCGGCGAACGTCCTCATCAATCTCAAGATGGCGGAATATGTCGCGCCTGTCATTGCTCTGATTGTCGGGCTGCATTTTATTCCGCTTGCGTTTTCTATGCGAGTCCCCCGTCATTTAGTCCTCGCCGGATTGATGTGCCTGCTGGCTCTTGTCACGATGCTGGCAGTGCCGATGTATGCCGCCGGACGAGACTCGACCGCCCAATCCGTTTTTTTGTGGGGCATCGTTGTCGGTTTGGGAAGTTGCGTCATTTTGTGGAGCGGTGCGATTTTGCGTCTCTGGAGTGTGCGAAAAGCGATATTAGCTGAGATTGAGGTTCGACCTTCGGTTGCTTAACCTATGCGTCGGCGGTCTAACAATTCAATGGACGCGAGGGCGAAACAGCGACTTTCTTATTACGTTGTCCGTTAAACTTTAGCGGGCTTGGCGGCGGTTTCGCCCCACGTCATCTCAATCGTTAATTTATTAATATTAAAGTTTTCGCGCCTGCGATTGCACAGCCGTAATCGCCACCGCATCAACAATATCTTCAGCTTTGCAACCGCGCGAGAGGTCATTGCAAGGTTTGCCCAATCCTTGCAGAATCGGACCGATTGCCGTTCCATTTGTTAGTCTTTCGGTTAATTTGTAGGCGATGTTTCCGGCGTTTAAATCGGGAAAAATCAAAACATTTGCTTTGCCTGCAACGGGCGAGCCTTGCGCTTTTTGCGCGGCGACGCTTGGGATTAAAGCGGCGTCGGCTTGGAGTTCGCCGTCGATTTCGAGTTCGGGAAAGCGTGCACGGACGGTTTTTGTCGCTTCGACAACTTTATCTACAAACAGATGTTTCGCGCTTCCCTTTGTCGAAAATGAAAGCATCGCAACTCTCGGCTCGACTTGCAGAAGCGCGCGGCACGAATCAGCCGAAGCTATAGCGATTTCCGCTAGTTCGGAAACCGTCGGGTCAATGACAACGCCGCAATCGGCGTAAATCATCGCGCCTTCTGCGCCGAATTTTTTATCGGGAACAACCATTAGAAAGAAACTCGAAACGGTTTTAAAGCCTTCGCGCACGCCGATACAGCGCAAAGCGGCTGCGACCGTGTGCGCCGTCGTGTTTGTTGCGCCCGCAACCGAGCCGTCGGCTTTTCCTAATCTCACAAGCAAGTTTCCAAAATAAAGCGGGTCTTTGACGGTTTGTTCGGCTTCTTCGAGCGTTACGCCTTTGGCGCGGCGAAGTTCGTGATAAAACGTTGCTACTTTGCCGAAGTCGTCTGATTTTCGGTGGTCAATGATTTCCACGCCATTTAAGTTTGCATTCGAGACGCGCGCTGCGTCGCGGATTTTTTCTTCATTACCGATGATTGTAATTTTGGCAATACGGTCTCGCGCGCACATTTCCGCCGCCAAAATGGTTCTGGCATCTTCGCCTTCGGGCAGAATAATGTGCTGAAGATTCGCCGCCGCACGCTGTCTGATTTTTTCGAGAATCATAGTTTTAGGTATTAGGTATTAGGTGTCAGGTTTTAGGAAAAAACAACTAGCATCTAAAATCTTTTCGATAAATGATAAAACAATCTAACATCTAAAACCTAACATCTAATAGCTTTTCGCCAAATGACAAACGGCGCGAGATTTTTTAGACTTAAAAATTAAAATAACGGAGCGAAACTAGAATGAGCAAATTACAAACTAAGAAAGCCGCAAAACCGACGCGAAAGGAAAAAGCCGAAATTAAAGACCGGATGAGAGGTTTTATAACGTTTCTGCCGAATATGTTCAAATTGCTCGGCAGACTTCTAACGGACAGCCGCGTGCCGACGACGGAAAAAATTTTAGTGGCGGGCGCGATTCTTTACGTTATAATGCCATTCGATTTTATTCCCGATATGATTCCTTTTATCGGACAGGTTGACGATACTTATCTAGTTGCTTTAACGCTTTTACGATTGATTAATCGAACGGATGAATCGGTTATACGTGAACATTGGTCGGGCGGAGGCGATGTTGTTTCAATGGCAAATTCCATTGCAGGCATTGCACCGATGCTTTTGCCAAAAAGAGTTGCGCGCGTTCTTTCGGCAGAAGTCGAATTAACTCCGGCTGGAAAATCTTTGAATTCTATTGGGAAAAAAGACCGACCGTTAATAGTTGAAATTCCGGCGATTGAACATAAATCGAAAACTTAAAATATTTTCTAGTTTATGAAAATAAACAAAATAAAAGCGGCAAGTCTTGTTTGAGAGTGCCGCTTTTTGATTATTTACTAAACTATTTTCAGTTTTTAGTTGCCAACTGAAAATGTAGAATAAATCGTGCCTGTTGGCTGGTTAACATCTGCATTTTCGACCGTTACAAACAAACCGAAATCCGGCAGTATTGTTTCGCCGCGAATTTCAGAGTGGTCGTTTTGTCCGGTGGCAACAGCCTGTCCGATTTTCGTATATTGTTTATCAGGTGAAACTGCCCACAAAACATAGCGCGTGTTAGACGGTCCGAGTTTCATATTACCGAAACCCATAATTATTTTTGTCGAGCCGCCCTTAGTCGGAGTAATGTATGCTTCGCCTTTGACGCGGGACAAATTGCCGTTAAAGCTCTTTATGCTAATCTTGGTCGTTCCTTTTTTAAAACTCGGAATTCCCAAAAGCGGAACTTCATAAGTCGAATTTACTGTCGCCGTCTGAGCTTTTCTCGGCATGGTTGGAACAATCGCATAACCTTTCGGAATGCTGCTGCGAAAAACAACCGGCGTATCGCTTCCAATCATGCTTAAATTTTCGGTTGGCGAAAGAACGAGCATAAATTTATCCATTGGCGTTTTGAAACTAACCTGACTTGCACCGTTTGTAATCCCTGCCGGTCCAAGTAAAGTTACCATTCCCGCTGGGTCAACCGCATAAACATAATAATTTGAAGCGTCGGCAGGCAAACCTGATAAATCAAGATTGACTGTTGTTTCATTGCCCATTCTCATAACGTGCGCTCTGCCTCGCGCATTGCTCATACTCATTCCGGGTGTTAAATCAACCATTACTTCTTTGCCGACCGGGTATTGAATCACGGTATATGTTCCGTCGGCATTTTGAACTACGGAAGTTTGCGTAGTAGTAGTTGTGGTCTGAGCATTCACGCTACCGGTTAGGGCAGCAGAAAGAATTAATCCTCCGCTAATTGTTAACAATTTTTTCTTAAACATAAAAAATCTCCTCTTTCATTAATTCTTAGAATTCAATTTGGTTATTTTAATTCGCCTATTTAAGGAGAGAGCGAATTGTTCAATTTTGTAATTAACAGTTTTGCAAGGAATGTGCCAAAAGAAGGAAACTTTTTATTATCAACAAGTTACGCTCATAAAATATTTTGTCTGTTAATATCAAAACAAAACTGTATTGAAATTTGACATTCTCTTAAACTAAAAATGCGGCAAGTCTTAGCACAAGCCGCATTTCCTTATTTTTTAATTTTATTTAATTTGAAATGAAATCGTTTTTGACCGGCGAATAATCGATTTTAACTTCCCGTTTATCCTCGCGCCTGACGTTAATTTTCTCAAAAAACGCTTTCATACTCGATTCGTCTTTGAAAAAAGGCGCGGATTGAAATTGATAATGCAAATGCGGCTCGCTCGAATTTCCCGAATTGCCGCAAAGCCCCAAGACTTGTCCTTTCGTCAATTTATCGCCTACTTTAACACGAATTGAGTTTTGTTTGAAGTGTGCAAAAAGCGAGTATTCGCCTTCGGCGTGCTTGATTATCACCAAGTTTCCGGCAACGAATATTCGATTCATCTCACCCGGCACATTATCGTGAACGCCGTCAACCTCATAAACAACAACGCCATCGGCAGGCGCGACGATTTCCTGACCGAAGGCATAATAATCTTCATTTGTTTTGCCGTCGCCTTTGTGCGTTTTTCCGTCCGCGCCAATCTTCAAAATGTCGAACGCAAACCGTTGATTCGGCGCGTCCTGATGTTGATTTTGTTCGCTTGAATCGCCGCCCCAGACAACAAACCATTCGCCTTTGAACGGCAGCGCAAGTTTAGTTTGGTTACGCAAAGTATTTGGCTGTCTCGGCGCTGGCGGCGGCGCGATTCGCAAACCGGCGATTTTTCCTTCTGCATCGAGAGCAACAAGCAAATCCATTCTTCCGCGTTCAAATTCGGCGGGAAAAACAGCAGCGGTCGGCGCAAGAAAATTCGGCGTTTCGATTTTGACGATTTTCCCTAGCTGATTGCGCGTTTCATCTAAAAATTCTTTGAGCTTGTCGGAAGAAATCGCCGCGCTCATCTCGGCGTTAAATTCTTTTTCGATTCGCGCATAATCTTTAGCGTTATATGCCGCGACGAACATTTCGGCGGTTTGCTGAACCTTTCCTTGATTCGACTGCGCGAAAACCGGCAGCGATAATAAAGCAAGCAGAAATGTAAATTTTATAATTTTCATAAGTAGGAAAAGTCGGCGCTTTTTATTCTTTGAACTACTTAATTTCCAAATCATACGGCATCATCGCCATCGTTTCGCCGCGCTCCAAATTGTCGAACAAAGCCGCGTAGCGAAACATTTTCTGTAAATCTTTCGGCAACGCTTTGACGATTGCGTCCTGCTGCGCTTTTTCCTGCGCGCTGACGGTCGCTTCATCGTCGCTGCTGCCAAAAATCGAAGCTAAAAACGGGCGCGGCGTAGGGAAAACAACGCGCTTAACGTCTTTGCCGGCTGGCAGATTCGCCAGTTGTTTGGCAATTTCGATAGCTTTATTTAAGCCGCCAAACTCGTCAACCAATCCTTTATCTTTAGCTTGCGCGCCCGTCCATACGCGACCTTGCGCGACTTCGTGAATCTGCTCGACGGAACGCCCGCGACCTTGGGCGACTTTCGGCACAAAATTGTCCCAGTAAAAAAAGTTCGCACTGCGCTGGAAAACCTCGCGCTCGTCGTCCGTCCATTTTTTGTCTTCGCGGAAAATTCCGGCGTTTTTGCCGCGCGTAATGTATTCGTTCGAGATGCCCAGCCAATTGTATAAACCACCGATGACCGGACGACCCAAAACGACGCCGATTGAGCCTGTAATGGTTGAAGGTTCGGCGACGATTTTATTTGAATTGCAGGCGATATAATAACCGCCCGAAGCCGCTACGTCAGACATTGACGTAACGACTGGCTTTTTCGATTTAGCGTATTCAAGCGTGTGCCACATCAAATCAGAAGCCAGAGCCGAACCGCCCGGCGAATCGACGCGCAGAACAATCGCTTTAATCGTCGAATCGTCCGCCGCGTCTTTAACCGCTTTAACAATTGTGTCCGAGCCAATAGTTTGCGCGCCG
>JALYZF010000188.1 GCA_030948995.1 Acidobacteriota bacterium
ACTGAATTTCGCTCAAAATGGTATTTCTAAATTACTGATACAGTTTTTGCCATCATAATGACGGCGTTCCAATTATGAAGGAAGTTACAATCGTCTGCGACGGTTCGAGTTTGGGAAACGGCAAGGGAAATCCGCGCGCGGCGGCGGTTGCGGTTTTGGGTTATAAAGGTTTTTGGCGGGCGTTTGGCGAATTTTTGGGCAGCGCGACAAATCAGCAGGCGGAGATTGCGGCGGCGGAAATCGGTTTGCGAAATTTGAGCGAGCCTTGCAACGTTCGCGTGCTTAGCGATTCGCGTTATGTCGTGCAAACGATGACGGGCGCATTTCGTAAAAAATCCAATCTCGATTGGTGGGCGAAATTAGATAAAGCGGCGAGCCGGCACAAAATCAAATGGGAATGGGTTAAAGGACACGACGGACACGCGGTTCAGGAAGTTGCCGACACGCTGGCGCGACGAATGGCGGAACTCGGTCGGGTTGACGAAAATCTTTTGGACGAGGCAGCGGCGGAAATCGGAATTAGGGAAATCGATTAAAATGGAAAACGGAAAATGGAAAATGGAAAATAAAAGAAGGGCGAATAATTTTTCGCTTTCCGTTGTTTGTTTTCTGCGTCTCGGCGTCTGTGCGCTGACAATTTTGTTCTTTTGCTTTTTCGTTTCGGCTCAAAAACGGAACGGTCTTGGCTGGGTTTGGCAAAATCCTTTGCCGCAGGGAAATCCGCTGCTTTCGATACGGTTTGCAAAAGACAAGGAAACCGGCTTTGCCGTCGGCGCGGACAATACGATTTTAGCGACGAGAGACGGCGGTTTTAATTGGAAAACTCAAGAGTCGCCCGTTGACGGAACGCTTGCGAGCGTTTTTGTAAAGGACGAAAAAAATGCGGTCATCGTCGGCGCGCGCGGCACAATTCTTTTAACCGACAATGACGGGCGAGATTGGCGAAAAGTTGACTCGGAAGTTAAAGACCATCTGTACGGCGTGTCTTTTGCGGGCGAAGATTTGCAGACGGGATGGGCGGTCGGAACATACGGAAGAATTTTGAAAACGGCAGACGGCGGCGAAACTTGGAAAACGCAAAATGCCGGAACGTCCGAACAGTTGTTGAAAATCGCCGCTTTCGACACGCAGAAAACTGTCGCCGTCGGAACAAACGGCGCGATTTTGACGACTAAAGACGGCGGCGAAAATTGGAAATTAAACAAGCCGTGTGAAAACGCTTCGATGTCGGGCGCGGCGTATGTTTCGGCGGAAAAAATTGTCGCTGTCGGCGCTGGCGGCTGCGTCGCGCAAAGCACGGACAATGGTGAGACGTTTCAAAAAATCAACGTTTTCAGCCGCGCCGATTTTCTTGCGCTTTCTTTTTCCGACGCGCAAAACGGCTCGATGACCGATTCGAGCGGAATGGTTTGGCTGACGGGCGACGGTGGAACGACTTGGCTGCCGTTTAATGTGCGGACGAATCCGAAACTCGTCTCGCTGTATCTTGCCGACCAATATACGGGCTGGGCAGTCGGCGAAAGCGGTTTGATTATTCGCACCGACGATGGCGGTTATAGCTGGCAGCGTTTAAGCGACGGCGGGCGCGAGGATGTCAACGATATGGCTTTTTATAACGAAGACATCGGCTGGAGCGTTGGCACGCACGGCAAAACTTGGATTACAAATGACGGCGGGCGCAACTGGCTGCCCGTTTTTTCAGACACGGAAGAAAATTTGAACGCGCTTAATTTCGTCAATGCCGACCGCGGCTGGGTTGTCGGCGACAAAGGCGTAATTTTGAGAACCAACAACGGCGGCTCAAGCTGGGGAAAAGGCGTCTCTAACGTAACGGTAGATTTGCTCGGCGTTTATTTCGTAAACGAAAAAATCGGCTTTGCCGTCGGCGCAAACGGTATGATTCTGCGCTCGGATACGGGCGGCGCGTATTGGGAACAAATCGAATCGGGAACGCGCTCTTGGCTCGAAGACGTAAAATTTTTTGACGAGAAACGCGGCATTGTCGTCGGCGACAAAGGCACTATTTTAACTACGCAGGACGGCGGTTTGACGTGGAAAAAAATCAAAACGAATTTGCGGGAAAATCTTTACGCAATGTCTTTTTCCGACGACCGAAACGGTTTTGCCGTCGGCGCGAACGGCACGATTCTGATGACGACCGACGGAGGCTCGACGTGGCAAGACCAAGAATCGCCCGTCAGAATGAATCTCTACGCCGTAACGAGCTACAAACGCAACGAAGCAATCGTCGCCGGCGAGTTAGGCACGGTTTTACTGACGACCGACGGCGGCAAAACCTGGGAAGCGCAGCCGAATATTACCAGCAATTCGATGCAGACGGTTGTCTATCGCGGCGGAACGGAGCTTTGGATAGCCGGGCGTGGCGGCTCGATTTTGCGGCGAAGCGAGCCGCTTTCGCCCGTCAGACTTGCCGCTCCGACGCCGAAAGCGCCGCCCGTTCTGCGTCCCGGCGTTACAAAGGCTAAACCGCAGCCGCGCGCTCCTCTGCTAACCGTTCCCGACGATGGCGATATTCCGCCCGCTCTACCGCCAAAAAAAGGTAATTAGTGGCAAGTGGTAAGTTGCAGAAATGAACTTACCACTTACCGTTTACCACTAGAATAGAAATCCATTCGCCGTCGGTTTCGATTTTCAGTTTTGAACTTTGAACCTGAAACTTTGAACTCAATTCTTCCACGACCCAGCTTTTCTGTTCCTGCAAAATCCCTGACAAAAGAAGCGTTCTTTTGAATTTTGCCGCGAGCAACGGCAGAAGCGGAACAATAACGTCAGCCGTTAAATTCGCGCAGACAAAATCAAACTGCGGCGTGTCGCCGCCGATTGAGCCGACATAAAAATCAATATCGGTAACGTTATTAATCTCTGCATTTTCGCGGGCGATTTCGACAGAATCGGCGTCAGTGTCGCAAGCGACAATCGAGTTCAAAGTTTCAGGTTCAAAGTTCAAGATTGAATTTTCAAATCCGGCAGCTTTGAGCTTTGAACTTTGAACTTTGAACTTTATTTTCGCCGCCGCAATCGCTAAAATTCCCGTTCCCGTTCCGACATCGAGAAAACTTTCTCCGGCGTAACTTTTTTCGATTGCTTTCAAACAAAGTCGCGTCGTTTCGTGCGTTCCCGTGCCGAAAGCCATACTCGGCTCGATGCGTATGACAATTTTTGCGGGTGTGTCTGGAAGTTCAAACCAAACGGGCGCGATGATAAACTTTTCGGTTTCTGTCGGTCGCCAATTCTTTTTCCACTCGGCGAGCCAATCTTTATTTTCGACCGCGCGCCATTCGGAATTTTTAATTGCATCAAGCGAAAATCCGTAAATTCGCAGTGCTTCGGTTAATTCGTTTTGCAAAATTTTATCAGTCGGTTTTTCATTGAAATAACCAACGACGCTGAGAGTTTCCTTCGGTTTGTCCTTGCCTAAATTATTTATTTCCGTACCGAGCGCGTCGAGTTGGTTTAAGGCAAATTCGATTGCTTCGGACGCGCTCGTCTCGACCGTAATTTCAAAGGCATACCACGATAATTGTTGAGTTTTCATTGTTGTAGAGAAATTAGTAAAACCACTGTTTTCATAAAATTGATTTTGTTAGATTATAAGAAAACTTGATTTAGCAGATTTTTCTTCATCTCGCTTGCCGACGCAAAACGTTTTACCGGGTTTTGCTCTAAGCTGCGCTCAAAGAATTTTGCAAATATTTCGCGTCCGTCAAAAATGATTTCTTTGCTCATCGATTGCATAATTTCTTGATAAGTTTTTCCCGCGAAAGGTTTTTCGCCGCGCAATGCTTCGTAAATTATCACGCCCATTGCAAACAAATCGCTGCGTTCATCTACATTCTCGCCGCGCAATTGTTCGGGCGGCATATAGCCGAGCGTTCCCATCACCGTTCCGGGAATCGTTACGCTGTCGGCAAATTCGTGTTCGTTAAATCTGGCTAAACCGAAATCGAGAATGCACAAACGCACGCTTTCGTCTTCGCTACAGCGCGTAACGAAAATATTGTCGGGCTTCAAATCACGATGAACGATTCCGGCTTTGTGCGCCGCTTCAACGCCGTCGAGAACTTGACCGAACCACGCGACGACAGTTTCCGCATCCAGCCTTCCCTTTCGCTTCAATACTTCAGATAAAGTTTCGCCTCTGACCAATTCCATCACCAGAAATGCGCCTTCGGTCGAAAGAACGCCATAATCGAAAACGGTAATGATATTGCGATGATTTAATTTTCCGGCAGTCTGCGCCTCGCGCTCGAAGCGGCGCAGCGCATCTCGATTTCCGAACATCGCGCCGCTCAAAATTTTAACGGCGACAGCGCGATTGATTCGCAAATCGGTTGCTTCGTAAACCGCGCCCATTCCGCCTTTGCCAAGAAGTTTTTCGAGACGATAACGATTTTCAATCGTGCGTTCGACCGGCAAACTGAAAGTCAATTCTGCACCGTCTTCGTCGCATTTTTCCGTGTTTCGGTCAAAGCATTTACCGCACGTCGGACATTCTTTCAAAAGATTGATATTGCCTTCGTCAAAGCGCGACAAGACTTCGGTTTTGATTCGCTGCTCGCGGCGCACGCGGTCTTTAAGAATTAGATTTTCGTTGACGAGCGCGATTTGATTCGCCAGAGTTTCGAGCAGTTCTTTGTCTCTGCCCGTGTATGGAATTTCCGATAATTTTTCGCCTAAAGAAAAAAAGCCCGCCAATTTCCCGTCCGTGCCGTGCATCGGGACAAGAAGATTTGCGCCGATTGAACGCAACCACGCTGTTTCTCGCGGCGGCAAATCGCCGTCGCCCGCGAACGGAAAATCAATTGCGCCTCGCTGCTTCTGCATAAATCTGAGAAGCGGCGAATCGGCGGCGAGCTTCAAATTGTCCGAGTCGTCGCTCGTCGTGTAGCCCGTGCTGAAATCACTCGCGCCTTGCCGTGCATCTTCGTAAAAAAGATAAACGCTTTGCGGGTGAATTGCCGACTGGATGCGGCTGCTGACGAGGCGCGACATTTTCGGCATCGAATCCGATTGTTTTACGTCGTCAATCAACTCACGAAGCAGTTTCTCTTGATTGTATTGCTCGCGGAAAAAACGCCGGTCAATCCAAACGCTGATACGCGAGCGCATCAGCAAAAAGAAGCCGACGGCAAGTGCGATAAACAAATAAAACGCGAACGAATTGTTCAGCAAAATTTCACTCAAAGTGCGATTAGGATTTGTTGCGATGTTCCAGACGACGCCCAAAATCGGCAGCGCGACCAGCACGCGCAAAGCGTTTTTCGCCAGAAGATATTGCAGACCGCGCCGGACGACGAAAGATACAGGAATGACTTTGTGCCGCACAATCGCGTAAGCAAAAGTAATCGGCATCAGCACCACAAACGGATAAATAAACAAGTCGGCAAAATAATAGAAAAAGCCTCTGTAGTTATAAAAGTTCATCAGCGGGCTGATGATAAAACCCGTTATTAATGTCGGAATAATCGCGCACGCGAATCCGGCAACGACGATTCGGATTCGGCGTTTGCTGGTTTCGCTCGTCCGCCGATAGGTTAGAACGAGCGTCAGTAAAATGGCTATTAAATATAATAAATGGACGGGAAAATAAGAAAATACGGACAAATAATTATAAAAATCAAATTGTCTGAAGGCGTAATGAGACAACTCTAAAAGTAAATAGCTGGGTAGTATTAAAAGCAGATACGGCAGGTAAATAAGATATTTAATCCCGGGAAAACGGCGCAGCATCGGCGATTTTTCCGGGAAAATCAGACACAAGTGCAGCAGCAGAGGAAAACCGAGAGCGCTGAAAAGAAAAACGACGGCTTCGGCGTAATAAAAAAAATCTGGTATCTCGGACGCCGCCCACGTCGGGCTGTCGGCTTTGCCGAGCAGGGCAAATGCCGTTGCGAGCAACAATGTCTGTTTGTCATTCGGTTTGAGCAAAAACACCAGAAAAGCGACAACGAAAAAAACTACGGGCAAAAAAGTTCTCGATAATAAAAACGGAAGCAAGCCGAGTGTCGAACCCGGCAGCGTGGTAAATTCAACTTCGCGCGGTTGCTCTTCGCCTTGACGTTTAATCTGGTATATTTGAGTTTCGCCCGGCGCGAAATCCAACATTCGCATAATATCCAGCCTGCTCTTATCCGCAACCGATTGACCGTTAACGCTCAGAATTTCGTCGCCTTTCTGCAATTTTTCAGCGGTGCGCGGCAGAAATATCCCGCTGACCATAACGTGTCCGTTTCTGAATACCGGTCGCCAACCGTCTTCGCCGCCGCCTTTTCCCATCAACAATCCGAATCCGGGAACGAGACTGATTGCGACAAGAAGAAAAAACAAACTAACTAACGCGAAACGCAATTTGCTCGGACGCAGCGCGTTTTCGTCCGGCACAGATTCGGCGGCTTCGGTTTCCGAGTCGGTCGAAATTTTTATCGGTTCTGTTTCGACGTCAAAGAGATTGGTTGGAGAGATTTCCGGCGCGGATTTGATTTTGGTTGGCGCGTCTTCAGCAAACGGCGCGACGGATTGGCGCGTCGATTCATCCGTTGGCACAACTTCGTGCGGCAAGGTTCGGTCTTCATTTTTCGCGGAAGAAAGCTCGTCTCGCTTCTTCTTTTCGTCGGACATCTCGCTTGTCCTCTCGCCGTGTTAGATTTGGTAAAACTACCTTTCGGATACGCCGACGGTTTCGGCGACGTTTCATAAATTTATTCCCGAATTCCGATTTCATCAAGTTCCTGCTCGCGGTTGCGCCAATCTTCGACTACTTTGACGAAAAGCTGCAAGAAAACCTTTTTGCCGAGAAGTTTTTCGATGTCGTAACGCGCTTCTGTTCCGATTGTTTTGAGTTTAATGCCTTGTTTGCCGATGATAATTCCTTTTTGCGAATTTCTTTCGACAAAAATCGCGCAGTGAATCTTGATTTTCAAAGGGTCGGATTCGTCGAATTTCTCTGTAACGACTGCCGTTACATACGGAATCTCGTCGCCCGTCGTTTGCAGAATTTTTTCTCTGACCATTTCCGCAACCAGTGTTCTGAGCGGCTGGTCGGTCATTTCATCTTCGGCGAAAATCGGCTCGGCTACGGGCAGATGTTTTGTAATTTGCTTTAAAAGATTGTCAATCGCTTCGCCTTTGAGCGCTGAGACGGGAATGATTTCCTCGAAATCATATTCTTTAGAATAATATTCAATCAGCGGCAGAAGCTGTTTTTTATCTTTGATTTTGTCGATTTTATTCAGAACGAGGATGGCGGGTTTTTCGGATTGTTTGATTAAATCTAAAACAAACTTATCGCCGTTGCCGGTCGAAACCGAAGCATCGCGCAAAAGAACGACGACATCAACCGACAAAATCGCGTCGTGAACGGCGGACATCATCCGGCGGTTTAATAAAAACCCCGGCTTATGAACGCCCGGCGTATCTATAAAAACGATTTGCCCATCGTCTAAAGTTACAATGCCTTTGATTTTATGGCGGGTCGTCTGCGGTTTGTTGGAAACGGCAGCGATTTTTTCGCCGACGAGAAAGTTCAAGAGTGTCGATTTTCCGGCATTCGGACGACCGATTAAGGCGACGTAACCGCTGCGGAAACAATTATCATTTACCATTTATTATTTACCGATTGATAGATTTCTATATCAATGATAAATGATAAATGGTAAATGATAAATGACATTTGCTTTTACTGTTTTTTCAGAAGCCTTTCTCTCGACGCAACGGCTTCTTTGTAAGCTCCTTCCGCCACATCGCCGACTCGGATGGCGGCTTCGTAAATTTTCACGGCATAATCGTTGTTGCCGTCATATTCATAAAGCCTGCCGAGCGCGACGTATGAAAGAGAAATCAAAGCGCGATCTGTGTCCGGCGTCGCCGAGCGAAGAACATTTTCGTAAGCGACTTTAGCGTCGAGCAAGCGGAGATTGCGTTTTTCGACATCGGTTATCAATTCGGCTGAAAGACTTGCATTGCGCCCGATTGCGTAGTAAATCCGCGGCGATTCGGACGGATTTGCTTCCAATAAACGTTTGAGTTCGGATTCGGCTTGCAGATAATTTTTCGATTGAACGATTTTATCGATTTCAAGCAATTTTTCGGTCACCGGATTTGTGATGGTTATGCTTTGATTTGCGCCGCTGGTTTTTCTTGCTTCTCGTGCTGTAATCGCGCGCTGCCGGGCGTCGGCAAACTGCGCCAGACGGTTTGTTTCCTTAGTCGCATCTAGCGATAAAATTATATCGCGAAAGGAACTTGCAATATCGAAACCGGAATTTTCCAAGCCCTTTAATTGGTCGGCGAAATAAAAAGATAAAACCGCGCCTTTTTCGTATGCTTCCGATAGCTGCAAAGCAGTTTCATCCGCCAGAGATTTTTTGAAAGTTTCAAGGTTGGCGGAAACTGCCCTTTTCTGTTCAATCGTATTCATCGACATTTTGTCGAGTCTTTGTCGTGCCAGCATTGTCGCAGCTTGTGTTTTCTTAAATTCAATTTGCCGCGCGTCAATCGCCGCAACCAGCGAGCGCGAGACGGCGAGAAACGGGTCGGGCGAAACGTTCGGATTCGCTTTGCGCCGCTCGTCGAGCAGATTTTTGATGCTGCCGCTCACTGCGGAAAGATCTTTGGAGTTCGTTAAAACGAGCGGGTCAATTACAAACTGCAAATAAGCGCGGCGGGCTTCCGATTGGCTCAAATCGGTTTCAAGTGGAACGACCGCAAAATAATCGTCGCCGATATTCAAAAAATTAACCGTACCCTTCGGCGCAAGCATTTCCGGCACGATAAAAAAACGGCGCTCGTGGTTTCGCGTTTCTATTTTCTGCAATTCGGTCTTTTTATTTTTCCCCGACTGCGATTGGGTTTTAACGCGCTCAACATATACAAGTTGCGGTTTTGTATGCAGATAATCGAGCAGTTCGCCGACCATATCACCGGCGGAGCGGCGCAAGTCTGTGTCGTTTGATTGATAAGTTTTAACGTATTCGTCAATTTTCGCGCTGACCGGAATGAATTCATTCGGTTTTATTTCCATTCTGCTACGGTAAAATTCACGCGCAAGCGGCGCGTAATCGAGAACTTCCAGCAAATCGCCCGGCAAATCAGTCGCTCGCACCGGGTCGGACAGATCTGGAACGGGCGACAAACTGTAAGCCATAGAGATAAACGGCGCAACTAATTCATTCGGCGTCTGTTTTGGGCGACGGCGTTTATACTGGTCAAAAAAAGTCTTTATCTTCTGTCGCAGTTCTGGATTTATCGTTTGCAAATCAGATTGCAACTGCCGGCGAAACTCCATGCCTTTTGCGGTTAAAGGCGTCTCTACGCCGGCAGCTTCGAGCGAAGCCAGCACGGTAATTAAGCGTTTGTCCGGCTCGACGCGGACACCGTAATTGGTTAAATCAAAAGTTTGAGCTTTTTGTGCAAAAACGCTTGCGACGGAAATCAAGATTAAAACAAAAAATAAAACTTTTCTCATTGTATTTTAATTGAAAATTAAAGAAGAGAAAGACACATCACAAGCAAAGAAAAGGGGAATTCGACTATAAATATCCTTGCATATTCTGTGTCTTTCATTTTTTAAAGATGCCTTGCGGCTGATTATAGATGTCTTTGAAGCAGTTTGAAAGCGTGCGAGGAAATCAATTTCAAACGAATCATTTTGTTTCGACCGAAACTATAGACAATTCGCCGTTATCGCCTAAAACCTGTCCGTGAATCAAGTCGCTTTCCGTCAATTGTCCGAACGATTCAAGCGGCGCTAAAACGAGCGCGCCTTTTGCGTTTTCGCGTTTTAATTCTTCAACGATTTCCGGCACCGATAAAAAGCGTTTCTGTTTTCCGTCGGCGTCGCGCACAAGTCTGCCCGCGCCGTAAAATTCCGTGTTGTGCGAAACGTTATTGAAATTTAAAATCTTTTCGTTTGAATAGCCTTGCGCGGCGGCTGTTGCGATTAAAGTTTTGACGCTTTGGTCGCGCGCATAATCGGCAACGAAAAACTGTAAAGCAATTACGACAAAGGCGAACGTTGCAAACGCGACCGATAGCAAAGCAATCTTGCGGGTTCGATTGTTTTCGACAAAACGGCAAACGTATTCCGCCGTCCAAACGAGCGCGGCAGGCAACGCAGGCAAAATGTAGCCGGGAAGTTTCGAGCCGGAAAACGAAAAGAAAACAAGCGGCACAAGAAGCCAAGCGAATGCGAAAGTGCGAATCGGCGATGTAACAACAGGGCGCAGAGAATTTTCTTGACTTTGAGTTTTGAACCTTAAACTTTGAACCTTTATAAAATCCCAAATCGCCGCCAGAAAAAACGGCAGCCAAGGCAGTGTCATCAGCGGCAAAACTAAAAAGAAAAACCAAACGGGCTGCGGATGCTGAAATTTATTTGAAGTATAACGCTGGAACTGATGCTGGATAAAAAATTCTTCAACAAACGTCCAGCCGTTTGCCAAATATACGGGAACATACCAAACAGCGGCGACAAGAAGGCTCAAAATCGTTCCCCAAAAAAGGCTAAAAATAAACATTTTATCCGGCATTTTCCGCCGCAGAACAAAATAAAAAGCGACGATTGCAAACGGAAAAACGATGCCGACCAAACCTTTGGCGAGAAGCGCGACGCCGATGAAAAAGTAAAAAGCGGCGAGCGGCAAGTGATAAGTGGTAAGTGATTTCTTCGTTGATTGGTCAAAGATAAAAAAGCTCACGAGCGAAACCGTAATCGTAAACGTCAAAACAATATCAAAGCTCGCGCCGCGCGAGAAAACCAGTAGCCCGATTGACGATGCGGAAATGAGAAAAAGCCAATCCGCAAAATCGTGAATCGTCAATCGTGAATCGTGAATCGTTGTTTGATTTGCAAGCAATTGACTTTGAACTTTGAACTTTGAACTTTGAACTTTTCGTCCCAAAATCCACAAACTAAAAATCGTTCCCAATCCGCAAACAGCCGAACCGAAGCGCGCCGCAAACTCTGAGACGCCGAAGATTTTATATGAAACGATTTGCAGCCAGTAGAGCAGCGCGGGCTTTTCAAACCATTTATAACCGCCTAATGTCGGCGTAATCCAATCATTTCGTTCAAACATTTCACGCGCGACCTGCGCGTAACGCGGCTCGTCAGGACCAAAAAGAGGAATCGAGCCGAGCGCAAAAAAATAAACGAAAACGATAACAAACGCGAACAAAATCCAGACGATTTTGGGTCTTGGGTTTTGGATTTTCGATTCGTCCTTTGTCATTTGTCCTTTGTTGGCGGAAAATGTTAAGTATTGCCGAAAAGCGTCCTGCTTTCAAATTATGGAAGAAATCCAAAATCCAAAATCCAAAATCCAAAACTTAAAAACTGCCGTCGTCGGCGTAGGAAGTCTCGGTCGGCATCACGCCCGCAATCACGCAGAAATAGCGCGAATAGGCAAAACCGAATTCGTCGGCGTCTGCGATTCAAGCGAAGAAAACGCGCGGCAAATCGCAAGCGAAAACGACTGCAAATTTTTTACCGATTGGCGGGATTTATTGGATAAAGTCCAAGTCGTTTCAATTGCTACGCCGACCGAAACTCATTGCGAAATCGCCTGCGCTTTTCTCGAAAAAGGCGTCCACGTTCTTGTCGAAAAACCAATTGCGAGAACTTTGGAAGAAGCCGATATGATGATTGCGGCAGCCGAAAAATCCGGCGCGCGCCTTATGGTCGGACAACTCGAACGCTTTAATCCGGCGATGGTTGCGCTTCGCCCGCTCGTTACAAAACCGCTTTATTTCGAGATTCATCGCGTCTCGCCATTTCCGAATCGCTCGCTCGATGTCGATGTCGTTCTTGATGTGATGATTCACGACCTCGATGCAATACAATGGCTCGTTGGAGAAACGGTAAAGGTTTCCGCGATTCACGCCGTCGGTATTCCCGTAATTTCCGATAAAGTTGACGCGGCGAACGCGCGCATCGAATTTGAAAACGGCGCGGTTGCCAACATCACGGCTTCAAGAATCGGCACTGAAAAAATTCGCAAAACCCGTTTTTATCAAACGAATTCATACGTCGTTTTAGATTACGCGACAAAATTCGCTTCCGTAACATCCCTTGCGCCGAACGCAATTCATCCGCTTCTCGGAATTTCCGTCAATCGCCTTGAAATCAACGATGTCGAGCCGCTTCGAGCCGAAATCGAAGCGTTTTTCGATGCTGTTTTAGAAAATAAAACGCCGCCGGTTACAGCGCACGACGGACGACGCGCCTTGAATTTGGCGCTCGGCGTTTTAGAAAAAATCGACGAACACGGGCAAAAGGTTTTTCAAAAATGAAGTCGCCTAAAATTTCCGAATTTTTACAATCTCGAATCGACGCCAAAGATTTTCCGTCCGCCGTTTATTTAGTTGCGGAAAAAGGTGAAATAATTTTTCAAGACGCGCTCGGTTTTGCGGTTGTCGAACCGGAGAAAATCGAAGCTAAAACAGATACGATTTATGATTTGGCGAGTTTGACGAAACCCCTCGTAACGGGTTTGCTGTGCGCGAAATTGATTGAAACGGGCGAAATAAATCTAGCCGATAAGATTGCGAAATATTTTATCGAATTCGACACCGACGATAAGCGCGAGATTATAATTGAACATTTATTGACGCACACTTCAGGCTTTCAAGCCTGGAAACCTTTCTATTTGTTCGATAAATCCTTAATTGACGAAGCAAAATATTTAGGAATTTCCGATAAAAGAGTAAATAGATTCGTGTTGGAGGAAATTGCTAAAACTCCACTTGAAAATTCGGTAAATTCAAAAGTTGTTTATAGTGATTTTAATTTTTTATTGTTGGGGGTTTTAGTTGAAAAAATTTACGGAAGGGATTTGCATAACATTGCGATAGCCGAAGTAATTGCTCGACTTCAATTGACGCGCACATTTATTGGCGGACTTGATACTTTGCGAAAAGAGATTGCTGCCTCTGAATTCGGAAATAAGTTTGAAAAGCAAACTTGTATTGATGCAGGTTTTGAGATTTCAAAATATAAGTGGCGCGATTACCAAGTTTGGGGCGAAGTTCACGACGGAAACGCTTATTTTATGAATGGCGTGTCGGGACACGCCGGACTTTTTTCCAATGCGCTTGAAACATTTAAAATCGGACGGCAGTTTTTGGCGGAAGAAACCGTTTTATTAAAACCGGAGACTTGTAAATTATTTCGCACGAATTTCACCGAAGGCTTGAACGAAGCGCGTTCGGTTGCATTTCAGCTTGCCGCAACGCCTGATTCAACCGCTTCAAACGCATTGTCGAAAGATAGTTTCGGGCATCTCGGATTTACCGGAACTTCGCTGTGGATTGAGCCGGAAACGAGAAGAATTTTTATACTTCTGACAAACCGGACGCACGACCGCCAATTGCCGTTTGCTAATATCAATTCGGTGAGGCGGAAGTTTAATGAGCTTGCCGCGAAATCTTTACATGCGCGGTAGAATTTTGTTTGATAACATAACCGGAACGTCGGACATCTTTAGTAATGAAAATTTAATCAAAACTGCGGCATTTGTCCGACCGGGAAACGGGAAAGAATCAGTTTGGAGAATCGAAAATGAAAAAGATTGCAATAATTTTAATATGTTTGAGCGCGCTCGGCGCGTCCGTTTTGGCGCAGACGAACCGCGCATCGCGTCCGAGAATTGTCGCCACTCCTACTCCGCAGGTCGATACGCCGGAAACTGATTCTCCCGAGCAGAATAGCGCGCAGCGCCCGCCTGTTCTCAAAGGCGGAACGAGTACTGCTAATCAAACACCGACTACAGCCAATCCAGATGGCGCTGTAGTTGAAGACGAAGAAGTTATTAAGGTCGATACGGATTTGGTAACGATTCCGGTTTCCGTCATCGACCGCGACGGCAGATTTATTTCGGGTTTGAAAAAACAGGATTTTAAGATTTTCGAGAACGGCGTCGAGCAACAAATTGACAGTTTTGCCGCGACCGAACAGCCATTTACGGTCGTTTTGCTGCTCGATGTCAGCCCTTCGACGCAGTATCAAATCGACGAAATTCAAAACGCGGCGATTACCTTTGTCAATCAACTGCGCCGCGACGATAAAGTTATCGTTATTGCATTTGACCAAAAAATTCACGTTTTAAGCCGCGCCACCAGTGACCGAAACGTTTTGCGCAACGCGATTCTGGATGCAAGATTCGGCGACGGAACAAGTCTTTATGAAGCGGTCGATTTTGCAATCCGTAATCAGCTTTGGCTGGTCGAAGGTCGCAAGGCAGTCGTTTTATTTACCGACGGCGTTGATACGACAAGCCGCCGCGCCGGTTATCAAACTACCATTCAGCAAACTCAGGAAACGGACATTTTGTTTTATCCGATTCGCTACGACACATATCAAGACGGCGGTTACGGCGGCGGAAATTACCCGCAGAATAATCCATATCCGAGCCGCAGGCAAAGCAGCGGAAGCGTTCTCGGCGATATTCTTGGCGGAATTTTGAACGGCGGCAACGTACAGGTAGGCGGAAATTCACGTGGCAGAGGTTCAGCGGGTTCGAGCCGCAGCGATTATGAAACAGGTCGTCGTTATCTGGAAGAATTAGCGCACAACACCGGCGGCAGAATGTTTGAAGCCAACCGAACCAATAATCTTGACGCTGCTTTTGCCGGCATTGCCGAAGAGCTTCGCCGCCAGTATTCGCTCGGCTATTATCCGCAAAATATCGGGCAGAAAGGCGATGTTAAGCAAATCAGAGTGCGCGTGCTGCGCCCGAATCTGGCTGTGCGGGCAAGAACCAGCTACGTCGTCGGCGAAACCAACGGTAAATTAGCCGGAAAGTAGAAAAACTAAAAATCAAAAACTAAAAGTGAAAAGTTTAGAAACTGTTTATCTTTAAACTTTTCACTTTTAGTTTTTCACTATTCAATATTATCGGTTGTTCTAACAGTCAAAAAAATCAAAGCGGCGCAAATCGAAATAACAGCGCTGACGAGAAATGCCGTTGTCGCGCCAAATTCATTCCACAACGCGCCGATTAAAAGAGACGCCGGAAAAACCGTAACGCCGAAAGCTAAATTATAAAGCCCGAATGCCGTGCCGCGTTTTTGCGCCGGAACAAGGTCGGCAACCAGAGCCTTTTCCGCGCCTTCGGAAAGTCCAAAATAAACGCCGTAAATTATAAATAACGCCCACGCCTGCCCAGCCGAATCGACAAAAGCAAAACCCGCGTAAACGAGCGCATACAAAATCCAGCCGGAAAATATCAGTTTTTTTCTGCCTAATTTATCCGACAGATTTCCGCCGACAAGCGAGCTGACGACTTTGCTGATGTGCAGAACCATCCACAAAAGCGGCAGAGTTGCAGGCGCGATTCCAGATTGTTGCGCGCGCAGAAGCAGGAATGCGTCGGACGAGTTAGACAAAGTGAAAAGCGCGATGACAAACAAAAAGCGTTTAAAGTTTGCATCGAAACCGGCGAGCGAGAAATTTAATTTTACCGTCTCGTGTGTCTCCACTTTCTCGTCTTTGACAAGAAAAATAATTACAAATAAGCCGAGAATTACCGGAATCGAAGCAACAAGAAAAACTTTTTTATATTCTTCAATCGTCGGGTTTTGCGAGTTTGCCGCGTAGAAATAAAGCAATGTGGAAGCGATAATCGGACCGAAAACCGCGCCCAAATGGTCGGCGGCGCGATTAAATCCAAACGCAAGCCCGCGTTTTTCCGGCGGAACAGCCAGAGCCAGAAGCGCGTCGCGCGGCGTTCCGCGAATTCCCTTTCCGACCCTATCGGTCAGGCGGACAAACAAAACCTGTTGCCAGCTTGTTACGAAAATCAGAAACGGGCGCGTTACACTTGCCAGCGCGTAGCCAATAAAAACGAGCAGTTTGCGCTTTTGAAAGCGGTCGCTAATGTAGCCGGAAAAAAGTTTTAGCAGGCTTGCCGTAGATTCCGCCGCGCCTTCAATCGCGCCGATGGCAAAAGGCGACGCGCCCAGTGCAAGAAACAAAAATGTAGGCAAAAGCGGATAAATTATTTCCGACGAAGTGTCGTTGAGAAGGCTGACAAGGCTGAGCGATAAAACATTGCGCGGAAGTTTAGTGTAGCGCTCAAAAAAGCGCGGCTTTGGCGTTTGAGACATTTAATAAAAATTCAGCGGATTTTTTTGACGGGAACGGCGCGATTGTCGGAAGTTTTTTCAGCACCGCCAAACCACCATAAAGACGCGCCGCCGACAATGGCAATCAGCAAAATAAGTGCGACAATCGCGGCGCGAATCGCCATTTTTACGGCTTTTTTTAAAACGAAAAATGTTATCGTCGCAACCGCAATCAAAAAAACTGCAAAACCTATCGCTGCAAATTCCATTTTTACATTTCCTTTTGTTTTTCTTCCCAAACCTTTTCAAGTTTGTCTAAATCTTCCTCGCTCAAACCGGCATTTTCGGCTGGCAAACTAAAACCTTCGTCCGCCCACGTTCCAAAATCTATCAATTTACATCGCTCCGAGCAAAACGGGCGAAATTCGTTGCCGTTATATTCGGTTTCCTTTCCGCATCTGGGACATTTTACGATTGGCATAACTTCAAGCAAAATCGAATTTTAACATACAGGCGAGAAAAATCGAACAACAACTCGCCGCAGAAAATGTTTGATTGTTTCGCCCGAAAAGTGTCATCATACAAAGTTTAGAAGCAGTTTCGGCATCAAAGCGAACAAAATATTTTATAAAAACGTATTTTTACAAAAGAGATTTCGAGCGGAGGCGAAAAAATGGCGGATTATAAAGAAAAATTTGAAAAATGGCAGCGCGAGGCGAAAGACCGTTTTGACGATTTCGACAAACAACTCGGATTAAAGGAAAAAATCGGCGAAGGCGCGAAAATCGTCAAGGAAACGGCGCAGAAAGGCGCGGAAACTTTGAAAGAAGGCGCGCAGAAAATTAAAACCGAAGCCGAAAAGAGCGAAGTCGGCAAGCAAGCCGTCAAGGTCGCCGAAGAAACCGTCAAAACCGCAGGAGAAACGGCGAAAAAGGCGTGGGACGCAAGCGCGCCCGCTCGCAATGATGCCGGCGGGAAAGCCGCCGATGTTTTCGCCAAAACCGCCGTCGAAGCCGAAAGCGTTTTAAAAACCGTCGGCAAAAAAGCGGGCGAAGTTTTCGATGTTGCGAGCATTCGGGCGAATGAAGTTTTTGCCGACGCGCGCGATACTTTCGATATAACCGCCGACCGCGTTTCAAAAGCATTTAATTTTGGCGCAAGCTGGACGCGCACGATTGATTCGGCAATCAAAACCGTGCAGAAAACTTCCGATTGGATTGCTGAAAAACCTCTGCAAGCCGCGACGACAGGCGTTTCGATAGCAGTCGGCGCAGGTCTCGGAGTTGTTTTTACCGGAATCAGTTCGCACTGGCTTTTTAATTCCGCTTTGCCCGCGTGGTCGGTGCAGAAAGCTAACGAACAGTTTCAATCTTACTTGAAAAATCAAGACGAATTAATAAACAAAGGCGAGCTAACGCAAGCGGAAGCCGAGAGAATCGAGTTTGAACGCGACATCGCCAAATACGTCGGCGCGCCGCTTCTCGGAGCATTTTCTTTTGCTTCCGGCGCGGTTTTGATGTCAAACATCTTCAATCCGAAAACGATTACCGGCGCGCCGATTAGCTGGATTCTGCAGGGAAATCCACTGCTCGAAGGCGTCTGGTTTTTCGGCAACGGCGTCGTTTGCTTTAAAACCGGCTACGACTTTTTTATGTTCGCGCTCGAAGATAACGAAGACGTGCAGCGTATTGTTAAAGAAGTAAAAGGTATGCTGCCCGCATAGAAAGTTAAATAAAAAAATAATAAAACGTGAATAGATTTTGTTTTTCTATTCACGTTTTATTATTTATATTTACGACTCTCTTCGGTGTAACGCAAAAATCGAGTTTTATATCAAATCTCTGCGCGTCCGAGATTTCCGCAACCGGCGCAAAATAACTCAAGCCGATTTTCAAACAATCGGCGCGACAATTTTTCAAAAATCTATCGTAAAAACCTTTGCCGTAACCGACGCGAAAACCTCTTCGGTCAAAACACAAAAGCGGAACTAAACAGGCGTCAATTTTTTCGGTTTCAATTGTTTGGTCGTCTGTCGGTTCGTGAATTTGCCAGGCGTTTTGGACGAGTTCGGTTTCGGACGTGAAAACTAAATTTTGGATTTCATTAGTTTGAAAATTGATGCGCGGAACAAACGTTTTTATATTTGGAAACTTGCGCCAAATTTTCTCAAAAATTATTTTCGTATCAATTTCATTAAACTTTTCAATCGGCAAAAAACAATGCAAAAAGTTTATTTGAGTCAAATCGAAATTTTGCAGCAACAAGTCTGCAATTTTTCGGCTTTTTTCATTTCTTTGATTCGGCGAAAGTTGTTTCTGCTTGGCGAGATAGATTTTGCGGAGTTCGGATTTAGTCATTTATCCATTTCGCACAATCCAACCGCCGCCGACAACTTCTTCGCCGTTGTAGAAAATTGTCGCTTGTCCGGGCGTGATGGCGCGTTGCGGCTCGTCGAAAACTATTCGTGCGCGATTATCCGGCAGAGCGTATATTGTCGCGCTTGCAGGTTCATGACGATAGCGGACTTTAACGAAAGCACGGACAGGTTCTTCGGGCACGTCAAAGGCAATCCAATTGACGCCTTTTGCCGTAAATTCGATTGATTCGAGTTCGTCCGCTTCACCGACGACGATTTGATTTCGAGCGCGTTCGATTTGCACGACGTAGAGCGGTTTTTCGTTTGAAATTCCTAAACCTCTGCGCTGACCGATTGTGTAACGATGAATTCCGGCGTGTTCCGCAAGTTTTTCGCCTTTTGTATTGACGATTTCGCCGCGCGCGGGCAATTCATCGGTGCGGTTTTCGTGTTCGAGATAACGGTCGATAAATTCAGAATATTTGCCGTCCGGCACAAAACAGATTTCCTGCGATTCCTGCTTTTCGGCAACATACAAGTTCGCTTCGCGCGCAATGTCGCGCACTTCGCTTTTTAACATTTCGCCCAAGGGAAAATAAGCGCGCGAGAGTTGGTCTTGCGTCAATTCCCAGAGAAAATAGCTTTGGTCTTTCCAATGATTACGCCCGCGAAAAAGGCGATAGCGATTCACCTTTTCGTCGGATTCGACGCGCGCGTAATGTCCGGTTGCAACTTTGTCGCAGCCGAGACTTTGCGCCAATTTATCTAGGGATGCAAATTTCAGACGCGAGTTACACGCGACGCACGGAATCGGCGTCTCGCCTTCCAGATAACTTTGCACAAACGGCTCGACAACCGATTTTTCAAAATCGCTTTCGAGATTTAAAACATAAAACGGAATGCTTAAACTTTCGGCAACACGGCGAGCGTCATAAACGTCGTCGAGCGAGCAGCAGCGCGACGGCAGCGGGTCGCCGTTTTCATCAACGTTGATGTGCCGTCGTTGATTCCACAACTGCATCGTAAAACCGACGAGTTCGTGTCCCTGTTCTTTGAGAAGCGCGGCTGCCGAAGAAGAATCTACGCCGCCGCTCATTGCCACTGCGATTTTCATAACATTTTATTTTGACAGCGCGAAGCGTTTCGTTGCAAGCCGAAGAGATTATGTTGCTTGAAGAATGAGATATGTAACTTTGCGATTTTGACCGTTTTGAAGTTTTCGCGCCCAAGAAGTTTCAAGCCTAGACCATTCGGCAGGATTCAAAATTCCTTTTTCCAAAATCTCAAAATCCGTCGCCTCATATTTCGGAATCAAAACATTTTCAAGATAATCAAAAGAAAGCTGAGGCAGTTCCAGCCGCTCGATTTCTGATTTGTCGCGTTCTTCGTCAATGCCGACGACAATTTCAACCAGACATTCGGGCGCGCAAATGCGGCGCAAACTTTGAAGGATATTTTCATCGCCCGAAATGACGGCGCGAAGCAAACTGCCCCAAGGAAAATGGATGTGAATCTCGTCTGCCGCCGCGTTTAATTCTTCGGGAAGATTTTCGACAGCGGCTTGAACAAACAAAACATTAGGCAGACCGCCTTTCGCCGGTTTCCGCGTCGCTTTCATCGAGATTTTTTCTAACGGTTTCGTGTTCGCGTCTATCCCGATGTAAAACTTCGACGGATTTTGACGCGCGCAATTGTATACAAAGCGCCCGTCGCCCGTCCCGATGTCCACAATCACGCCGTCGGCGGTATGGAGCGATAAGTTTTTTGAATTCTCGTTCGTCGAGTTATCAGATTGTGCTGCCACGAATTGCTTTTATCATAACTTTCACCTTATCAGTGAGTATTATAACCGTTTATCGAGGAACTTCAACGGTTTTAATAATGTCGGCGATAATGGCGTCGGGTGTTGCGCCATCAAGTTCGGCTTCGGCGCGAAGCGCGAGACGATGACGAAGAACCGGAAGCGCCACATCGCGCACATCGTCAGGCGTTGGAAAATCTCGTCCGCGGATTGCCGCTAGAGCTTTTGCACAAAGCAACAAAGCAACCGATGCGCGCGGGCTTGCGCCGTAAAGTATTGTCGGATGAGTGCGCGTTTTATTGACGATTTCGACGATGTATTTCTGCACGCCCGGCTCGGTTCGCATATCTTTTACTTCGGCGCGACAGTTTTGAATTGCGTTTGAGTCGGGCAAACTCTGCACGTCAACCTGTTCTAAATGACGCGAGTTAAAACCTTGGTCCCAGCGCGAGATGATTTCGAGTTCTGCTTCTTGCGACGGATAATTTATTAAAATTTTCAATAGAAATCTATCCAATTGCGCTTCGGGCAGCGGATAAGTTCCTTCGTATTCAATCGGATTTTCCGTTGCCAGAACCGTGAAAATCGGCGACAGCCGATAGCGTTTGCCGTCGATTGTCGATTGCCGTTCTTCCATTGATTCGAGCAGCGCGGCTTGCGTTTTCGGCGGCGTGCGATTTATCTCGTCCGCGAGCAAAATGTCTGTGAAAATCGGACCCGGACGCAAAGAAAATTCCGAGTTCTGCATATTGAAAACATTTGTTCCCGTAATATCGGACGGCATCAAATCGGGCGTAAACTGAATACGTGAGAATTTCGCGCCGATGATTCGCGCCAGTGTTTTTACGGTTAGAGTTTTCGCCGTGCCGGGAACGCCTTCGAGCAGTGCGTGTCCTTCGGCGAGAACGGCGACGAGAATTTGTTCGATAACTTCGTCCTGTCCGACAATGATTTTGCGAAGCTCGTTTTGGATATGTGCAACAGTTGTTGGTGTGTAATTAAGCATTTTAAATAAAATCAAAAATCGTTTTCACGGCTAAAATTAAAATCGTAGCCAGAAAAATTCGTCTGAGCCACAAATCGTTAATGCGCGTAACAGTTTTTGCGCCGACGTAAGCGGCGACGAACATTGTAACGCCTAAAATTAAGCCTAATTTGTAATCAACTAAACCTTGCCACATAAAAATAGCGGTGGCAACAGAAGACGAAAAGACGTTGATAAGTTTAGTCGAAGCAACCGCTTCCGAGAAAGTCATACCGAGAAAAGCGACGCAAGTTGCAGTCAGCAAAGTAACGTAACCGCCGCTGTAAAGACCACCGTAAATTGCTAAAACAAACGTCAGACCGTAGGAGAAAACCAACGTTCCTTTTGCAATGTTTTCAGTTTTTTTAACGCCCGCTTCTCGTTTGAAAAGCGTGAAAATCGTTACCAGAATCATCGAAACGGAGACGATAATTTTCAGCGCGTTTCCGGTAATAAAACCGACCAATGCCGCGCCGATTGCCGAGCCGACAAGCGTCAACAAAATTAAAGGCGTAACACGCTTGACATCAATCGCTTTCTGCCGCAAAAACGGAATCGTCGCGCCGACAGCCATAAACGTCAATCCGAACATATTCGTCGCCACGGCAAGTTTCGGGTCGATGCCGAATTGAAACATCACTGGAACGGTAACGAGCGAATTGCTGCCCGTTACGACGCCGACCGCGCTTGTGATGAAAAATAAAATCACCAGCAAAATCAAATCATATGTCGGCATAAAATTTTCAATATAAAAAATAAAATTTTTGTGGAGGTTTGTCCCTGTCCGGTTAAGATAAATTTTCGATGGCTTCAGGCGAGAAAAAGCGCTCGCCCTACAAACGATGCCGTGTTGTTTTTCGCCTTTGCAATCCAAGTTTTTCTTCCGTTTCGCGCAAGCGGCTTATAATCTGCAAGACTTCCTTTTTATTTGTCGGCTCGCCGCGAATAATCTCTTCGCATTTGAACATTAAATTTTCGATGCTGCGCTCGTTTCCATTTGTCCTTTCGGCAACGAATCTGGCTAGTTCCCGAAGCGAAACCGCGTAATTATCAACGCCGAAAGATTTTGCCGCGCGCCGCCGAAAATCCGTGTAGATATTTTCAATCGCCAAATCAAACGCTTTCGTGCGCTGCTGCAATTCCGCCATTGCCGAAACATATTCGAGCTTTGAAAGACGATTCGGTTCGCTTTCCGGCAGCGCGCGCGCGAAACGACGGCTCTGCGCGAATAAAATTAAGGCAATGAGCGCGGCAAGTTGTAGAAAAATAGCGACGACCGGCGTTCCCGAAAAATACTCGAAAAGGAGATTGTGGTTTGAGCCGAAACCCTGATGATATTCGTCGAAAGAAATAACTCCTTCGCGCGAAGTCAAAATATTAACGGCAAGCTGTGCGTTGTCAACCAGATTGATTCCGCCGTTTGAGACGATATACGGGTCGGACAAAAAAACGATTTGTCCCGCGCCGAAAGGGAAATCGACCAGCAGATTTTTCTCGCCATCGGCAAGATGAACGACCGGCGCGGGCGTTTGCAGTTTGTTTTCTTCGCTTGAAGCGCCATTTGGCGGCGCTGAAATTGTTCCTTTGACGCCGTTAACCTGCTGATTTGAATTTGTCGCTTTGACAGGCGGTGGCGCAGGCAAACTCTCTAAAGCAATTTCCTCGCTGCTTTGCCCGACCTTAAATTGTTTTTTCTCGTTCAGGTCTAGCGGTTTTGCTGCCGGCGTCGGCGGCGAAGGAAATTTTTGAATTGGATTTATCTTTTTTGTTGAAGTTTTGCCGTCGGCAAACCGCTCGATTTTTATCGAAGACGACAAGCGCGACGGCTGAACGGCGGTTATCTTTTGCGTGAAACTTGTCGGCTGAACGGGTTTTGCTACGGCAGTTTTTCCAATCATACTTTGCTGGTTCGACGAGTCAATTCCAAAAGCGTCGGACGGGTCGACATCAATTGACGAACCTTTCGGCTCGACGGCGGAAACCTGCCAGTCCGCCGTAGTTTTAATCAATTCGCTCGTCGGCTCGCGGTCGATAATTACTAATTTTCCGCCTTCGGAGACCCAGTGCAAAAGCTGTTCTATTTCCTTGTCGTTAAATTCGCGGCGCACCTGCCCGACGACGACAAAAGTTGACGGGCTGTTTTTACCGTTTGACGCAAGCGCAGAAAAAGGCTCTTGCCAGCGCGAAACTCGTCTGCCCGTTTCAGACAGCAAATCATACAAAGCGCGCGTTCCGGTCGCGCCGGCATTATAAGTCGAACGGTTCGGGTAAAACTCGTTGTCCGGCACTTTTTCCTTCCGCACGTAAGTCGCGGCATTCAGCGCGACGAGCAGAATTACCAGAAAAATTAACGCCAGAAATATGAGAAACTTTTGCCGCATAAATTTTAATTACGAATTTCAAATTACGAATTACGAAAAGTTTGCTTCATTCGTAATTCGTAATTTGAAATTCGTAATTGTTATCTTGTAATTACCCGCTTATATCCGTTCTTAAATTCGTTCCAATCTTTTTCCTCGACCGAATCCGAGCCATACCAATGCCGCTCGAAATTTGCGGTCAAGCCGTTCATATTTTCGTAGATAGTGCGTTCGCGGCGAACGTCTCGCAGGTAATCGCGGTTTGTTTTATGGCGCGCCAAGCCGATAATTTTTCGGTCGGCGAGTTCGCATAAAACTGCGATGTAGCCTTTGCGAATCGCGCCGCGCAGATTGCCTTCGCTCGCAAGGCGTTCGGCTTCGTCGAAAAGATTTTGCGCCGTCTCGTCGTCCGCAAGACGCTCGCCTAAAATAACGCGCTCGCGTTTTTCCCGTTTTTCTTTTGTTTTAAATTTCTGCGCAAGAAACGGCGCGAAACGGTAAATTAAAAAACCGATTGCGCCTAAAACCAGCGCGTAAAGTAGCATTTGTAAAATAAATGATAAAGATTGAAAGCCGGACGGCGCTTGAGGCGCGGGAATATCCGGGTGCGGAAACATCTTCGCCAGCCATTCTTTAAATTCTCGCCACCACTGCTGGAAAAGACTTTCTTTCGGCTCTTCGGGTTTGGTATATTCCTCGCGGCGCAAAATTTCCGCCAGTTTTTGTTTGTCCTCGTCTTTTGCGCGATTCGATGCGGAAGGATTTTCCGTCTCGTTTAATTTCTGCCCGATTGCTTCGAGCCGCTCGCTCGCTTCGGTTAAAATCGCCTCGCGTCTTGGCGAATCCGGCGGTTCTTTTTCAAACTCATTTAAATCGTCGGTCAGCCATTTGTTGTTTGTTTCGACGGATGTTCCTTGCCACTCGATTTTTTCAATCGCAGGCATCTCGGCGCGAATTTCGGCGAGTGTTGCGCGTTTGTATTCGGCGTATTCTGCCGGAGACATTTCTTCATCGTCGTCCGTGTAAATTAAAGCCTGAACCAAAATCTTTGCGTTTTTTACATCCGCGCGATATTTTGCCAGAGTTTTTCCGCAGATTGCCGACGGCAAAATTGCAGTGCAAAAAACAAACAGAAAAACGCCGAAGCCACTTGAAATTTTAGCCGCTCGAAAATTCGGATTATGAATTTTGGGATTGTGGAGTTTCAAATTTTCGTCTGTAATTAAATTTTATTTCAGTCCGAGCGTCGTCATCGGAGAATTCTTCTTGCGCGCCGATGGATTCGGCAGTTTCCGATTTGCCAGCGCCGGATGCAAAGGATTGACGAACTGCTGCGGAACGGCTGGAATCTCGCCCAAATGCTGCGCCGCCATCAGTTCAATATCATAACCTTCGTGCCGCACGCGCTCGTCGACATACAGAAGGCAAAGTCCAATCATCCACGTCGGCATCAGCAGAATCAAACTAGCCTGCCAGACAAACTGGCTGGCAATCTGATACCACGCGGGAATCGCATCGGTATCGAAAGTAAACAATTCGACGCCGTTTGCCCAAGCATACCAACCGAGCGGGATATAAAAAAGCGCGAGAGCCGAATATGTCGCAGCCGTCGTGAAAATAAATAATCCGGCAAGTCGTTTGACGTTGCCGCTCGCTAAAGCCGTGCTGCGCCCGACGGCTGAAAAAACGCCTTGTCCTTCGACCAGCATCACTTGCGGAACATATGCGAAACGCGAAGCGATAAGGAAAAATAGCCAGAGCGCGCCGCATAAAACCGCCAACCCCAAAACGAGCGAAACGATAACGGCGACAAACGGCGAAAAGCTGAAAGCCATAACTGCGATTGCCACCGCAATAACACCGACGAACATTCCGAAATAAAAGACAATTATACCGATGAAACCAACCAGAATCGTAATAAAAATCGATGCGACGATTAAACCGCCGAGTCTTTTCGCCGTGTTTTTATAAGTTTCGCCAAAACTGACCGGCTCGCCAAACAACAAATGGCGAACAAAATTTCTCGACGCGCCGCCCATCACCGTCAAGGTTGCGACCGTCTCCGTTAGCCAGATTAAAATTCCGCCGAGCCAATTGAAAAGATAATAACCAACCAACTCTTCACTTCGCCGCGCTGCTCCGCCGGAAAAAATTTCCCGCCCGAGCAGAGTCCAGCCGATAGAAATAAGCGTCCCGATTATTATCGGCGGCGCGGCAATCCAGATAAACGTCCAGAAATT
>JALYZF010000211.1 GCA_030948995.1 Acidobacteriota bacterium
CAAATGACGCTTGGCAATTTCCGCTTTTTCCCGCTCGGTGTAGCCGGAAAGAGTTAAAATTTCCAGACGGTCTTGCAGCGCGGGCGGAATCGTGTGCAAAACGTTCGCCGTGGCGATAAAGAAAACATTTGATAAATCGTAATCCACATCCAAATAATGGTCGCGGAAAGTATTGTTTTGTTCCGGGTCGAGGACTTCGAGTAATGCAGACGACGGGTCGCCGCGGAAATCCTTGCCGAGTTTATCGACTTCATCAAGGAGAATTACGGGATTTACCGTTCCGGCGCGCTTCATTAGTTGAACGATTTGTCCGGGCAGCGCGCCGATATACGTTCGGCGATGTCCGCGAATTTCGGCTTCGTCGTGAACGCCGCCTAATGATAAACGAACAAATTTTCTGCCCGTCGCGTTGGCGATTGATTTGCCGAGAGAAGTTTTGCCGACGCCGGGCGCGCCGACGAAACAGAGAATCGTTCCCTTAGGATTTTTGACTAATTGGCGGACGGCTAGATATTCCAAAATGCGCTCTTTGATTTTTTCTAAGCCGTAATGGTCTTCGCTCAAAACTCTTTCGGCTTCGGATAAATCGTTGATTTCTTCGGATGCTTCTTTCCAAGGAACGTTTATCAGCCAATCTAAATAAGTGCGCGAAACCGTGCTTTCGGCAGACATCGGCGGCATTGCTTCGAGTCGCGCAAATTCCTGCAAAGCCTTCTCTCGCGCTTCTTCCGTCATTCCGGCTTCTTCGATTTTTTTCTTGAGTTCGTCTAATTCCGCCTTATCGTCCTTGCGTCCGAGTTCTTTGTGAATCGCTTTGATTTGCTCGTTTAGATAATATTCGCGCTGGTGTTTGTCCATCTGTTTTTTCGTGCGCGAATGAACCGAGCGGTCGAGCTGTTTTTTATCAATCTCGACTTCGAGTAGTTCGACCAGCTTTTGCAGGCGTTCCTGGACGGAAAAAGTTTCGAGCAGAAGCTGTTTTTCATCAACGGCAATACGCAGATGGGAACTCATCGCATCGGCAATCTGCGCGGCGGAAATTCCGCGAAGCGATGCGTGAAGCGCGTCCGTATAAGCGTCCGGCGCGACGCGCAAGAATTGTTCAACTAATGTATGGAGTTTTTGCAGAAGCCCGTCGGTTCTATAACCGGATTCGTCAATCGACGGAATTTTGCGCACTAAAGCGGTGAAAATTCCCTCTTCATCCTGCTCGTAGCGGACAGCCATTCCGCGCTCGCGTCCTTCGACGACGACTTTTATCTGCCCGTTGTCCTGCTTTTGCGCCTGCAAAATTCTTCCCAAAGTTCCGACTTTATAAATCTGTTCCGGGTTCGGCTCGTCGATGGTGGCGTCGTGTTGGGTAGCGAGAAAAATATTTCTCTCGCCCGACATTACTTGCTCTAAGGCTTTGACCGAACTAGGTCGACCGATTTTAAAGGCGACTTTCGTGAACGGGAAAATAACTACGTCGCGGATTGGCACCATCGGGTAAATCGTAATGTCCGCCGGCATCTGGTCTGAAAATTCTTGCATATTCTTTTGATAATTCTCTAATCTAAACTGATTTTTTAGTTTGGATAAATGTCTATTAGTCCCGAGATTTTAATTTTAGAACATTCCGGTCGTCTTTTGCCAGCTTTGACGGTAAATTTAATTGCGGCATCAAAAAATTAACGAGTGTTTTTCTATAAATCTTAAAACAAGAAAATACTTTGGCGGTGAAAAAGTAAATGCCCAGACAGTTTGAGCCGTCTGGGCATTTACTTTTCTGCTTATTTTATTTGTTGTAATTCGGCGAACCTTTTTACTACAAATTAGATTTCTTCCAATTAGAAAACATCACTGATTAACTCTTTGGAAGCCGGTAAACGAAAGATAATACACGAACGGCGAGCCGGGCGGCAGGCGATTCGGGTCGTTAAAGGAATTGTCGAAAGTCCAATCGCGCGTCGGCGGCGTATAGACGGTCGTGCAGCATTTCCATTTTCCGTTGTTGTTGAATGAATTATAAAGATTGACAAGCGAACCTGAATAATTGAAGCGCTTCCCGTTCCAAGTTTCGACAAATCGCATAAAATTATGCAGACCGCCGTTGAGACCGTCAAAATCGCCGCTCGTGCTGCTGGCAGTGCGATTAGTCAGCGAATCGCCTGCAATCATCGCAAAACGCACTTGAGTGTTGGAAGCGATTCGCTGGGTTGTATCAAAAGCATTAGTAAAACTATTGGCATCGTTCCAAGAATTCGACAAAATCGTTACGCTGTCACCGACAATCGATGCGGGAATATGCAATGCAGTATCGTGCGGAAAATAGTTGTTTGCATCAGCCGGAGCCGTGGTGCCCGAAAGTGTAACGTTAGTGGTGTTATAATTTCCCTTAACATAAATGCCGTTCTCCGATGCGAATGTAAAACCTTCAGTATTTGCCGGTGTTGTCGTGTCGTAATTGCCGGGAATCGTCGTGCCGTTGATAAGGCGAACTCCGCGTCGGTAGTATTGGTGGTCGGTAACAGCCGACAAGCCGGCTTCGACCTTAGAGTTTTGAGTTGGCGCTTCTTTCACATAATCAGAATCAATTACACCGTTATCATTCAAATCTTCGTCAACAAGCGATCCTGTAGGATTAACATCCTCCATCGTGTAACGCCCGTCGAAATCGGCATCGCCGCGACGGTCGGAAACATACAAAACCCAGCCGCGATTGTCGGGTATATCAGTGCTTTTCAGCCCGACGCCACCGTTGCTGATTGCAAAGGGCGTCGTTGTGGGGAATTTACCGTTCCAAGTTCCTTTGAAGAATTCCCGCAGATTGGCAACGTCAATATCAATTAAACTCATTACGCCGTTTTTGTAAACGAAACCGGCACTAACGCCGCTGCTCGAATCGACGCGATTACCTTCGCGCGAATCATACATTTGAATCGGGAACGGCACGACGATATAACCAACGTTGTTTGTGTTGCCGCCCTGCCCGTTTCCGGTTCCGGTGCCGTTATTTCCGTTAGCCAGATTTGTACAATTTGTGCCGTTATTAATACAAACTAATTTGTAATGCTGATACTCCTCGCTCGATGCTGCTGTCGAACCGCTTCCGACAAGCGGCGCGGCGAAGGCGTCGCCGTTCGCGCAAGTTCCTTTATGAGTGCCTATAAAATTGTAGCAGGGAGATGTAGGTAACAAATCTGCATTGCCGGAAGTGGCTTTATAACGACCGACAAAATTGTAACTCTGGCTCGACATTGTCGGACTCGTTACATACGATGTTGCCGAAGGGTCTGGCAAAGCTGTTCCAGCGACAAAGAAATGCTGAATTTTAATAATCGAACGGCTGTCTTGCCCTGAAATGTAATTGGTCATCAGCTTAAAATTAGTATCCGTTACCGGCTCAGTCATTCCTAAACTCAAAAAATCTTCGGTAATGTCGGTTGTAACCGGCACACTGGCGTCATAATCGAAATCAACTTTTTCGACTTTAATCCAAGTTCCTCTGCCGCTGATAGCAAGACGATTACCGTTGACTGCAGTAGTTTTATAAGTCGCGTTATCTGACATCGGAAGCGGTTGGTAACCGCGACTACCGTCAATATTCAAACTTGCATCAAGCTGAACGCCGCACGCTATTGTTATACTCGCGCAACCGGGCAGTTTGTCTTTGGAATCGGCTAAAGAAATACGAATACCCTGTTTGTTGGCGTAACGTTCTTTGGAAACTACGTCATTGTCCTGCGTCGCAGTTGATACAGCAACGACGCTGCCGTTTTCATTTGCCTTGTCACCGACAAGTCTGCCGCGGCGCATAATTTCGATTAAAGGAACATTCAGCCGGTCAACCGGCAATCGCAGTTCCGGCGTATTCGCCTGCAAATTCCCATCAAACTTTTTCGAGTAATTGACCCAGTTGGCATTTTTCGTGCAATTCGGATACGGATACGGACGACCGCGCCCGTTAATATCCTTTAGGACGCCGCCCGTGCCGGTTCCGACCGTGCATTTAACGCTGCCGTTGCCGACCGTAAGCTGCTGGTTGACGCCGCTTGCATTCGGAAAATAAACATCTCCGTTATCGTCTGTCGGCGAAGCCAGTTTTGTGGCGGTTTTCCAAATATCGTTGACTACCTCGCCTGCCGCCGTAACTTTCGACTTAAAGAAAATACCGCCGCCCGAACTTAATTGTGATGAACTAATAAAAATATTGCTGTTGGTGTGAACCTTCCCGCTGAAGGTAAACAGCGGCGGGCGATTTAATTCCAAATCGTCCTGATAAAAAGCGCCGAATTGGAAAAGCGGAATACGGTTATTGTAAAACCGTCGCATCGTTTCGACTTGAACGTCCGTGTTTTTTTCGCGTGCGTTTACGTTAATCTGCCATTCGTCGCGCAAGCTGTATAAACCCTGAAATTCTCCCTGAGGAATTACTACTAATTTTGAACTGCCGATAGGTGTCAAGGTTTTGGTCATATCGTAAGTTGTGTCAAAACCGTTAACAACGTTATCCTTGATTTTTTGAACATCGGTATTGGTCGGGTTTAGCTTGTTTTCCAAGACGGTCGCAAAATCGCGCGTCGTGTCTTCTAAACCTGCCTCTGAAGCTGCCAGCGCCTTAGCTTCGGCGGCATCGTTATAAGAGACTTGCGCTTCGGAAGACGTGCGCGAAAGCGCCAGTGCGACGAATCCAAGCAACATAACCATAACCAATAATGTAATGACCAGCGATACTCCGCGCTCATTTTTCGTGTCGAAATTTTTCTCGGCTGTTTCTATATCTTTTTTCATATACCACACTTTTAAAAACACCTTAAACTAAATTAATTAACCGTATAACGCAGATTACGGGCGCTGATAACTTCCTTAATTGTTACCGGCGTCGAAATCTGCAAACCGATTTTGTTGGGCAGAACCGTGATACTTATTTCCATCTCGATGACCTGATTCATTTTTTGTTGATTGACTTGACCGTTATTATTTGAAGTCGGGTCATTCGTTAGCGTTCCATCATCCATCAGGTAAGAGATTTGAAAATCTTGGACGTTGTAAATCAACTCGTGAGTTTGAATTTGCTGGTCAATGGGTTGTCCGGTATTGTTGCCGTAGGTTTTTCTCAGCAGCGTGCCGTCCGACCTGACGCTATAAGTTACGAGATTGATTTTCTTGAGCGTGCCGGTAATACCCGCACTCGTCAACATGCTTTTATCATTTGCAACCGTGGCGCTTGCCGATTGATTAACCTTTAACGGGTCGACAGCAGTGCCGTATCCCAATTTAAAGGAACTGGTTGACGGAACAGCCGTTACTAATCCGATGACTTGACTGGTGTCGCTAGGCACTATCAGATAGAGGTCAAACGGTTTACAAACGGCGGCTTGCCCGGCAGTAGTTTGTACTGTTACGTCCGTGCCTGACACAGTAGTGCCGGTAATGTTGATGAGATCGCCGTTGTTAAATGTCAAATCCCGCGTGACAAATCCAATCGAATCCATTTTAGCGTTCGGCGTCGTATTTAATGTATTGGTCGAAACATCGTTGCCGGAGATAATGCCGGTCAGCATATCCCTGTCTCCATCAACGTCGGTCATGCCGACCAGATTATTGACAAAGCCAACTGGCGTAAGCCCGCCGACGTTGTGGTAACTGAGACCGGCATTGATAGCGTCGCGCCGAATATAATTAAGCGCGATGCGCGCGCTTTTCACGGCGTCAATGCGCGTGCTGATCGTATTTCGTTGAATCAGCGCGATTCTCATTACCTGGTAAACTGCAGCCATCACTACCAGAAAAATCATCATTGCTACTATGACTTCAATCAAAGAAAATCCTGCGATATTCCGGTTTGTTCCTGCATGGCTTTTAGACGAAGCAAATGAATTTTTATTGTTTATGGTCATTATGGAATTAGGTTAAGCAGATTAACCAAGTCTTTTTAGTTCATCGGCAAATTGGCAATAATTGTTGATAACGTTTCTTGCCGATAAATGCCTCCCACTGTTTTATAACGGACACTTACATCAATACGCCTTTTTCGCGCAATACCGTTTTCGACAACATCGGTAATAGCGATACTTCGCTCATATCCGTCAACAATCGGCGAGGTCGTACAGTTTCCGGTCGCAGCACAGGAATCATCGGTAGTTCCGTAGATTCCGTCCGCTCCAGGATCTTCACGAACCGGAAACCAACCATCGATAAATATGCCGGTGTTGCCGGTGGCTTTTATCTGAATGGCGTCCCAACCGCTAATAGAGAGATTATCCTTAGCCTGTATATCGCGGATAGCAAAAATACTTTCCACCATCGAGCTGGCGATTTCTTTTGCGCGCGTCTTTTTCTCGGCTTCCTGCTCGTATAAAAGGGCGTAAGTCAAAGCCGAGAGCATCGCCAGAAGTCCGACAGTTAAAATGACTATCGAAACAATAACTTCGATATAAGTCGAACCCTTTTCGCCCTTGTTTTTCGAGGCGACGTTCGGTTTCAAGCCGATGTAATTTTTTATTTTGCCCATGATGTGCAAATTCCCTGTGCGTTAGTTTGACATTTGAAAAGCTGTGCTGCGGCGGTAATTCCGCTCAAGGTTATCGCCCGCACAATGCTTGATTTGCTTCCGCTGGCACCGTTATAAACGTAAATAGTCGCGCCGGTATTGATTGCTCCCGTGCCCAGATTGTCCGTTCCGCCGTCGACAACTTCTCCGGTTTTGGTAAATCGAAGCGTTTTGACTTGATCGTTCTGACTTAACAAATAATTGGTTTGCGTATATTGCATTTCTGGAACGGGCGAGCCGCTTTGCGGTAGAACACTGTAAACAGGATCTATATTTGCCGGTTTTGTCCCGACCGAAGTTGCCGGGTCAAAACTACTCGACCGAATAATTTTATCGTCCGCCGCCGTGCTAGTAGTATTGTTTTCATCTATCAAGCGAATTTGTTTCTTAGTGTCGTTTAATTCCACACGCAAAGTTTTTCGCTCAGTTAAGGCTTTTTGTCTGGCTTCTTGAAGAATATCCGTTATCGCCAGCGCCTGATTATCGGCGGCGAAAAGTTTTGTCGAAGCTGTCCCTAGAACTGCTATAGTAGTAAGGATAGAAATGATAACTATCACAATCAGCAATTCGACTAGTGAAAAACCTTGTTCAGATGATAAAAAGTTCGTTTCTTCCATGAAAATCCTAAATTCCAAATTTGATAAAAATTGTTGAAAAGGCATGCCCGGTGTTTAACATAACACAACATTTTGATTTTTGCAACAAAATTTAAAATTATAAAGACAAGATTTGTAATTAATCTTGTCTTTGGAAATAGCTCGGTTATTATCGAATAACTGGATGGAATCTTATAGCTTGTGCGAGTGTTTTTTAGTAGTCAATCAGGAATTCATCTTAAATTATTTTAATTTTTCAAATTGGTGCGAAATGGATAAAGCGGAGAAATTAAATATAAAATACAGAACTTTTGCATTTTAAGATCTTAAAAATTCTTTTTGACCTTAAAGCTCAACCAACTTGTCAACTACATCTAAAATCTCACGGTTAGAAAAAGGTTTAGCGAGAATATGGTCGGCGCCGAATCTTCTTGCTAATTCTAAATAATCCTGCGCGTCGTTTCGACCGCCGCCAGAAATTGCTATAATTTTAACGTTCAAATTGCTGCGCTTTAATTCTCTGATGATTTCCAATCCTTCTTTTTCCGGCATAATTAAGTCGGTGATGACTAAATCCGCCGGCTGCCGGGCAAAAAGGTTCATTGCTACCTTCCCATTTTCAGCTTCTCTGACTTCGTGACCCGCGCCTTGCAGAACTTCTTTGAGCATCGAACGCAATTGTTCTTCGTCTTCGACAAGTAAGATATTTACCATTTTTTATTTCTCCCCTTTAGCCGATGATTTCAACCGGCAGACATTTCTTCTCGCGCACGGCTAGAGCCTCGCGGATTTTGCTTTCCAATTGTTTTGGGCTATACGGTTTTTGAATAACCGCCGCGCCTGATTCTTCAATTACCCTTTTCTGCTTGGCAAATCGGCTCTGCACAATCTCGGAATTATATCCGGTCATAAAAATCAGCGGAATGTCTTGGTCTAAACACCGAATCCGTTCGTAAACTTCCGCGCCGCCCATTCGGGGCATCATCACGTCAAGCAGAAGCATATCTATCCGTTCGCGGTTTGCCGCATACATTTCGACGGCTTCTTCTCCGTTTTTCGCCAGCAATACAGTATAGCCAAATCCTTCAAGAATATCTTTTGCCAAATTTCGTAGAGACTCTTCGTCTTCGGCGACTAGAATCGTTTCGCTTCCGCCGCGAAAAGGAAACTGCATTGCAGGCGTCTGGTTTTCAACTTTATTTTCGGCAACCGGCAGAAAGATTCTGAAAGTTGCGCCCCGTCCGATTTCGCTTTCGACATTGATATAACCGTCGTGCTGTTTGACGATACCGTAAGCCATCGAAAGTCCGAGACCCGTTCCTTTGCCGACTTCTTTGGTCGTGAAAAACGGCTCGAAGATTCGCTTTTGCGTTTCTTCATCTATTCCGCTTCCCGTGTCGCTTACAATAATCTGCACATATCTGCCTGCTTGGGCGTAAGGATATTGGCTCTGATTTTTTTCATCTACAGCGATGTTGTTTGTTTCAATAGTAAGCCTGCCGCCTTGCGGCATTGCGTCGCGTGCATTGACCGCCAAATTCATAATAACCTGCTCAACCTGCGCTGCATCGGCAAAAACAGACAACAAATTCGGGTCGCCCTTTACCTTTACTTCAATATCCGCGCCGATAATACGATTCAGGAGTTTTACAATCTCGCCGATAGAGTGATTGAGATTGATAATGCGGCGCTCCATCTTTTGTCGCCGGCTAAAGGCGAGCAATTGGCGCGTCAGCGCGGCAGCGCGGTTGGCGGCTTTTTCGACTTCTTCAAGACGAACGCGCACGGGGTCTCCGGGCTGAAGTTTCCCGACGGCAAGTTCTGTATTACCGAGAATCACCGTCAGCAGATTGTTGAAATCGTGCGCGACGCCACCGGCAAGCGTGCCGATAGCTTCCATTTTCTGCGATTGGCGCATTTCTTCCAAATGCCGCTCGGCATCTTGGAGGCGTCGGCTTTCGGCTTCCATACGCTCGCGTTCTGATCGCTCGGCTTGTTCCTGACGCAGTTTTATTTCGGCAATATAATGGCGATACGTTAGATAAAGCAGTCCGATAACAAAGGCGGCAATTAAAACGGCAAACCCGCTGATATTTTCAATCAGCTTAAATGCTAATCCGGCAACCGCCGCGCCGACAATATACAAAACCGAGCTTCCCAAACATTTATCAATAAACGTTTTCAAAAAGCTGTTCCCCGTTTTCAGCGCGCCGCCTAAAGCCGTAATAAAATTATTCGCCGAAAATTGAACGAGCGCCATCAATCCGAGTAGAGAAAAGAATTCTGCCGGATTATTATAATCTATCGGTCTATTTAAGAAATATGAATAAAGAAGAACGACGGCGTAAGTGCCTGCCGTCGAGCAAGCCATAATTCCGGTGTTTTGCAGAACGGTCGAGAATTTCGTAAAAACGCCTTGTTTCTTTAATCTTAGAGAAGTCCAGAAAGCCTCCGCTCCTGCCAAAACAATCGCCGTTTCACCGCCGTAAAGCAAAAATGTAAGAAAAATCAGCGCGTCTCCCATCATAAAATGCACTTTCGAGTTTGGAAAATGAATTGAAAGGCGCGAGGAAAAAAATATGGTAATTGCCGACAAAAAAAGTAAACCAAAATCGAATTTAGCAATCGGCAGATAATACACAGCCAGAGAACAAATTATTGCTCCGATGGTAATTATCCCGATTAAGAAATATTTTGCTTTGTTATTCGACATTCAGTTTGGCTCGTAATTTTTCACAATTGTCTGCAATGATATAAAAAAGATAAATCGCTAAACCTACGAGCGGGATTATTTTTCTAAAATAAATATAAAACAAAACAAGCCGATGATTATTTTTCATCAACTTGAAGAACTTTAAATTTATGAGTAGAACCGTAGTTTTGGAGGATGTGACTAAACTTTGCAGATTAAAACTTTCAACCTCTATATAATATAATGCCCTTCAATGCCTTAGCGCAAGTAAATCTTACAAAAAGCATTGAAGGGTCTTTTAAAGATGAATGCCTATTATCAGTCGCCGAGAATCGTCCCGTCGCCTAAAATTGTTCCATCACCCAGAATAGTTCCGTCGCCTAAAATCGTTCCATCTCCGAGAATCGTCCCGTCGCTCATTAACATATTAGGATTGAACAAAACACCTGACTGACAAAACAAACTTCCGACCGTTAAGGTTTGGTAACTATCGCCCAAAATCGTTCCGTCGCCTAAAATTGTCCCGTCGGTTAAAACTACGCCGTCGCCTAAAATCGTTCCATCTCCGAGAATCGTCCCATCGCCTAAAATCGTTCCATCTCCAAGAATTGTGCCGTCACCTAAAATCGTGCCGTCAGTCAGCACCACGCCGTCGCCGAGAATTGTTCCCGTGTTGTAAATTCTTTGGTAATTTGAAATCAGGCTTGTTCCCGTAATGGTTACATAATTGGCGATAATTCCGCCTGACCATTGAAAGCGCGTGCCGCCAACGGTCGAAGCGTGTTCGGGCAAGGATGCGGTCAGCATCGGCGTATTGAGCGGCGTCGAATTGTTTAAATCCTGACGTATATTTCCAGCGATGCGAACCGCGCCTTCGACGTTTAACTCGCCTGCGCCCTGCTCGAAATAGTTTGCTCCTGCAAGCGGTTGAGCCGAATACTGCAAAACCATTTTGACCATATTCGGCGTCAGATTCGGATTAGCCTGAAGCATCATCGCCACCGAGCCGGATACGACCGGCACAGCCATTGACGTTCCGCTCTGCGTCATGAGTTTTGTATTATCATTGCCACTATCTCTAAACAGCAGAGCCGGATTGTTATCGAGAATATGATTAATTTTAGACGCCGCCGCGACGAGTTTATTACCGGGCGCAACAATGTCGGGCTTAATTAAATTATCGTATCTTCTAACTCCGTCGGCGTCAGTATAAAAAGAGCGCGTCGGTCCGCGCGAGCTATAAGTCGTAACCGCGTCGTCGTCGCGCGCGTCGGTCGTAAAACTATTTGTCGCTCCGACAGTTATAACCGAAGGGTCGTTTCCGGGCGCGTGAATTCCGCCGTAAATTTTGGTGCCGTTAGCGTCTTTACCGTCGTTGCCAGCCGCCGCGACAACTACGATTCCGGCGTCCGCTAATCTGCGAACCGCACGGCATAAAGGATCGTTGCGATAAGATTCGACGGCAGTCGCTCCCAGACTTAAATTGACGACACGAATATTGTAAGCCGCACGGTTCGCCAAAACCCAATCAAGCGCTTCGATAAGTTTTGAAGCCGTCGTCGAACCGTTTGCGTTCAGCACGCGAACGTTGATTAAATTTGCTCCCGGCGCAGTTCCTCGATAATCGACAAGTCCGTCGCCGGCAAGTCCTGCGCCGCCTGCGGCAAGCGAGGCAACGTGCGTTCCGTGTCCGTTTTTATCTTCCGCTCCGTCGCCGACAAAATCGGCTTGAGCGACAATCCGGCTGCCGCCGTTTGCACCGAGAAACGAATCGTGCGCGCTGAAAATTCCCGAATCCAGCACGGCGATTCCGACGCCGCTGCCGTCAAGCTGGTTATTTCCAGTTTGCGCGCGTGCCGCAATTGCGCCGGTTGTCGCTTCGACGTGACCGAGAAATTTGACTTCGCGGTCAAGCGAAACGTGCAAATTCTCACTGGAAGCGGCAAGTTGTTCGATTAAACTCACGGGGAGTTCTAGCGCCAGCATATTCAAGCCGCGCATTCTGCCTTTGACTTTTACACGGTTATCGCGCAGAACCTGCAACAATCTTGCGTCGTTGATGTTGCCGTTTTGCACGATAACTTTTACTTTTTCTTTACCGCCGTTTCTTGAAGATTTTACGCGGCTCTGCAAATCGGGTGAAAATTTGCCGCCGGCAAAATTGTCTCTGTCCGCCTGAACGTTTCTTAAAACAGCGCCCGTCCGGGCGGCTGAAAAAAGTTTTTTGTTCCGGTTGACTGTTACAATGGAAGCGCTGCTAACTTCAAATCCAAATGACGTGAAGCAGAGCGTGAAAACAAGCAACGATGCTACAAAAGACATTTTCTTTTTCATATTTTTCCTATTTTACGGGCTTTGGGTTTCGGTCAAGCTGTGCAGCACTGCGGACTTGGAAAGGCATTTACAACCGGCGAAGCCCTGATGCCGATTTAAATGTAAAGTAAATCAAACTAACCTTTCCGGGTAACAGCGGAAAATAGGTAATGTTCAATTCTCAACGTTTGAGAGTTAATTTAACGCCTGCAAGTATGTTCGATTTACGATTTAAATTCAAGCTGAAACGCGCAGCTTTTCGGCTTCTTAATAACTAATTGACGCGGGTTCAGTTAAGGCGAAAAAAGAATTTGGTGTTTTGTTTTTATCTCGTTTATTACTGCCGCTTCTTTCTTTAAGAATTTTCTTTAGTTTATAATCGAAAAATGTTTTTTCGTGTTCTGCAAATCAGTGCTGCATTCGTCTGGTTCGGACTCATCGTCGGCATCTCGTTTATCGAAACGCCCTTGAAATTTCAAGCGCCGAATATAACGATTCCTTTAGGCTTGGGAATCGGGCGACTCGTGTTTTTCGCGCTCAATAAAATAGAAATTATTCTTGCGATTTTGATGTTGATCTCATTTGTTAAAGCAAAACCGAAAAACAAAATCGCCTCTGCCGCTTTTAGACTCATCGCCGTCTTGCTGTTTTTGCAAACAGTCTGGCTGTTGCCGCTTTTAGATGAGCGGGCGGTTCTAGTAATAAACGGAGACTACGCTCCGCAATCGAATCTTCATTTTATTTACATTTTGTTCGACGCGATAAAACTCGTTTTGCTGTTTGTTTTGGGAACGATTTTGACTAGACAAAATTTGAAATTGGAAGTATGAAAAAAGATATTGAAACGCGCGCGGACATCGACGTATTGATGAATCGCTTTTACTCAAAAGCAATGACAGACGACCTTTTAGGCTATATTTTCAACGATGTCGCAAAGTTAGATTTAGAGCTTCATTTACCGATTATCGGGGATTTTTGGGAAACGTTGCTTTTCGGCACGCGCGATTATCAAAAGCACGGGCGCAATCCTCTGCAGATTCACGGTGAATTAAATCTCAAAACCCCGTTGCAGCGCGAACATTTTCAGCGCTGGCTGGAAATTTTTCGCGGAACGGTTGACGAATTTTACAGCGGCGAGCGAGCCGAATTTGCCAAATCGCGCGCTGAAGCCATTGCCAATCGGATGCTGAATTTTATCGGCGGCGTTCCGGCAATAGAAATCCGCCGATAACACAATTTAAAGAAATTATTAAACCATTCAGATTCTGCCGATTCATTCTTCAAACATTTTTTTCAAACTTTCCGCAAACGGCGCGCGCGCCACGCCTTTTTCCGTAATGATTGCTGTAACAAGGTCGTTAGGAGTCACGTCGAAAGCATAATTGCTCACCTCGATTCCTTCGGGCGCAAGCTGAATATCTTTCATATGCGTGATTTCTCTGATGTTTCTTTCTTCAATCGGAATTTGCTCGCCCGTCGGACACTTTAAATCGACGGTTGAAAGCGGCGCGGCAACATAAAAAGGAATATTATGCCGACGTGCCAATACAGCGACCATATAAGTTCCGATTTTGTTGGCGACATCGCCGTTTGCCGCAATGCGGTCAGAGCCGACGACGACGGCGTGAATTTTCCCCTGATTCATAATATGCCCGCTCATATTGTCGGTTATTAAAGTTACGGGAATATCGTCTTGCAGAAGTTCCCAAGCTGTCAAGCGCGCGCCCTGCAAATACGGGCGGGTTTCATCGGCAAAGACAGAAATTTTTTTGCCCTGACTGACCGCGCCGCGCACGACGCCGAGCGCCGTTCCCCAAACACCGCCGGTGGCAAGCGCGCCCGCGTTGCAGTGCGTTAAAACAACCGAATCGTCTTTTAATAATTCGCCTCCGAATTGCGCTATTAAACGCTGCGATTCTATATCTTCAGTGTGTATCGCTTTGGCGTCTTCGACTAAAACATGCTTGATTTCCGACACCGACTTGCCTTCTGATTTTGCTTTCGCAAAAGTCCGCTTCATCCGGTCAATCGCCCAGAAAAGATTAACGGCGGTCGGGCGCGTCTTTCCCATCACGTCGCAAATGTAATCCAATTCATCTTCGAGGTCTTCGACCGACGTTCCGACAAATTGTTTTGCGCCTAACGCAATTCCGTAAGCGGCTGATACGCCGATTGCCGGAGCGCCGCGCACGACCATATCGCGGATGCCGTCGGCGACTTCCGTGTAACTTTTCAAAATCAGCCATTTTTCTTCCGTTGGCAGCAGGCGCTGGTCAAGCATTTTAACGCCTTCATCAGTCCAATCGACGGGTATTATCATTATTGTTTGTAATTTCCTTTATAGTAAGATATTGCTTTGAAATGATAAGAAATAAACCGCCGAGAAGCAAAGCGGTCGAAAATTATGAACAACAAACGAGTCGGTGATTTTTGTTTAATAGTCGAGGGAAATTACCAAACAATAGAAGAAGCCAAACACGCCTTGATTGACCCGTTTATCGAAGATTTTGTCGAGCAAACGGGAAAATTTAGGATTCAAAACTTTGAAGACATTCGCGTAACGAGCGGAATTTCTTTAAGCGATTTGGAAATCGCCGCGCTCGACGAAGGCGTTTTTGAAATTTCCTGCCGTGCCTCCGGTCATATTTTGAATCGCAGCCGCGCCGAACGGCTCGCCGAAACTCTGCGCCGCCAAGCTATGTTCGACGAAATCAACATCGAACCGTTAAAATAAGTGGTAAATGGTAAGTTGCAGAAGATAGTTTATAAGTTGTAAATTGATGTCGAGTGTATTTAAAGAATACTTTCCTTCACTTACCGTTCACCACTAAAAATATGTTTTTCCTAAATAATCGCGTAGAAATTAAAGTCGGCGATATTACGCGCGAATCTGTTGATGCGATTGTCAATGCGGCAAATTCCTCTTTGCTCGGCGGTGGCGGCGTTGACGGCGCGATTCACGACGCCGGCGGCGGGCAGATTTTAGAAGAATGCCGAATGATTCGGCGCGAGCGTTTTCCCGAAGGCTTGCCGACGGGTGCAGCCGTTATTACTTCGGGCGGAAATCTGCCTGCGCGATTTGTGATTCATACGGTCGGACCTATTTTTGGAATGAATCAAGGCAGAGACGCTGAATTGCTTGCTGCTTGTTATAAAAACTCTTTAGCTTTAGCTGTCGCAAACCGTCTCAAAACCATCGCCTTTCCTTCGATTTCAACCGGCGCTTTCGGTTATCCGAAAACCGAAGCTGCCGGAGTTTCTTCTTTGGCTGTCAAAGAATTGTTAGACGAAAACAAAACGCTCGAAAAGGTTTCTCTCGTTTTCTTTTCCGAAGCCGACGCGCAAAAATTTCTCAAACACCAATTATTTTAATTAATTGCGGCAATGAAAAGTTGATGTGCCGCATTTGTGAAAAACTTTTTCACTCGTCTATTCTTAACAGGTAACAGATACAAATTTTATGAAAGAAGTTTCAACCGAAACATTTACTTATATGCAAACAGCAGCGACGCGGCAGACAGAGCAATTTTTTAGAGCGGATTTTAATTCAAACCGCGAATTGCCCGAAAATTTGCAGGCTTTGGACAAACTGGCTTGGAATTATTTTTGGTCTTGGAATGCCGACAGCGCAGCGCTTTTCCGCGAAATAGATTCGCAGCTTTGGGAGAAATGCGAGCAAAACCCGCGCCTCTTTTTGAAACAAGTCGGCGATTTGCGTCTCTGGCAAATGGCAAATGACGCCGTGTATGTCGCAAAATTAAATAATGTTTCCGGTAAATTTGAAAACTATATTTCTCAAATGCCAAACTCTTTCGGGCGGGTAACAAAAGAAAATCCAGCCGCGTATTTTTGCGCCGAATACGGCGTGCATAACAGCTTGCCGATTTATTCCGGCGGTTTAGGAATTCTCGCGGGCGACCATTTGAAATCAGCCAGCGATATGAACGTGCCGCTCGTGGCAATCGGATTGATGTATCGTTTTGGTTACTTCCGCCAGAAAATCGCGCACGACGGCTGGCAGGAAGAAAAATATCTCGATTCTTTCCAAAATGAACTCGCGCTCGCGCCCGTCGCGGACGAAAACGGCGAGCGAATTTTTGTGATGGTTCATATGCGCGGGCGCGAAGTTTTCGCGCAGGCTTGGCTGGCGCGCGTCGGCAGAATCTCGCTCTACTTGCTCGACACGAACGTCGAAAAAAATGCGGAAGTTGACCGTCTTATCACCGGACATCTTTACGGCGGCGACACGGAAACGCGCGTTGTGCAGGAAAAAGTTTTGGGCATCGGCGGCGTTCGGCTTTTAAGACATCTAGGAATTGAGCCGTCGGTTTATCATTTGAACGAAGGACATTCGGCGTTTTTGACTTTGGAATTAGCGCGCGAATTTCTGAACGAAAATCAAAACTCAAGTTTTGCCGACGCCGCAGCAAACGTCAAACAAAAATGTGTTTTCACTACGCACACGCCTGTTTCGGCGGGCAACGACGCTTTCGCGCCCGATTTAGTCGAAGCGTGTTTCGACACGAATTTCGTCAATGCTTTGAAAATTTCCAAAGACGAGTTATTCGCGCTCGGTCGCACAAATGCGGAAGATAAAGCCGAATGGTTCGGAATGACGCCGCTCGCGCTACGCCTGACACGCTCGGCAAACGGAGTGAGCGAAAAACACGGCGAAGTTTCGCGCGATTTGTGGCACAAGATGTATAAGGACGCGGCAAAATCGGAAGATGTGCCGATTACTTTTATCACTAACGGCGTTCACGCTCCGACGTGGATTGCGCCCGCTTTTCAAAATTTATACGCGAAAACAATCGGCGCGGATTGGGCGGAAACGCTCAAAGTTGAAACCAGATGGCGTGAAGCCATTGAAAGAATTCCCGACCGTGAAATCTGGCAAACTCACAGACTTCTCAAACAGCTTCTGATTTCTTTTATTCGGCAGAGAATTTACTCGTCGCAAACCGGCTTGCACGATACGATTAACGAAAATGAAAATCCGCGTGATTTGTTCGACGCGGACGTTTTGACCATCGGCTTTGCGCGCCGCGTTGCGGCTTATAAACGCTGGAATCTGTTGATGACAGATTTGGAACGGCTCTTAAAAATGGTTGACGACGCCGAACGTCCCGTCCAATTCGTTTTTGCAGGAAAAGCGCATCCGCAAGACCGCACAGCCAAAGCGATTTTGCAAAACCTGATGAGCGTCGACAATAAATCCAACTGGCAGAAACGCGCCGCGTTTATCGAAGATTACGACCAGGAAGTCGCGCGCTATTTAGTTCAAGGCGTTGACGTTTGGCTCAACGTTCCGCGCCGCCCTTTGGAAGCCTCAGGCACGAGCGGGCAAAAAGTTTCGATGAACGGCGGCTTGAATCTTTCGATTCTCGACGGCTGGTGGATTGAAGGCTACAACGGCGAAAACGGCTTTTCAATCGGCGCGCGCGACGACGAAACCGACGACGAAAAATTAATTGATGCACAGGACGCCGAAGCGCTCTACAATGTTTTAGAAAACGATGTCGTGCCGGATTATTACGCGAAAGACGAAAACGGCTTGCAGACGAAATGGATTCGGCGAATGAAAAACGCCTTGTTCACGCTGACCTATCAGTTTTCCAGCGACCGTATGCTGCGCGATTATATCGAGAAAATTTATACAAAATAAAATATAAGGGTAAGAAGTCTATAAACTTCTTACCCTTATTCTTTACGGCTGGAATTGTCCTGCTCGTTAATAAACTATTTATTAGTTTTCGTTAAATCCGATTGATGATAGACACCATTTTCATCAATTCTTAGAATCCATTTCGAGCCGTCACATTTGAGCCAATCAGGTGCAGGCTCAACAATTCCATTTGCAATCAAGTCGTCTCGTTTACCGTCATCGCCTAAATCCTCGTCAAACGCAGTTATTTTCATTCCTTCGTGTAATTTAACTTTTATTTTATCTTCAGTTAATGAAAAATCTTCATGAGACAAACACAAAACTTCTCCAAATAAACCATTAAAATCAGCTCGAATTTTGACTATTTCCATAACTTATTTTGTATAAATACTTAAACTCAGCGTATCGAAGATTATAAGTTACCCGAATAAATCTTACTTGTTCCAATCCGGCGTGTGGAAAATTCCTTCTTTATCGTTGCGCTGATAAGTGTGCGCGCCGAAAAAGTCGCGTTGGGCTTGAATCAGATTGGCGGGCAGGATTTCCGAGCGGAAAGCGTCGAAATAACACAAAGCCGAAGTCAGGCAAAGCGCGGGAACGCGGCTTTCGGTGAATTTTTCGGTTATCGTGCGCCAATGTTCGCGCCGGTCGTTTAAGATTTCGGCGAATTGATTGTCGAGCATCAGATTCGGCAAAGCGGCGTTTTCGGCGTAGGCGCGGCGCATTTCTTCGAGCAGAGTCGAGCGGATAATACAGCCGCCGCGCCAGATTTTGGCGATTTCCGATAAGTTCAGACCGTAATTTTTTTCAATCGAAGCGATTTGCAGCAGCGACATTCCCTGCGCGTATGTAACGATGAACGAGCTGAGAAGCGCGTTTTTCAATTCTTCAATAAACTCGTAATAATTTTCTTTGACCTGTGCGCGCAGTTCGGTATTTTTGTTTTCGTCACCGGCGTTTTCAACCGTTGTGTCCGAATGTCTGGCGATGTGTTCGTCAATATTCTCGCTGTGAATCTGGCTGACGACGGTTTCAAAACTCTTTGCGGCACGCTCGGCTTTAGCGTCGAACAATTGCTCGCTCGATACGACATCACCGTTTGTTTTCGCCGCCGCAGCGACGCTTACCGTTTCCACCTGACTGCCGAATTTGGCGGCGACGAGCATACGAATATCTTTTTGCGCCGAGATTTGGCGCATCGAGACGGCGGAATCAATCGTCGGAATCGGCACGCCGAAATCCATCGCCGCCTGCGAAGTCCATTTGCCCGTTCCCTTTTGCGCGGCTTTATCTAAAACCATTTCGACGAGCGGTTTGCCGGTTTCTGCATCAATTTTACGCAAAACTTCGACCGTGATTTCTACTAAAAACGAATTTAGCTCGGCGTTGTTCCAATGCTCGAACGTGCGGCTCATCTGGTCGTAATTCATCTTCAAAACGCGGCGCATAAAATCGTAAGTTTCGGCTAAGATTTGCATTAGACCGTATTCGATGCCGTTGTGAACCATTTTGACGAAATG
>JALYZF010000313.1 GCA_030948995.1 Acidobacteriota bacterium
GCATTAGGGTCTTGGTCTGCTTTCAGAATTATTATAACTCCTGCATTTACTGTCGATGCTCCAATCATAAAAACAACCATTAAACCGCTCGTAACTAACATATTTTTTAAGTTTTTCATTTTCTTTCTCCTCAAAGTCTGTATTCTAATTTTTATTTGAAGTTTTCCTCTTCTTTCTGACTTTGACTATTACAATCGGTGTGCCAAAAGAATATTTTACTCTGTATTGTTCCGCAAACTGTTGAAATTTAACATCTTAACCTATAGCAAACTCCGAATCTAAAACCGAGTATATAAATTTAATCAACTGCATACATACTAATCATTAACAGCTTTGACAATACTAATTGTTGCAAATAAGTAATTTATTTGATTGGATAATAAATATACTAATTTTATTGTTTAGTAAGTAATCAATACGTAAAGCCTAAGTTATAATTATCCTGTAACTTTGGCTTTGGTAAAAACTTGTTGATTTTTTTTTAACAATAGAGTTATACTTTACAACTGGGAATTTTCCGACAGAATTTCCAACCTTCTTCTATTTAGCAGTTCATAATTTTTAGCAATTGTTTTATGTTTCTAATCAGAAACCGAATAATCCTGCATATAGCTTAATCCCGGATTTTTATGAACACAATTAAATTTTACTCCCTCTATAAATACCTAATTATCATTGTAGGCATTAGCTCTTTATTGTTCGCCGTTGTTAATTTACCTCATCAAAATCTCACTTCAAGTTTTACACTCTATTGTGCTTTTGCGTTTTTCATTACGCCCTTTATGGGCATAAAGCTACCGCGTGAAAAATATATGTTGAGTTTTTCAGACTCGATAATATTTCTTTCATTCGTTTTTTATGGGGGCGAAGCGGCAATCCTTCTCACGGCTGTTGAAACTCTAGCAGGATGCATTTATCTTAAAAAGCAACACATAAAATTCAGCAAGTGGATTATTCCTTTTAATATTTCCTCCTCAGTAATTTCAACATCTATTACTTACATTATTGGTTCGTTCTTACTTAATCTTTCCGGTAACAGCCAAGAATCCGTAATAGCTACACATCTAATTCCTGCAATCGGAATACTGGCAATTTTGCAATTTTTTTCTTCCTCTGTTTTGGTTACCTTTCTTTCTTCAATAGACCAAAATAAATCGCTGTTTCAAGTGTGGAAAACTGAATGTATTCCGATATCGCTGACGCAGATTGCTGGCGCGTGTTTAGCTGTAATTATTTATAAGCTTTTTGTTTATAATGATTTGCTGACGACCACGATTTTGCTTTTGTTTTTCGGTGTCATTTATATAAGTTACCGCCGTTCAATCAAAGACATTAATTTATCAATCGAACAAGCAGACCAAGCCGAGCGCGAGAAGACCGAAATAGCTAAATTAAAAGCCGAAGAAGCCAAAAATCACGCTGCCGAACTCCAAGTGCTGCTTGAGAATGAAGAACAAATCAACGTTGCGCTTCTGAAAAGCAAAAGCGCTTTAGAACACGCCGCGTTTCACGATTTTTTAACCGATTTGCCGAACCGCGCTTATTTAGTCGAGCGTTTAAGTCTTCTGCTTGAAATCGGCATCGAGATTTCTCATAAATATTTTGTTTTGTTTCTGGATTTGAATCGTTTTAAGAATATCAACGACAGTCTCGGACACACAGTCGGCGACCGAATGCTGAAGCTCGTCGGCAAACGCTTGATTCGCCTTCTTCGTCAGGAAGATACTGTAGCGCGGCTCGGCGGAGATGAGTTTGCAATCATTCTCAACGATTTATCTTCGATTGAAGAAGCCATAGAAATTGCTAATCAAATTTACGAAAAACTCTCGCAGCCGTATCTCGTTCAAGGCAATAAAATTTTTTCGGATTTGCATATCGGGATTGCACCATTTGATATAGAACACAAAAGTCCCGAAGACACTTTGCGCGACGCCGACATAGCTATGCACTACGCAAAGTCTAAAGGCTGCGGCGTCGCCGTTTTCAATAAAGAACTCCGCGCACGCTTTCTCGATAAAATCGAGTTGGAATCCGATTTGCGATTTGCCGTCGAAAGAAATCAGTTTTCGATGCATTACCAGCCGCTTATTTGCTTAAAAGACGGCGAATTGAGCGGCTTTGAAGCTCTACTTCGCTGGCATCATCCACAGCGCGGTTTGGTCTCTCCCGCGCAATTTATTCCGATAGCCGAAGACTCTGGCTTAATTGTTCCGATAACGCAGTGGATTTTGCAGGAAAGCTGCAAGCAATTAGCCGAATGGCAAAAACTTTCTCAATACGAAAACCTGATTGTCAGCGTTAATATTTCCGGCAAACATTTTATAAACGGCAGCCTTGTCAAAGATGTCTTGAAGGCGCTTGAAATTTCAAAACTTTCGCCGTCTTCGCTAAAACTTGAAATCACCGAAGGCACGGCAATGGACAATGCCGAACAGACTATCGAGGTTTTGGAATTACTTAAAAAAATCGGTATTCAGCTCAGTATGGACGATTTCGGAACGGGTTATTCTTCGCTCAGCTACTTGCACCGACTTCCCTTTGATTTTCTCAAAATTGACCGCTCGTTTGTTTACAACGTCGGCGAGAACGGCGAGAATTCCGAGATTTTGCAAACGATTATGTCGCTTGCCAAAAACTTGAAAATGCGCGTTATCGCCGAAGGCATCGAAACGGAAAACCAGCTTCTGCTGCTGCAAAATCTCGGCTGCGATTACGGGCAAGGCTATCTGATGTCGAAACCGATGCCGAAAGACGAGATGGAAAAAATGTTATATAAAAAGAGAACGTGGATTCCGTTCGTCGTTACCGACCTTGAAGATTCGAGCAGTGATACTTCCGCCGAAAAAAGCCTGCATATTTTTTAACTTTGCAATTTAATTTTGCACGATTGGTGCGAATTTGTTGTTTAGACGGCTTCGCCAATTGTTTTCTGCATCCGACGCAAACTATAATCAAAGAAACTTTCCTAAGGAGATTATAAGCAAAGATGTTGAGAATATATTTGGCTGTGCTAATGACAATTTTTCTGACTCTAAATTCTTTTTCCCAAACAAAATTTAATTACCCGAAACCGCAGAAATCCGAGCAGACGGACGATTATTTCGGAACGAAAGTCGCCGACCCGTATCGCGGCTTGGAAAATTCCGATTCGCCCGAAACACGCGCATGGATTAACGCCGAAAACAAAATAACCGGCGATTATCTGGCGACGATACCCGAACGCGCAAAACTCAAAGCACGCTTGACCGAGCTTTGGAATTACGAAAAATATTCCGCGCCGTTTAAACAGGGCAAGCGTTATTTTTATTCGAAAAACGATGGCTTGCAAAATCAATCGGTTTTCTACGTTGCCGATTCGGTAACCGATAAAGGGCGCGTTCTGCTGGACCCGAATAAACTTTCGACTGACGGAACTGTCGCTCTAAGTGGAATGGCGATTTCCGATGACGGCAATCTGATGGCATACGGTTTAGCGTCAGCCGGTTCTGATTGGCAGGAATGGCATTTTCGAGATGTCGCAACCGGACAAGATTTGCCAGACGTTTTGAAAAATATAAAATTTTCCGGCGCATCTTGGACAAAAGACGAAAAAGGCGTTTTTTATTCACGTTTTCCAGAAGCAAGCGATTCGTCAAAACTTCAGGCTGTAAACTATTACCAAAAACTTTATTATCACCGGCTTGGTACGCCGCAAACCGAAGACGCATTAATTTATGAACGTCCAGATGATAAAGAAATGAGCATCAACGGCGGCGTTACCGAAGACGGCAGATGGTTGATTATCAATGTCGGCAAAGGTACTGCGCCGATGAACATGGTTTATTACAAGGATTTGACGAAAACGGATTCAACCGTTATGCCGCTTGTCGATAAACTCGAAGCCGATTACAGCTTTATCGGTAACGACAAGTCAACATTTTATTTCCGCTCCGACAAAGACGCGCCGACCGGAAAAGTTATTGCGGTTGACGTTTCCAAAAAAGACAGAACTTGGCGCGAAATTATTCCGCAAGCCAAAGAAACGCTCGGCAGCGTTGATTTTATCAACAATCAATTTGTCGGGAATTATCTGAAAGACGCTTATACGCAGATTCGCATCTACGACATTAACGGAAAATTCGTCCGCAACGTCGATTTGCCCGGTATCGGAACGGCGGGAGGCTTTGCCGGAAAACGTTTCGATACGGAAACTTTTTACAGCTATTCGAGCTTTAACGCGCCGCCGACAATTTACCGATATGATATGCGAACCGGAAAATCCGAAGTCTTCCGCAAAGCTGACGTTAAATTTAATCCAGATGATTACGAAGTCAAACAGGTTTTTTACGCGAGCAAAGACGGAACAAAGATTCCGATGTTTATCGTCAACAAAAAAGGAATAAAGCTCGACGGCAATAATCCGACGCTGCTTTACGCTTACGGCGGTTTTAACATCTCGCTGACTCCGGCGTTTTCGGTTTCGCGTCTGGCGTGGCTGGAAATGGGCGGCGTTTATGCCGTTCCGAACTTGCGCGGTGGTGGCGAATATGGCGAAGAATGGCACAAAGCAGGAACAAAGCTGCACAAGCAAAACGTCTTCGACGATTTTATAGCGGCGGCAGAATATTTGATTGCCAACAAATACACGCGCCCCGCAAAGCTGGCAATTTCTGGCGGCTCAAATGGCGGCTTGCTTATCGGTGCAACCCTAAACCAGCGACCGGAACTTTTCGCCGCCGCGCTTCCGGCAGTCGGCGTAATGGATATGCTGCGCTTTCATAAATTCACCATCGGACGCGCGTGGACTTCCGATTATGGTTCGTCCGAAGAAAGCGCCGAACAATTCAAAGCGATTTATGCGTATTCGCCGCTTCATAACATCAGGCGAGGCGGGCGTTATCCGGCGGTTTTAGTGACGACCGCCGACCATGACGACCGCGTTGTCCCGGCGCACAGCTTCAAATACACCGCGACTTTGCAGGAAGCGCAAGCCGGAGACGCGCCCATCCTTATTCGCATCGAAACCAAAGCCGGACACGGCGCGGGCAAACCGACATCGAAAATTATCGAAGAGCAAGCCGACATTTACGGCTTTTTGATGAAGAATCTGGGAATGTAAAGAGATGGTAAATGCAAGAAATTGCCTTTTATTTACCATTTCCCATTAAATTTAAGGATTGTAACAATCGTTACGATGTATGAGAAATCGCCGATATGGTTATTGCCATTTAGTTAGCGCGCTCGAACTAACAGTTGTTCCGGCGCGTTCGGCGTTTTCGGCTGAATTATCAGAATCGCGCCATGAAAATACTTCTCTGTAAAAGCCACTTTGCCGGTCATGTTAGCGGGTCTGATGAAACTCTGGTTGCATACGCTACGCATCTGCATAAAGGAGGATGTCGTATTACAATAGTGCTGCTTTACCCTCCTTCTAAAACGGATCAATATTATGTTCGATTAAAAGATGCGGGAGTGGAAGTTATAACTATAACCTCCCGTTTTCAAGCGCAAATTGTTCTGAGAAAAGCGAGAAAATTTGCATTGTGGTTCTCTAGATTTAATCATTTGCCAACACCTGATTACCAACTAAGCCGAAAAATTTGGCAGAGAACCTCTCAATGGATATCCAATAACAATACAACGGCTTTGGCAAATGCAATGACGGCTCTAGGCTCAAACCCTGAATTGAAAGCGCGTATGGGACGGGCGGCGCGCGCCAGATATGAGGAACTATTCTCACCGCAAGTGGTGCTTCCAACGCTATTAAATATCTATAATCGAATCGCATCGAAAAAGGCTAAAAATAATGTAATACTTGATTCACAACGCCCTACTCATCCGTGGGCTGAATCTACACGGTCAGACCTTAAAGGGAATCCTGTTCTTAAAGGGCGTCGCATTATTTTTGTACTCGGAAGTTTTGATATCGGAGGCGCGGAACGCCAGGCATTAATTTTAGCCAAGTATTTATCTGAGAAAGAGCAAGCTAATGTTGAGGTGTGGGGATTCGACAAACTTGGTCCAGTCGCCAAAATCTGTGAAGAGTATGGTTTGGGTTGGCGAGTAATTTCTAACCCTTTTTCAAAAAAATATCGCTTAAATCGCGCTATCGAAATCGTAAGGTTTACTGGGAATTTGCGGGCGGCGCGTCCTGATATTCTTCTGCCATATACGTTGATGCCCAATGTAGTTTGCGGTTTAGTCTGGAAATGGACGCGCACGCGACTATTTGTGTGGAATCAAAGGGACGAAGGAATTGAACGTTTGAGTTTTAGATGGGAAAACCGGGCTGTGCGCCAAACGCCGCAATTTATTTCAAACTCCCAAAATGGCGCGCGTTTTTTGGCGGACGAATTAAAGGCGGAAATTTCAAAAATATCAGTTATAGATAATGGAGTTGAGTATCTCGCGCCAGAGAAAAGTCGTTTTGTAAGGCGTAATTTTCTTCAAGTTGATGATGAGTGTTTTGTCGCTTGTATGGTTGGTAATTTGCATAAAAATAAAGACCACAGGACACTACTGATAGCCTGGTGTAAAGTGGCAACTGTTTTAGAAGCAAATGGACGCCGTGCGCTCTTGATTTTGGCTGGTGAATATGATGATTCATATGAATCGCTAGTTTCTCTTTCCAATGAGTTGGGTATTAATCATTGTGTTCGTTTTCTAGGTTTTGTATCCGACATTCCAAAATGTTTAAGCGCAGTTGATGTTGGTGTTTTCAGTTCACGCTCTGAAGGCTGTCCAAACGGGGTTTTAGAAAGTATGGCTGCCGGACTAGCCGTTGCAGGCACTAACATTGAGGGTATTAGAGAAGCATTAGGTCCGGCAGGCACAGAATTTTTAGCTCCTCCCGGAGATGCAGTGACGTTGGCTGAGATAATATTAAAATTAGCAAATAATCCGACGTTGTGCTCTAAAATTGGGGCGGAAAATCAAAATCGCATCAGAAATAAATATGATTCCGTTCGTATGTGTGAAGAGACTATATCTCTTCTTGCAAAATTCTTTCCTGAAAAGGATCGACTAAAACCACTTTAAAGCTTTCAAAGTTTCTCTATATCTCTTGATTCAGGCGCGGTTAATCGAGTTTCGATAAAACAAAAGACAAGCCCTAAGAAATAGTTCTTTCTTTAATTGGGACATCTGCCGGCGGGCTTACGCGCTTGAGTTGTTTTAGATTATGCCGGCGATGATTGCAAATCACCACAAACAATGGCGAGCGCGTCATTTACAGCTAATGTCGCGCACCTTACATTTATCATCAAAACCCGCTTTTCACAAAAAGCTCTTCGAGCGATTGCTTGACGGGCTGGACGGAGACGAGTTTTCCGCCTGCTTTTTTTGTTGCTTGGAGAATGTTTTCAACGTCCGCTTCGTCGAGAACGTGAATACTTACGCCGTTCGGCTTTGCTGTCAGAATTGCGCCGGAAACTTCATTAATCGCATTTTGCAGACTTTCCGCCGCGACGCCCTTAACGACGATTTCAAAATGCTGTCGCTCGCCGCTTTCGGTTAATAAATCGTCGAGTTTTCCGGTCGCCGCGAGTTTTCCTCGTCGCAAAATCGCCACGTTGTCGCACAGAGCTTCGATGTCCGACAAGATATGCGTTGACATAAAAACGGTCGTGCCTTTGTCGCGTAGCTCGCTTATCAATTCTCTAATTTCGCGTCGCCCAATCGGGTCAAGCCCGCTCATCGGCTCGTCGAGGAAAACAATTTCCGGCTCGTTTATCAGCGATTGCGCCAATCCTACGCGCTGAAGCATTCCTTTTGAAAATTTTCGCAACTGTTTGTTCCAATCTTTTTCGTCCAGCCCGACGCGCGTTAAAAGCTCTTCGGTTTTCTGTTTTCTCCGCGACGCATTTAAGCCGAAAAGTTCGCCGAAATAATTCATCAACTCCGACGCCTTCAGGTAATCGTAGAAATACGGATTTTCGGGACAATAACCGATTCGCGCGCGCATCTTAACGTCGGAAATATCACTGCCCAAAATACGCGCCGAGCCATTGTCGGCAAACAGCAAACCCATCAAAATCTTTATCGTCGTCGTTTTTCCCGCGCCGTTTCCGCCTAGAAAGCCGAAGATTTGCCCGCCTTCGACCTGCAAATTCAAACCGTCGAGCGCGCGCGTCTTTTTCTTTCGCCAAAAACCGGTTTCGTAATCTTTCGTCAAATTTTCTATTTCGACAATGTTCATAAATTAGTGGTGAACGGTAAGTTGTGAGTGGTTAGTTTGAGGAAATTTCTTTCACTCACCGTTCACCACTCACAACTTACCACTATTTAAAGGGTATTTTCGTTTTCGCTTCGTCCAGTTTTACGTTGCATGTTTCCTTGTCCAGCAGATAAGGCACGCCGCTCGGGTCAACTATATTACTCGCGTTATCGGCGTGAAAACTTTTGTTGTGCGGAAGTTTGACTGATTGCAGAAGCGGCAGAATCTCGCGCCAATTATTTGCGCAACGATTTGTTTTTGCTTTGAATGTTTGCAGCGCAGCGCCGATTGCGTCCCGTTCGTCCTGCGAATCGAGTTCGCCGAGATGCATCGCGGCGTTATCACGCACTTGGCGGTCGCCTGATTCGGCGAGCATCTGCTCGTAAATTGCGCGCGCCGTTTCGCGGTCGCCGCCAGCCGATTTCATTTTTGTCGCCATCACCACCAAATATTGCGGCGCGCCGGAGATTTTGGCTCCCTTTTCATATTCTTCGGCGGCTTTTTCGTAATCGCCGAGTCGCCAGTAGATATAACCCAAATGCTCGTAAAGCCGCCATTCGTTCGGATTATTTTCAATTCCCTTTTCGATTAATTTTACCGCCTGCTGCGGGTCGATTGCCGGCAGAACAACCGCGCCGTAAGAATAAACGGCGATAAATTGCGGGTCGAGCGTCGCGGCGTTATCCAGCAGCGGGTAAAGCAGACGCGGATTCAAATTATTTAAATTTTCAAGATTAAATTTTTTATTCGTTTCACGGTCTTTGACGACCTTTTTGCCGATATATTGAAGCGCCTCCATCCAATACCAGTCGGCGACGAGACCTTCAAAACCGAGCGAAAAACCTTTTAATTTCGCGCCTTGCAAAGCTAAATCTTCGTCGGCAAATTCTTCGGGCACTATGGGACGATTTTTTTCGATGAAACCGCTCAACAGAAAAACGCCTACAAATCCGAAGACAATAATGGCAATCGCAATAATCGTTTGTTTCGCGCGGTCGAGTTTCATCTATTTGAAATTGCGTCGGCTGAAAATCAAAATCGCTGTGGCAAGCAAAATACTGATATAAATAAAAGCGTAAAAGGTTGCACCGCCGAGCATTGACGCGGGCGGAATACTGCCGTGAGCCGCGTTTGTAATAAAGCTGAAAAAAGAAAGATTTGGCAAACCGTAATAAATCGCGTCGAAGAAAATTTTCGCGCCCGCAGAGCCGATATTTTGGGCGAAATCTCTTAGCGACGCGCTGAAATGCCCGATTATAAAAATAAAAAACGTTAAGAGTGCAGAGAGCGCTGGCGACGAAAAAGAGGAGAATAAAATAGCGACCGCCGTTAAAATTGCCAATTCGAGAAAAATCAGAAAAATCGCACCCCAAATCGAAATTGCCAGATTTCCACCGCCGACATAAAGCAAAGCCAGAGAAACGCCCGCGCCCATTACCAAAACATTGACCAGAAGCGTCAAACATAAACCCAAATATTTTCCGACGATAAAAATCCCGCGCCCGATTGGTTTTGAGAAAATCGCAAAAACCGTTCGCTTTTCGATTTCTTTCGAGACGAGACTGACGCCGACGAAAATCGCAATAAACACGCCGAACAGTAGCATTGCGCTTAAACCGAGATTGACGATTGTTCTCGCTTCGTGTCCGGCGGTAAGTTCGCTCAAGAAAATCGCGCTTGCCGTTATCAGCAAAACGAAAACGACGAGATTATACAAAACGCGGTCGCGCACCGCTTCACGAAAAGTGTTGCGGGCGATGGCGAAAATTATTTTTGCGGTCGTTGAATTTGACAAGGCGTTTTGGTCTGTCATTTTCGGCTTAGGGAAATTTGTTTTGGAATTTATTTTGACAAAACGAAGCGTTTATCTGTCGAGTAATTTTGGATTGTTTTGACGCTGGAAGTCAAGCAGCGCATAAACGCCCATATCGGGTTTTAACCACATAACTCTGATGTAATTTTCGCCGCTCGTCTGCTTCTGGTTTAACTTCTTCGTTCCTTCGGTTTGAGCCAGCCACCAGCTTTTCGTCTGGTCTGGATTTATCTCGAAAGACTTTTCATATTCGGCTGTAGATTCAGCGTCTTTGCCTTCTTCTTTTAAGAGCCACGCATAAAACGTTCGCAAAAAAACCGAGCGCGGGTAAAGGCGTATTGATTCGGTTAAAGTTTTCTCTGCTTCGTCCATTTGTTTTGCATTGATTTGCGCCGACGCGAGATAAAAATAAGCGATTGAAGTTGAGATTCCTCTGTCGATGGCAAAACGCATTTGCGGCACGGCTTCTGCGGCGCGCCCGTCGTTGTAAAGCTCCATCGCATAATAATATTTAAATAAACCTTCGCGCTCGTCCAAAGCGATTGCTTTTTGGTAATCAGCTTCGATTTCCGATTTGTCCGAATCGTTCAAAGCCATTTGCAAATACATTAAACTTACACCGCGAACGGCTGAAAAAATCAGCGTCGCCGCGCAAATTATTAAACCTATCGCAACAAATGTTGGTTTGATACCGAGAAAATCGAAACCAACATTTTTTTCTGCAATAACTTCGACTTCATTTTCAGCTTTGAGCAAACCGCGAACGGCTAAAGCCAGCAAAAAAAAGAAGCACACGCCGCTTGCCGGGACGCGGAATGAATATGAGCTTGCCGTTGAGCTGACGAAAAAGGCGCATATTCCGGCAAGGCTGGCGAGCGTTAAAAGCGAAATGTCCTTTTTGCGCGCCGACAAGAAGCATTTTGCGATTCCTAATAAAAGCCATGCGAAAAGCAGCGCGCCGACTGCGCCGAGTTCGGACAGTATTTGCAGAAATTCGTTATGCGCCCGTTCGGGCAGAATGTCTTCGTATATGGCGGCTTGCAGATTGTCCGGTTCTTTTTCGGCGAAAGCCATTCTCGCCGTATCATAATCGCAGACATAATTATCGCCGCCGACGCCTAAAATCGGATTTTTCTCGAAGCTCTGCAAGGCGATGTTCCAAAAAACAAATCGAAGCGCAAAGCTCGTCTGGCTGCGTTCGTCGTTTGAAAATCGGTTTAAGGTAGTTTGCTGAGAATTGTTTCCCGTCAATACAGAAACTTGCGAGCAGGCAGTAACGCAAATGAATAATCCGGCGAAAATAACCGCTTTTTTAAGCGAAATTTTCTGCCTGCCGAACAAAACAATACAGGCAGCGAAAATTAAAACGCCTATCGTTCCGGCTAAAAACTGCGTTCGGCTGAGCGAGAAAATAATGCCGAGCCAGCCGATGATTGCAACCGCGCCGAATAAAATGGAATTGCGACGTTTTTTTTCAATCGCCAAAAAGATAAAAACCGGAAGAAGCGCGGCAATCGCTTCGGCGTATTTACTATAGCGAACGGAAACGTCGGCGGAAAACTCTGTAGCGGTCGTAAAATATTCGATAAGACAGAGCGAGCCCAAAATTGAAACGACAACACCGGTCGTAGTAAATGAAACGTTAAGTAGCTTTCGGCTAAAAGAGATTTGGCGAATCAGCAGATAAAACAAAACGTAACACGCCCAGAGCAGCATGTGATGCACGGCGTTTCGAGATGATTCTGCCCAAATGCACGAAAAACCGCTCCAAGCAGTAAAGAAAATTAAAGGCAGAATTATCCGCGTTATTTCACGGCTGTCGAATTTTCGCAGATTGATTTTATCTTTCGGAAATTTCAGCGCTAAGACAAATGTCAATAAAATAAACGTGGCTAAAACGAATTCGACTTTCCAGAGATAACCGATAACGGCGGCAGGCTGCGGAATCGACGGCAGAAAACCGGCAAGCAGAATAACAGACCAAACAGACGCCAGCCAAAAAGGTGAAAACCTGCTGATTTTATGCAGTGCGCTCATTTGCTGAATTTTCAGTTTGCGAATAGTAAAAGAATTTATTGCGGGATTGTTTGCTGGAGGTTCGATTATTTAAAAAAAAGGAAGCAGAGACTATTCGCCTGCTCCCTTTTTCAAGTTTTTAACAGTTAAAGAAACTATTGAATCGGCGAGCCGCCCGTAACCGCTCTAGCTGCGTCGAAGACTGGCGTCGAGCCGTCAGCTTTTGCATAGATAACCCCTGCTTCGCCAATTGCGAATGAACGAGTGCCTGTTGTTCCAATCGTTACCGGCTCTGCTATTGCATTAAAGCCGGAAGTAGCAGGCGTTAACGTCGAAATAGTATAGATATAACCGCTTCTGGTTGTCGGCGCAGTAGCGAAAGTCGAGTCAACTAAATTTTTGCTCGCCAATGTCGCAGCGTCGCAATAAGCATTTGGCACGCCGCTAGCCGCTGTAGCTTGGCAAGTCGCCTCTGCACTGCCGATAGTTTTCAAAGTGGACATTGCAGATGCTTCGTTAGCCGCGCGGCGCGAGGCAAGCAAGTTTGGAATAGCGATAGCAGCAATGATGCCGATAATAACGACGACGATTAAAAGTTCGATAAGCGAGAAACCTTTTTGATTCTTTTTCATTTTGATTTTTGTGTATCTCCTAAAATTTTGTGGTTGGTAAACTCCGTAGCTACTCCTGTTTTAATCAAACACTATGCCAAATTCACTAAAAGTCTTAAAAGTAGCGCAAGTGCCGATAAAACCTGCGTTCTGTGAATTTATTCGGATTTAGAGAATAAAATTTTATTGATTTCAAACTTAACAACTAACAGTTTTTGGCAACTTTTTGATGACGGAAAATGTTATTTAATTAAATAATATGATGCCGGAATAGAATAAAATGAATTCTAAATAAAAAAGGAAGCAGATATAATATCTGCTTCCTCTTCTGTTCAAGTTTTATCAATCGATAAACTATTGAATAGGCGAACCACCCGTAACTGCACGAGTTGTGGGGTCGGCAGTCGGAGGAGTTCCTACTCCTGATGCTGAAGCATATATAACACCTGATTCAGTTGTTGTAAAAGCGCGATTTCCGGTTGTTCCAGGGGATATTGGAGCTGCTGTTGCTGTATAACCGGCAGTAGCAACAGCCAATGGGACTGCAGTAAAGTTAAAGCCACTTCTAGACGCAGATGCTGTGGTGAAAGTTGCATCCATCAATTTGGCGGTTGACAACTGATCCATCGTGCAATAAGAATTTGCCGCGACAACAGCCGTAGCTTGGCAAGTTGCTTCGGCACTGTTTAATGTGCGAAGAATAGACATAGCCGACGCTTCGTTAGCCGCACGACGTGAAGCCAACAAGTTCGGAATAGCGATGGCGGCGATAATGCCGATAATAACAACTACGATTAAAAGTTCGATAAGCGAGAAACCTTTTTGATTCTTTTTCATTTTTAATAGATCTCCTAAAAATTTTAAGTCTTTTCTACCTTTCTAAGGCTGCCCTGCTTATTACAACCTGCGTGCCAAAGCCGGTTTTTACTTAAGTTATTTATAAAAATGCTGTAAATACAGTGGTTTACGAGAATTATGTGATTTATTCAAAGTTGCCGTACAAGGTTTCAAAACCTGTATAAGTAACAGATATTGGTAATAAATCGGTGACGAAAAATGTCAGGAAATAGAGATGAGTTTTGAACGGTCGTGGTTAGTTAAGGAATTTTCTTTCACTTATCATTCGCCACTCATAACTCACCGTTACTCCGCATTTGCGCCGAGAGCAGGCGAATGCTGTGTTTGTCGAGAAGATGTCGTAAGGAACGAACCGGCATTTGCAGCAATTCGGCGGCGCGTGTTTGATTGCCGCCCGTTTGTTTTAAGGCTTCGACGACGTAGGTTTTTTCAAGGCTGTCGAGATGCGAAACTAAATTAATTCCGCTTTCGGGCAAATCGAATTCGGCTTTAATTCGCGCCGGGTTATAGTTTGTGATGTTTTCCGGCAGGCGTTCGGGTTGAATTTCTTCGGTGCGTTCGAGCGCGACGGCGCGTTCTATCGTGTGTTCGAGTTCGCGGACGTTGCCGTGCCAAGCATAGCCTTCTAAAATCTGCATCGCCTTTTGCGAAATGGAAACGGTTCTGCCCGTCTGCTCGTTGAATTTTTTGACGAAATGCTCGACAAGCTCGGCAATATCTTCCTTTCTCTCGCGTAGCGGCGGCAAATGAATCGGGATAACCGAGATTCGGTAAAACAAATCTTCGCGGAATGTGCCTTCGTCAGACATCGCCTTCAAATCGCGGTTGGTCGCGGCAATAACACGCGCGTCAATCGTCATTTCCTCGTGCGCGCCGACGGGACGAACTTTTCTTTCCTGCAAAACTCTTAATAATTTAACTTGCATCGCGGGCGACATCTCGCCGATTTCGTCGAGGAAAATCGTGCCTTTTTGAGCAGCTTCAAAAAGACCTTTGCGGTTTGAATTTGCTCCCGTGAACGAGCCTTTGACATAGCCGAAAAGCTCGCTTTCGAGTAGTGTTTCGGTAAACGCGCCGCAGTTAATTGAAACAAAAGGCTTTTCGGCGCGAGGGCTTAGGTCGTGAATGGCGCGGGCGACTAATTCTTTTCCCGTTCCCGATTCGCCCGTCACCAAAATGGTTGACTGGACTTCGGCAACCGTTTCAATCATCGAAAAAACGGCTTGCATTTTATCCGAATGACCGATGATGTTTTTAACGCTGCCGCGCTCGCGTTGCGCGCGTTTGAAGGCGCGGTTTTCGTCAATCAAAGCCTGCTTTTCAAACGCTTTTTTGACGATGATTTTTAGTTCTTCAACGTCAAACGGCTTTTGAATAAAATCGTCCGCGCCAAGTTTGAACGCTTCGCGCGCCGTATCGACGGTCGCAAACGCCGTCATTAAAACGACGCCGACATCGGGCAGAAATTCACGGGTTGCGCGCAAGAGTTCGATGCCGTCCATATCCGGCATTTTAACGTCGGTGATTATCACTTGCGCGGGTTCGGCTTGCAGCATTTCCAGAGCCTCGCGCCCGTTCATTGCCGTCCGAATCAAGTATCCTTCACCTTCGAAAACAAGGCTTAAAAGCTGCCTGTAACTTTGCTCGTCGTCAACAATTAAAAGATTTGACATTAAATAATTTGAAATTAAAAATTAAAATTATGCGGGATTTAATAAAGATTGGCAGAGAGAAAATTTCTCCTACTTTCTATTTTCACAGAAAACAGTATGTTTTTTCAAGAGAAAAATAAAATTAACATTTATGAATCAAACATTACTAATGAAAAGCCTACAGAGATAAACTCATTAAATAACAAATTACTCGCTCGCTGAAGTTTGATTCGCGTCGCCTGCAATCCAAACTTCGCCGTCTGCGTAAAACTCTTTTTTCCAAATCGGCACGGTTCGTTTTAATTCTTTTATTAACCATTCGCAGGCTTGAAAAGCGGCGCGGCGATGCGGCGCGGCAACCGAAATGACAACGCTCGTTTCACCGATTTCCAATTTTCCCAAACGGTGAACAATTCCGATTGAAGCGATTTCAAACTGCTCGCGCGCCTTGCTGATTAGCTTTTCCATTTCGCGCAAAGCCATCGGCTGATACGCTTCATAAACCAGATAAAGCGTTTCTCTGCCTTTTGTAAACTGCCGCACATAACCGTCCAAAATAACGGTCGCGCCGCAATTTGCGGGAACGGTTCTTCGCGCAATTGCGCCAACATCGAGCGGCTCGGTCGTCAATTCAAAAAAGAAATTTTGCGCTTCGTCGTTCGTCATTCGTCCTTTATTAAATCCGCAATTGTCAGCCGCCTGAAACCGCCGTAAAAATCGCCAGTTCGTCGCCCTCGTTTATTGCCTCGTCGCTGGTTGCGTATTCTTGATTAACGGCAAAAAGCAACGGATATTGATTTAACTGCGGAAATTGCGCGAGAATTTCGGCAAAAGCTGAATCAGCTTTTGTCTGTTTCGCTAAATCAATTTCGATTTCTCTTTTCCCGACCGCTTCCGCCGTGGCGCCGAAAAATAACACTTGAACTTTCATAAGAATTGGCAGGTGTTAGGTTTTAGGAAATTAGGTACTAGAAAAATCTTTTAGTCTAAAACCTATCACCTAAAACCTATTTCCTAATTTTCTCTCAACTCACGTTTTAAAATTTTCCCTGTTGCGCTGATTGGCAAGTGGTCGCAGAACTCGACATAACGCGGATATTTGTTTGCCGCAAACTGCTGTTTACACCAGTCAATCATTTCCGTTTCAGATAAATCAAAATCTTGTTTCAAAACGACAAACGCTTTGACTTCCTCGCCGAGTCGTTCGTCCTTGACGCCGACGACGGCGACGAGCGACACGGCTTCGTGCGTCATTATCACTTCTTCTAACTCGCGCGGATAAACATTGTAGCCGCCGCGCAGAATCATATCCTTTTTGCGGTCAACAATTGATAAATATCCTTCCTCATCCATTATGCCGATGTCGCCTGTGTGAAACCAGCCGCTTTTGAATGCTTCGCGCGTTGCCTCCTCTCGCTTGTAATAACCTTTCATTACGTTTGCACCGCGAATGACGACTTCTCCGCGCGCGCCGCGTTTTACTTCTTTATCGTTTTCGTCAAAGCATTTTACTTCGACGCCGAAAATCGGCTGTCCGACTGTTCCGGGCTTTGACGGTTTCTCGAAATGATTAAAACACGCGAGCGGCGAAGTTTCCGAAAGTCCGTAACCTTCCAAAATGCGGATTCCGAAAACGCGCTCGAAATTTTTCATCACTTCGACCGGCATCGGCGCACCGCCCGACGTCGGAACTTTTAAATGTTTGACAACGCCGGAAACATCATATTTGTTTTCTTCGACAAATTTTAAAATCGCCCAATACATCGTCGGCACGCCAATCCAGAAATTTACGCGCTCGCGTTCCATCGCTTCGAGCGCCGCGCGCGGCTCGAAACGCGGCAGCAAAACGCAGCGATTTCCGGCGTAGAGATTCGTATTCATCTGCACGGTTTGTCCGGTCGTATGAAAAAGCGGCAAAGTTATTAAAGCGGTTTTCTGCTCGCCGTCCGTAAAATCTAAAACCGGCAGATGATTAGCGAAAGTCGCCGTCACATTCGTCAACAAATTCAAATGAGTCAGTTCCGCGCCCTTCGGTTGCCCGGTCGTTCCAGATGTGTAAAGAATCGCGCAAGTATCACCGGGCGCAGTCGGAAAAGTCTCGAAATCTTCCCGCTTATTTTTTGTAATTTCCGCCAAAGTTTTCGCGTTTTCAATCGGCGAAACCGAATTTTCATCAATCGTCATCACGATTAAATGTTCGCACGGCTCAACTATATCGAATGCTTCTTTGACAATTGCGGCAATCGGCAATTCGTTTGTTCCTTCAAAAACAAACACGGCTTTCGCATCCGAATCCTGCAAATGATAAGCAAACTCGCGTGATTTGAACAAAACATTGAGCGGTACGACCGCTGCGCCCGTTTTCATTATCGCGTAATAGACAATGGGGAAAAACGGTAGATTCGGACAAACAAGCGCGACTTTATCGCCGTGCCCGATTTGCATTTTGGTTAAAGCATTCGCGACTTGATTGGCAAGAGCGTTTAATTTGCCGTAACTAAGGCGCACGCCTCCGCAAACGATGGCTTCTCGCTCAGGCGCAAGCCGCGCGTGATGCTCAATTATCGAAGCCAAATTTAAGACAGTTGCGCCGTATTCCATAAAAATTTGGAGTTTCCCAGAAGTTTTCAGAGAGTTGCAGAGTTAAAAGCATCTCTAACTCGGAAAATTCTGTCAACTCTCTCTGAAAACTTTATGAAAACTTAAATAGTCATTCCGCCGTCCACGACAATCGTTTGCCCGGTGATGTAGCTCGAAGCGTCGCTTGCCAGAAAAACCGCCGCGCCTTTTAATTCTCCTTCGCGTCCGATGCGCGGAATCGCATTGGTTTCTTGAATCGAGCGTTCATAAATGTCGATTACCGAATCTGCCAGACGCGAATGAAAAAAACCGGGCGCAATCGCATTGACGCGAATTCCCTTGCGTCCCCAACTAGCCGCGAGCTCTCTTGTCAGTCCAATCAAACCGGCTTTGCTCGCAACATAACCGGCGTAGAATGGTCCGTTTGCCGACGAGGTTAAACCGGAAATTGAAGCGATGTTGATAATCGATCCGCTTTCTTTTTTCAGCATCTCGCGCCCGACCGTTTGCGCGAACAAAAAACAACCTGTCAGATTCACGTCCAAAACTTTTTGCCACTGCGCGAGCGGCATCGCTTCCGGCATCGCGCCCCAAGACACTCCGGCGTTGTTAATAAGAACATCGATTTTGCCGAATTTTTCTATTGTCATATCAACAACTCTCTGCACGTCTTCCGCTTTTGAAACGTCGCCGATTTCACCTTCGACATGAAAGTTTTTCGCGCGAAATTCTGTGAGCGTTTCGTCGAGCCATTCAGCGCGTCTGGCGCATAACATCAAACTTGCGCCCGCTTCCGCAAGTCCTTCCGCCATTTCCTTGCCGATGCCGCGCGAGCCGCCCGTAACGATTGCGGTTTTTCCGGACAAGTCGAATAATTCTTTGGTAGTTTTCATCTCTTCAATCGTCAATCGCAAATAGTAAACGGCAAATCGTGAATCTTGAATAATAAATTAAAGCACGAAAATTTTCGGCAATCTATTGACGATTGACGATTTACGACTAACGCTCTTTTGCGGTTAAATATAGTTATGGAAAAAACCGGAAAAGAACTCGCCTTTCTGCGCGACCTTTACATTGCGCCAGATTGGACTGTGCGTTTTACAAATATTTTTGACGAAAATTTTAAGTTTACAAAAGAAAAAACGATTCTCTACGTCAACGCCGGAACGGGCAATCACGCCATTGAGCTGCGCAGAAAATTAAAAGGCGATAAGCAGCTTTCGGCTTACGGCGAAGATAGTGAACTCAACCGAATCGCGAAGGCGAAAGCAGACATTGTTAATGCAAAAATTAATTTTTCCGGCGAGCTGCCGCGCCAAACTTTTGAAGCAGTTTTAGCCGACGCGAGTTTTGTCGAGCCGAAAGATTTGCCGGATTTTTTAGCACTGGTCGTCAGTCTGTCGAGCAATCAAGTCGCGTTTTTTCTGCCGACGGCAAGCAGTTTCGGAGAGATTTTTTCTTTTTTGTGGGAAACCTTTTTTAATCTCGGCTTGCTCGACAAAAGCGCCGAAATCGAGCGTTTAATAGTTCAGCTTCCTACCAT
>JALYZF010000244.1 GCA_030948995.1 Acidobacteriota bacterium
AATTCGCTTCGCGCGGCTCGCTTAATTTCATAACGGGCGGAAACTCGTCTTTAATTTGAAGGCGAAAAGTTTTCCGGCTGCGATTTTCGACGCGCAACTCGATTTGAGTTTCGTCGCCGATGGCAAAACGACGGGAGAATACGCGCTCGATTGTCAGTTCTTCGGGAAGTTTTCGGCTGATGAAATAATCAATAACGGCGAGCAAAACGAGCGAAATGTCGTAAGCTAAAACCATCGTGCGAAGTTCGGGAAAATTCCAAGACAAAGAGAGCGGCACGAATCCGGCAGCCAGCAGAATAAAAAAACGGCGTGAGAAAACAAAGCGCATAATTAGCGGTTGATTATACATTAAGATTCGGGCTGAGTGGAAAATTCGCCTGAGTGTATAATTTAACCGCGAATCGGAGGGCGAAGATATGACCGTCGGACAAAACGTGCAGGAAGCGATTGATTACCGCGAGCGCGGACTTCTTGAAAAGGCTTTCGTTGCCGCTTGCTCGGCGCTTTCCGAAACCATTATAAACAGCACCGGAAAAAGTGAATTATCCGATAATGATTTAAAAGTATTCGTCAAAAGCAACTGGCATCTCATCGCTTTTATGGGCTTGCCGCGCGCTTTGCCGTTGCCGATGAGTCTTGCTTTCGAATTGAAAAGAGTTGTTCCGCAATTTAATGTCCATCACGGCGCGGAAGAAATTATTGTTTTAATTATTCGTCAAACTTTAGCCGCCGCCAGATTGCCCGCCGAGTTTGCTTTCGGCTCGGACGGCTCTTTTGAAGTTAAAAATAACAAACTGCTTCTGCCTAACAGTTTAATCGGCGGTCTTCTTGGCGTTATCATTGTTCAGCCGGTTAATAAAAATGAAACGATTCCCGACCAATATTGGATAAACATTTCGGATTTCAAAATGTTCGTCTCGGAATTCTGGGGCAGAATTGATTTGGCGGAGAGAATCGTCGATTTTTATGCGAGTTAAGGTTGGCTTAACTTAAAGTATAAAAGCAAAACTTCTTCGGGACAGGTTGCTTTTCTCTATGGCTGTCTTGTATTCTTTTTAAGATTTTATGAACGCTGCTCGATTTAACGACGATAATAATTGATTCGGCTTGGGACAAAACTTGTTTGTTCAGAGCCTTTCGTTTATCTCAAAATCGAAAGGCGTTTTTTATTTTGTTTGATAATTTTTATTGAGATAATTTTATGTTGGATATTTTGGGAAGTTTGGAACGCACACACAATTGCGGCGAATTGCGCGCGGAATCGGTTGGCGCGCAAGTCGTTTTAATGGGCTGGACGGCAAAGAAGCGCGACTTCGGAATTTTTACGTTTATCGATTTGCGCGACCGTTATGGCTTGACGCAAATTGTGGTCAGCAGTGAAACGGCGAAAGAAGCACACGCGAAAGCCAAAGATTTGCGCGGCGAATTCGTAATTGCGGTGAAAGGAACGGTCGTTGCGCGAACGGCGGAAACAATCAATAAAAAATTGCCGACCGGCGAAGTGGAAGTTCACGCCGACGAGATTTTGATTTTAAACGAAGCGAAAACGCTGCCGTTTCAACTCGAAGTCGCCGGTTCGGAAAACCTTGCCAGCGAAGACACGCGCCTCAAATATCGTTATCTCGATTTGCGCCGCCAGCAGTTGCAGCAAAATATCATAATGCGCGCGCGCGTCGTGTCGAAGATGCGCGAATTTATGGACGCGCGCGATTTCGTCGAAATCGAAACGCCGATTCTTCTGAAATCAACGCCCGAAGGCGCGCGCGATTTTATTGTGCCGTCGCGCATTCACGCCGGAAAATTTTTTGCGCTGCCGCAATCGCCGCAGATTTTGAAACAAATTACGATGATTGCCGGCTTCGATAAATATTATCAAATCGCGCGCTGTTTCCGCGACGAAGATTTGCGGGCGGACAGACAACCGGAATTTTCGCAGCTCGACGTTGAGATGAGTTTCGCCAATCAGGAAATTATTTATCGCTTGATTGAAGGCTTGTTTGGAAATGTTTTCCGTCTGATAGACGTTGAACTGCCCGCGAAGTTTCCGCGAATGACTTATGCGGAAGCGCTGCGCCGCTACGGTTCTGACAAACCGGATTTGCGTTTTGAAATGGAATTGCAGGATTTGTCCGAAGAATTAAAGGACACCGATTTTGCGCCGTTTGCCGAGACTTTGAAAAACGGAGGCGAGATTAAATGCGTTGTCGTCAAAAACAAAGCCGATTATTCGCGCAAACAATTAGACGAATTACAAGAATTCGTCAAGCGTTACGGCACAACTGCCTTAGCTTGGATAAAACTCGGCGATGAAACGACTTCTTCGCTTTTGAAAGTTTTAGGCGAAGCGACGATTGAAAATTTGGCACGGACGGCAAAGGCTGAAAAAGGCGACGCTTGTTTAATCGTCGCGGGAAGAAAATCTGTCGTTGCGGCAAGTTTAGGCGCGCTTCGTTTGGAAGTTGCGCGACGTGAAAATTTGATTCCTAAAGACGTTTTCAAGCCGTTGATTGTCATTGATTTTCCGATGTTTGAACTTGACGAGGCGACGGGAAATTACGCGGCGGCTCATCATCCGTTTACTTCGCCGATGGACGAAGATTTGGAATTCTTTAAGCGCGCGGTCGAAAACGGAGAAAAAGAATTGCTCGGCAAAGTCCGCGCCAAGGCTTACGACGCGGTTGTCAACGGAATCGAATGCGCGGGCGGCTCGATTCGGATTCATCAAAGCGCTGTGCAATCTCTGAACTTTAAAGCGTTGGGTTTGTCGCCCGAAAAAGCCAGAGAACGTTTCGGATTTTTTCTCGAAGCTCTCGAATACGGAACGCCGCCGCACGGCGGACTCGCCGCCGGAATCGAGCGCACTTTAATGGCGCTGCTGCAAACTGACAACATCCGCGACCTTATCGCATTTCCGAAAACCGCGTCGGCGCAGGATTTGATGATGGATTCGCCAGGCGCGGTTGACGATTCGCAATTGAAAGATTTGGGCATCAAAATTAGCGAAAAGCCGAATTAAAATAGTTTGAACTCGAGTTGCCGCATAAGCGTAAAGCCTGAAAATGCCTGCGAGTAAGGTAATCTGCAAATGATTTTTTCAGGAAGCATTGGTCTTATCCATTTAACAGTTTCGATTTTCGCGCTCGTTTTCGGAACTTGGGTTTTAGCGGCGCGGAAAGGAACGCGGGCGCATCGCCGAATCGGTTATGCGTATGCGGTCAGTATGATTTTGCTGATTGCAACAGCGTTTATGATTTATCGCCTGTTCGGGCGATTCGGCATTTTTCACATCGCGGCAATCGCCAGCACGATAACGCTTTTGGGCGGTATGATTCCTGTCATCCGGCGCAGACCAAAAAATTCGTGGCTCAATTTACATTTTAATTTTATGTATTGGTCGGTGTTCGGGCTTTACGCAGCTTTCGTTGCGGAGATGGCGGTCAGACTTCCCTTTAGAGCGGCGTTTTCTTCGCCGACGACGTTTTTTATTACAGTCGGAGTCGCCACGTTTTCGACGATGATGGTCGGGCAAATTATTTTTTTAAAGAATAAAAAGAAATGGCAGACGATTTTAACCGTGCCGACTGAAAATGAAAACCTTCTCTCCGATTAAAGAAATTAGCTTAGGTTTTATGAAACAAACAGATTAAAATGTCGTAAAATTTACAAACGATGGCTAAGAAATACGATACAAATCCGCTCGACCCCGAATTTCCGCAGAGAGCAAAGGAAATGCAGACTGAGACTTTGCCGAATCTGAACGCGGAAACGCAAGAGATTCCCTATGCTCCGCCGACCGAGCAGGAAACCAGACGATTTGGCGACTCGGATTTTTCTGCATATTCGTCGCCTTTCAATGGTCAGAACATTCCGGCAAATTTTCATACGGCAAAACTTGATACCGATGTCGGCAATTCGTCGAAACGCAAAGTTGCGAATGTCGGGCTGCCTGAAAATATAATGGTCGCGCTGCCGTATATTCCTTTTTATATCGGCTTGATTGCCAGCATCATCGAACTGCTTATCGTGCCGCGCAGCGAAACGAAAGTGCGTTTTTACGCCGCGCAGGGATTGGCGGCGTACGTTGCAATTTTAATTGTCAGCGCAATTTTGAACGGCGTCGGTCACGTTTCGGGTTTCGCAAACGCAGGAAGCATCATTTTCGCACTCGTAACGACCGTTATGCTGATTGTTTTCGCCGTCAAAGCGTGGCGCGGCAAACCCGTCCATATCGAATCAGTGGATGATTTGACTAATTGGCTCGACGAGAAAATCAAACCGCGCGGCTGATTTTTTGAAGGAGACGAAATTTTATGTATTGTGCAAACTGCGGAAGTCCGATTAATGAAGAACTCAATTACTGTAATCGCTGCGGCAAACGGGTCGCCGGAAACGAATTGGCGACGCGCGGCGACGGAAGCGTTTCGGTTTTGAAAAGCCTTTCGATTGCGACAGGTTTTGTCGGCGTCTTCGGCGTGGGCGGTTTGATTGCGATAATTATTAAACTCATCGAAAGCGGAATTCAATCGCCGGCAGTTGTTTTTCTCGTCTTTTTTTTCGCGGCGACCGTTTTCGGCATCTGCTTTTTGCTGACGCGCCAAATATCGCGTTTGACGGAAACTTCAGTTTCGACAAAACGAAACCTTAAAGAAAAACTCGCGCCGGAACAATTAAATTCAAATGCCGCCGCACAAATTGAATCGCCGCGTGAACCGTTTTTGAGCGTAACGGAAAACACGACGCGAACGCTGAATAAAACTAAGATTTGATTTTTAATTTTACGAGCGCATTTAATCAACCAGCGCGCGGTCTTTCGTTTCAATCACGAACGGCAAGGTAAGCAAACCGGCGACCGGCACAAATCCGACAAAAAACAAAACGCTCATCGCGCTCTCCAAGGCGTTTGCGCCGCGCGCCGCGATGCTTCCAACAAGAAACGGTCCAGCCGCTGCAACAAGTCGTCCGACATTGTAAGTAAAACCCGCGCCTGTTCCGCGCAGTCTGGTCGGGAAAAGTTCCGGCAGATAATATGTAAAACTTCCGAAGACGCCGAAGACGGTCAAACCAATCGGGAAATACATATACAATCTCGTGTAAGGTTCAAGATTTAATTTAAACGCCGCCATAATCGCAATTGCCGCGAGCAAATAATAAATAAAAAACATTTTTTTGCGCCCCAAAATCTTTGAAGCGGGAACAGTAAGAAGCGTTCCGATTAAGCCGCCGAGATTAAAACTGTTCGTCGCAATTTTCACCCATTGCTGTCCGGTCGCTTCGGTCGTCGCTGCGTCTAAACCTAACATTTGCGAATTTTGCTGCGCCAAGCCTTTGGCAATCACCGGAATAAATGCGTTGCAACTCCACCACATAACGAGCGCAGTTATCGCCATACAAAAACCGCTAATCGTCAGACGTAGATACTGCGGGCTAAACAATTCCTTCAATTTCGCCGTTTCATCGCCAGCCACTCGTTTCCAGCGTTCCGGCTCTTTGATAAAAAGTCGCACAATAAATGCGACCGCCGCCGGAATCAAACCGCACAGAAAAACGTAGCGCCACGATACTGCCGGGTCATTAAAATAAACGCCCGTGATTTGAAACGTGAGAAATGTGGCAAGAAATAAACCCATCGGCGCGGAAGTATAAAGCAATGCTCCGGCTTCGACGCGGCGATTTTCCGGCACGACTTCGGCGACCATCGCCGCGCCAGCCGCCCATTCGCCGCCGATGCCTAAACTCGATACAATGCGGAACAGCATCAATATCCAAATGTTAGGCGCAAAAGCGCACGCCGCAGTGCCAATCGAATAAAGCAGCATCGTCAACAGAAGGGTTTTAGTGCGCCCGATTTTGTCCGCCACTTTTCCGAAAATTATCCCGCCCACAGCCCAGCCAATTAGCAGCACAGAAGTTAAAATTCCCGTCCACTGCAAAGTCGCCACCTTCGCTTCCATTGAACCGAGCGGCAAACCCAAAAGCGTCGGCACGCAGTTCGGCGCGACATAGTTGAACAACAAACCGTCAAACACATCAAATCCCCAGCCGAGCCACGCCGCAAAAATCACCGTCCATTGATAGGCGTTCATATCGAGCAACGTGCGCGGCGATTGTTTGGAAACTGAATTCATAATTTTTGTCTCCAGAAGATTTTTATGCGGGCGAAGAAATAATAACCAAATCCGCCGAAAAAATAAAAGAAGCCGCAGGTGAACGACTTCTTTAAGGGTAACGATTACTTTTATTTTCAATTAACTTTCTGCAATGCCATCTCAAAAATCTTCGTCCAATCTTTACCGTTTAGCATCATCTCGCCGGTTTCTGACCAAGTGTTTTTTTCTATTTTGATAAAGTAACGAACGCTGCCTTGCGGAAACTGAAAACCCCATTGCCAGCCGCTTTCGATTGCCTTTAACTCATAACTGCCGCTTAACCCGTTTGCCAGAAAGGTGTTGAAATCGTAAGTTTTCGTTTTAAGATTCGGCGAAATTACGGCGAGCGTTTCGTGGATTACTTTTTCTTCGTTGCGCGGCACGACTTTGGTCGTAAATCTGCCTTCGACAAGCAAAGCCAAGCCGTCTAATTTTCTTTGCACAATTTCGGTTCCGACAAAATTTTTGCGTTCCCTTCCCTGTTGTATCCAGCCCGTGCCTTTCCATTGTCCGACCCAGCCATCGAGTTTTTTTATCTCGGCACGTTTGGTTTCCAAATCCGTTTCGTTTGTTTGTGCAGTCGCCAAATTAACCGCAAAACACGCGCAAAAAAGTATCAAACAAAAAATCTTTATCATATTGTTAAAAAATTCTCCTTCGGTTGAAATTATACGAGAACTCTCGATGGGGCGTCTTGTATATTTGCGACACGAAACTAATTTTAATTTATTGAACCAAATTGCCGTGTTCGATTTGCTTGATTTTTTCGGCGAAAGATTTCGGCGAGCGTCCGGCTAAAGAAACGCATTCACGGTTCAAATGCGCCTGGTCTGCAAAACCCAGTTCAAAGGCGCAGTCAGCAATTTTCGCCTGCCCGTCATCCGCCAATTTTATTGCTGCCGCACGAAATCTCTGTACGCGCGCAAATTGCTTCGGCGTCAGACCGGAAGCGCGGCGAAAACGCCGCTGTAATTGCCGTATGCTCATTCCGACTGCTTGGGCGACATCACTGATTTTAACTTCGCCCGCCGCAGTGCTGATAATTTTCACGGCTTCCGCGACCTTTGCATCTAAATCACCGGTTTGAATTTTAAGTGCAGTAAATTTTTGCTCAAAAACTTTGATTGCATCGGCAAAGTTTTGGCATTCATTTAATTCGTTGAGTAATTTGCCGGTTAAGTGTGATAAAAACATCTCATCTGAAATCGGTTGGCTTAGAAAACTACTCGGATTCGTCCCCAAAACTGTGCGGCTTGCCGCGGGAGAAAACCGTGCGCCCCAATAAACGTCGCCTGGTAAAACTTCTCTGACAATTGTTTCGAGTGTCAAACCCATCAGCAAAAGCGCACTGGAATCTTCTTTTTCGTTGCGCCGATAGATGAGCGAAACACAGCCGTCAGGAAATATCTCGTGAAAAACAGATTGCGGCAATTTTGGCGCGACGGAAAATTCCCAGAAGGAAAAAACGAGATGCACAGCTTGAGAGTCGGGCAAAACTTCGCGGTAAGTCAAAAATGTTTGTTCTGCTTTCATTCTTCGGATTCAATAAAAGATTTCCGGCAATCGAAATTTAGATTTTTACTCGCCGGAAATTTCCGTCTAAAATATAACATTATGAACGAAGAAAAATCTCTCCAGGAAACTTTCGCTCCCGACGGCATCTGTTTCGGCTGCGGCGTGAAAAATGAAAAGGGCTTGCGGATTCGCAGTTTTCCGAACGGCGAAGAAGTTATAGCGGAATGGCACGCCGAGCCGCATCATCAAGCGTTTCCCGGAATGCTCAACGGCGGAATTGTCGGCGCGCTGCTCGATTGTCATTCAAACTGGACGGCGGCGCATTTTTTGATGAAAAAGAACGGCAAAGACACGCCCGACTGCACGGTTACGGCAAATTATTCAATTAAACTTCTGCGCCCGACGCCGTTTGACGCGACGATTTATTTAAAAGCTCGCGTCGTCGAATCTTCCGAAGACCGCGCAACGGTCGAAGCCGAATTGATTGCGAACGATAAAGTCTGCGCGACGTGCAAAGGTTTATTCGTCGCAGTCCGTGAAGGTCATCCGGCATATCATCGCTGGTAGCAGCCGAAAGTGCTAAATTTATTTTACTTAACTGAATTCTGTATTTGATTTGTAACACTGGATAGTTTATAAAACTTTATACGGTTTGCATACTATAATTAGCAGGCAAAATTTATGAGCGCAATCAATTCACCCTTTCGTTACGCTGGTGGCAAGTTTTATGCTCGCAATCTTATTCTGGAACATATACCGCACCACACTTGTTATATCGAACCTTTTGCCGGTGGCGCTTCAATATTTTTTGCGAAAGCGAAAGCGCAGCGTAACTGGCTTAACGATGCTGACGAATCACTTATCAATACTTACTTAACGATTCGAGACCATCCGCAAGAATTGATTGACTTTTTAGCTGGAGAAGAAGCAACTAAGGAACGTCACGCATATTATAAAAACGAATTCCAGCCGAAGAATGATTTAGAGGCTGCAGCACGCTGGTTCTATCTTAATCGCACATCTTACTCTGGCATTATGAAGCTGCAAAATTGTTAATTGTTTGAAGCAAATACTATTGAAACACTTCGACAAGTAAAATTTAGTCTTCCAGTTCAGTGCTGTAAATTATCCAATCCTCATCTTCTTTATAAGTTCCCGGAGTTGAACCAAGTTCATACGGCAACTCAAATCTACCATATCTTCTCGCCGCTTTTTCCGTTGTAAATGCTTTATACGGCGGTTCTGTTCCTTCTTCTCGATGAATTAAGCAAACAATGTAAATCCACATAAATTTAATAATTTGAAAATTGAAAATTAAGTCGTGAGATGCCATAGCCCATTTTCAAGTGAGACGGTCAAGTTTTTCCGCACACAAAACTCTCTCTGCTCCTCATTTTATTTTCTGACTCTAAATGTTTTTCAAACTGCATAGGGCTTTTGTAGCCTAAGCTCGAATGCAGCCTGATTCGATTG
>JALYZF010000288.1 GCA_030948995.1 Acidobacteriota bacterium
GTGAAACCCTATCTATGGATTCTATTGTTTAAGTGCCAAGCATTTTCTTTAATGCTTGGAAATCAAAATTCTGTTTAAATTGTCGAATAGCATCAGAATAGACTGCTCCGCCGAAAACCGAGAAAACGGCGTCACGACCGATTAATTTTACTGTCAATTTTTGCCCTTCGCGCGCCTTAAAAAGTTAGCTGAATTGATCGCCTTCACGAATCGTTCCCTTCAAAATTATTATCTTTCCTTTGACCAAACGAATAGTTATTTTTTGCTGAAACTAAATTCGTCGTCAACAGAACAAAAACGTTTGCCGCCAGTAAAATCGCAAATTTTCTTTTCATATTTCCCTCATTTTTCTTCACAATTCCGGTTTCAAATTGTATTAGAGGATGTCAGGATATTAGTCGGCGAAACTTGTCGTTGTTTATTTTATTCCGATAAGCGAATATGCCTCGCAAATCGCTTGTGGAATTCAAACGTGGATTGATTTCAAAGAATCAAAAAGGAGAGTAAAAATTGGATTTATTTGACAAACACAATGCGCTTTTTCGACTCGATTGTCAATATATTTATTTAGAGCATAAAAATCGGACGCAAATCTTCGGCTTCGCCGTTCGGGTCGTCATATCTGATTGCAACTATAAACGGCTCGGCTTTCGAGAAATCTTCTTTTAATTTTAGGTAAATCAACTTTCCCTTTTCCTCGCCTAATATCTTAATTAAATCTGCCTCCACAGTTTTTCTCAATTCTTTCAAAGAACCGAAGTGCCGTAGTAATAAATATCTTTCTTTCGCCGACAGAAACGAAGTTATTTGAAAGAGTTCATAAAAATGCACCGTTTCGCGTTTTGTACGGTGAACATAATTGGCTAATTCGTGAGTTTCATCGCGCAATTTTAACAAGACATTAAAGCCGTCTGAATTTTTTTTGTATTGAATTTTTCTTCCGCTTTGGGTTAGAAAATGAGAAATCTCATTATGCTTTTGCGGCGGTTTGACGGCAGAAATTACTAAAATCTGTAGGTCGTTTAATTTATTTATTGATTTCAATGCCGCAAGCATTTGCGAACGTCCGCCATCGATTAAAATCATTTCCGGTAACCTTTCTTTTTTTTTGAAACGGTTTTCCAAAGTTTTCGCCATTGCTGCAAGTTCGTTTTTTTCATCTAAAAACCAAAACTCATATTCTTCCGGTTTGAATTTGCCGCCTTCCCAAACGGATTTTGCGCCAACAAAATCCGCGCCCGAAATATGCGCTACGTCAAAGGCTTCAATTCTGTACGGTTTTTTTATTAAAGAAAATTCGTTTTGAATTTCGTTTTGAATTTCGTCGGCGGACGGTTCAGGTTTTAGGTTTTCAAGTTCATATTCAAATTTGCTTCGACGAAGAGCTTTGTTGACAGTCTTTTTTTGATTTGATGTTTTGCAAACAATTACTTTGACTATTTTACTTGCGCCAAAGCTCAATGTCTTTTCTAAAAATTTACGGCTCGGAAAATCAATTGAAACGGAAATTTCCTTCGGCGTATGAAATTGGTAAAACTGCCATAATAATTGTTCCAAAATTTCGGCGGCGGTAAAATCCGCCTTTTTTTCAAAAACAAAAATTCTGCTGCCTAAGATTTTTCTATTCCTCCGCGTAATGAGATTAACCAAAACTTTTGATTCTAAAATTGTTAAGTCAAATGAATCCACCGCGTCTTCGACTCTAAACTGTCTATTTTTATTATTCCCAAAGTCATTAATCGTCTGCCGAAAATCTCGCCATTTCGTCGCCGCTTCAAAATCAAGCAGTTCGGAAAAAATATTGATTTTCCCCGAAACAATTTCGTTTAATTCATCCCGTTTATTTTGCAGAAACAGGCGCGCTAAATTTACGGCTTCCGAGTAGCTTTCTTTATCGCAAAGATTTTCTACGCAAGGCGCAAGGCATTTTCGCCTGTAATACTGCGGACAAGGAGCGGGAAGATTTCCGTCGATTGGAATATCGCAGCCGCGCAGACGAAACGTATTAATTAGAAAGCCGAGCAGAAATCTGACTTTCGTGTCTGGCAGAAAAGCGCCGAAATATTCCGCCGCGTCGTCCTTGATTCGGCGCGTCGCTAAAAGGCGCGGAAATTTTTCATTGGTAATTTTTATATGCGGATATAGGTTTTGTTTTTGAATGGAGAAATTGTAAAGCGGATTGCTCAGGCGAATTTGCGAAGAATAGATTTCGATTAAATCCCTTGTGGCAGTTTCAAAAATTTCGATTCGTGAAGTTTCGCTTTTTAGATATGGTTTGTTAGTGAAAACCAATTCGACTTCCCTTTTAATATTTTCGGCTATTCCGATAAACAAGCAATCTTTCTTTTTATTGCACAATTTGAAAACTCCGCCATTTGACGGAAGTTTTTTAATGTCCGAAAAAAATTTAGAGTTCATTTGACGCCCGCTTCCAAACTTTCCAAAAGCGCGTGTATAGTTTCCAAAGAATCGGCTTCTTCGATTTTTTTATCGTCGCGCCAGCGCAAGATACGCGGAAAACGAACGGCGACACCGGATTTATGACGGCTCGATTTTTGAATGGCTTCAAAGGCGAGTTCAAAAACCAGTTTCGGCGTAATGCTTCTGACGGGACCGAAAGTCTCGCGCGTGTTTTCGCGCACGAATTTATCTACGCGGCGGATTTCCGCGTCCGTTAAACCCGAATACGCTTTGGCAAACGGAACAAGTTCGCCGCCCGACCAGACAGCGAAAGTATAATCGGTAAACAAACCCGAACGCTTTCCTGTTCCTTTCTGCGCGTAAAGCAGAACGGCGTCAACCGTCAGCGGGTCGATTTTCCATTTCCACCAATCGCCGCGCACGCGCCCGACGCGATAAGGCGAAGCAAGTTTTTTCAACATAAAACCTTCGACTTTTAACGTGCGGCTTTGTTCTCTTTTTTCTTCCAAATCTTCCCAGCTTTCGACTTTGACCGCTTCGGTCAGGAGAAAAATCTTTTTCGCTTCGTCGTCCAAATTCTCAATCAAAGTTTCCAAC
>JALYZF010000307.1 GCA_030948995.1 Acidobacteriota bacterium
TGCAACAAGCAAAAGAAGCAATTAACGAAAAAATCTAATCATTCGAGTCGCGCTTTGAAAACAAGTGTCGAGCAGAAGTGCGTGTGATTTTCACTTGACATCTGCTCCGTCTTCATAGATGAGACAAGCTCCAAATGGAATATCCGATAAAAGTTGTAAGTGCTGAGCGTTGGTCGAAAAGTTTATGAGAACTTTTTTAGTGAAAACCGTTTTATTTTTAGTTTGTGGCATACCCGGAGCATTGTTGCTGGTCTTTTCGACGCTTCTGATTGTTATGAAAATTTCAGACGTTAAAGGAGTCCCGACTTTTTACTCATCGCTTTTTATTGCATCTCTAATTGGTTCTATTATGACGCTGGTAGGAATAGAAAAGCTGCAGCAGTGGAAATATATTTTCGTTTTTCTTTCCATCCCCGCCTCGCTTTTGCCGATTAGTCTAATTGTAATGTTCGCTGTGCCGCATCCAGCTTTGCTTTTTCCGGTTTTGGGATTTGGGCTTTTCATTGTCCCATATCTAGTAAACAAAGCAGTGCAGAAATACTATCAAGAAAGAAGTGTCAAAAACGCCCCTTTATGACACAAACTCTTATAACTTCCAATTATAACTATTAGCGGGTCTAAAACTGTCTCATAAACCGTCTCATAGCTAAATTCCGAAAAACGTATGACTTATGAGACACTTGTAAATCATCTGTCCTATTCGAGAAAAAACAATTATTTTCAGCACCACACTATTAGGACACTACCAAAACTTCTTACATTTTCCACTTTCCATTTTACGTTTTCCATTAACTACGTTTTCCATTTTCCTTATCTTCTTCAAAAGTTTTGATAATAAAATCAACCGCGTCTTTCGGCGAATCGGTCAGGTGCATCAAGCTCAAATCTTCGGCGTTGATGTTTTTTTCGTGCAGCATCGTCGAAGTCATCCACGAAACCAAGCCTTTCCAATATGAAGAGCCAAACAAGACGACGGGAAAGTTGCGGATTTTTCTTGTTTGAATCAAGGTTAGAGCTTCAAAAATCTCGTCCATCGTGCCGAAACCGCCGGGGAAAATTACGTAGGCGTTTGAGTATTTGATAAACATCGTCTTGCGGACGAAGAAATACTTGAAAGTGAGCGAGCGCGTTTGATATGGATTAGCGATTTGCTCGAACGGCAATTCGATATTGCAGCCAACCGACGTTTTCCCGACATCGAACGCACCGCGATTTGCCGCTTCCATAATGCCGGGTCCGCCGCCCGTAATAATTTCAAAACCGGCTTCCGCCAGAAGTTTTGCCGTCTCGCGCGCGGCGGCGTAATTCGGGTCGTCTTCGTGTGTGCGCGCCGAGCCGAAAATTGAAACGCCGCGCGTAATCGTTGCAAGTGAATCAAAACCGCCGACAAATTCGCCCAAAATGCGGAAAACGCGCCACGAATCCGAGCTTTTAAATATGTCGTCCGGTTCGGGCGAGCGCAGAAGAACTTCGTCTTCGGTCGTTTGCCAGTAAGAATTTTCCAGTTTTTTTGCTTCGGCGACAGTTGCCGGTTCGATGGGTATGTTTTTTTTTGTTTTAGTTTTTATTGTTTTTATTTTTGACATTCCAAATTCCAGATTCGTTAAATTCCGATAATATTAAATCCGCAATCGACGTGAATCGTCTCGCCCGTGATTGCCGACGCCAAATCGCTGACGAGAAAAAGCGCGGTGTTTCCGACTTCGCGCGCTTCGACATTGCGTTTTAGAGGCGATTTTTCCGCTACGGGTTTTAGAAACGAACTCATGTTTTTCACGCCGCGCGCCGACAAAGTGTTAATCGGTCCGGCGCTGATGGCGTTGACGCGAATGTTGTGTCTGCCCAAATCTGCCGCTAAATAGCGCACGCTTGCTTCGAGCGCAGCTTTGGCGACGCCCATCACGTTGTAGCTCTGCACGACCTTTTCCGCGCCGTAATAGCTCATCGTTACAATACTTCCGCCATCTTTCATAAGCGGAACGGCAGCAAGCGATAACTGCGTCAGCGAAAATGTGCTGATTTCCATTGCGGTTAAAAACGCTTCGCGCGTCGTCGTTAAAAACTCGCCTTCGAGCGCTTCTTTCGGCGCAAATGCAATCGAATGAATCAGAAAATCAAGTTTGCCAAAATTTTTATCGACCGTTTCAAACGCGGCGTCAACTTCCCTTTGATTCGTTACGTCGCACGGCACAACGACCGCGCCTTCCAAATCTTTCGTCAGTTTTTCGACGTTTTCTTTTAAGCGGTCGCCCTGATATGTAAAAGCCATCGTCGCGCCCTGCCGAGCGCAAGCATCGGCGCACGCCCACGCGATTGAACGTTGATTAGCGACGCCGAAAATCATTCCAACTTTGTTTTCAAGCATAATCTTTTAATCCTAAACACCGAAGAAGCGAATTATAAATAGAAATTCTCGGTTTGTTAAGTTAAGCTATGGAGATTATTTCTAAAATTTCAGAAAGGGCGCACGAACAGCTTATCAAGCAACGGGCGAAAATGTCTTGTCTGCAAAAGAAAAATGAAACTAACTTTTGAAGAATATCAAACGGCGTCGCGGGCGACGGCGCTTTATCCGCGACGCCTTAAAAACCTTGAATACCCGACGCTCGGGCTGGCGGGCGAAGCAGGCGAAGTAGCAAATATCGTCAAAAAAATCCAACGCGATTTCGGCGGAGAAATAACAGATGACACGCGCGGCAAATTAAAAGACGAACTCGGCGACGTTCTATGGTATATCGCCGCCTGCGCCGACGAACTCGGCATAACGCTGGCTGAGATTGCCGAGTTTAATGTTGAAAAACTGGCAAAGCGTCACAACCGAAAATAAATGCTAAAAGTCGGATTGACGGGTTCGATTGCCGTCGGCAAAAGTTTTGTCTGTGATATTTTTCGCGAGCTTGGCGCGTTTATTCTCGATGCCGACATAACGGCGCGCGAAGTCGTCGCGCCCGAAACGAAAGGATTAAAAACAATTGTCGAAACATTCGGCGCGGAAATTTTGCAAGCGAACGGCGAGCTTGACCGGATAAAACTCGGCGCGATTGTCTTTGGCGACGAGGCGAAACGACAACTTTTAAATAGCATCGTGCATCCATTAGTAATCGAAGCACAAAACAAATGGATGCGCGAACACGAAGCGGCAGACGCGATTTGCATTGTCGATGCGGCATTGATGATTGAATCGGGCAGCTACCTGCGCTTTGACCGTTTAATTGTCGTCTGGTGCGAGTTTGCGATACAATTACAACGGTTGATGCTGCGCAACACCTTGACCGAAACCGAAGCCTTAAAGCGCATCGACGCGCAAATGCCGCAAGCCGAAAAAAAACAATTTGCCGATTTTCTAATCGATACTTCCGAAGGTTTCGAGGCGACGCGACGGCAGACGACCGAAATTTTCAAACAGTTAAAATCCTTAGCAGAAGGTAGCTCTTAACTAAAGATATGAAATTGCAACCGAACACAAACGAATACGGATATAAAAACAAAGAAATATCTGTGCGCGTTTGCGCTCGCCTGCCGTTGATTTTCCTTGTTTTATTTATAAGCGCTTGCGGTAGGCTTGAAAAAACCAAACCCGAACCGTTCTACGCCGAAACCGCGCCACCGCAGGTTAAAGAATTTCGCTGGAGCAACGGCAAATTTCCAAAATCCTTTGATCCTGCGTTTGCCGCAGCACCGCCGGAAACTGACGTTGTGCGCGCCATTTACGAAGGTTTGACCGATACAAACGCAAAAACGCTGGAAACCGTTCCGGCAATTGCGGTCGATTGGTCAACTTCGGACGATAATCGAACATGGACATTTAAGCTGCGACGCGACGCGCGTTGGTCAAGCGGTGAGCGCGTAACCGCGGCGGATTTTGTGCGTTCGTGGAAACGTCTTGCCGCGCTTGGCGACCGGATTCCGCATTTTCAACTGCTCGAAAATATTGCCGGGATGCGCACTCCGGGCGCTGATAACAATTTGCAAAAGAGGCAACCGGAAATTGAAATTCTCCCGCACGAGAATTTCAAACAAAACTTTCCACCGATTTTCAAACAACCAAACAGCAGCACAAGCGGCGAACAAAATGCCGAGTCTAAATC
>JALYZF010000317.1 GCA_030948995.1 Acidobacteriota bacterium
GTTGATGGGCGTTAAAGCCGTCGTCGCGCAATCGTTCGAGCGCATCCACCGCTCAAATCTCGTCGGAATGGGCGTGCTGCCCTTGCAATTTGCCGAAGGCGAATCGGCTGAAAGTCTCCGGCTCGACGGCACTGAAACATTCGATTTAGTCGGGCTTGAAAACGTCGAAATCAAACCGCTTCAAAAAGCTACTTTGCGAGTTCATCATGCAGACGGCACAAGTGAAGAAGTTCAATTGACGTTGCGGATTGACACGCCGGTTGAAGTTGATTATTACCGGCACGGCGGAATTCTTCCCTTTGTTCTGCGGCAATTGATAAATCAATAAAGCGACGAAAATAAAAAAGGTCGGACAATTTTGAAATTGTCCGACCTTCTAATTTGCACGACAAAAATTTACAAATCGGGAGAATTCTCCAGCTCGGTAAACCGAACCGGCACGGCGCCGTTGACGCGCTCTCTGTCTTTTCGCATCTCATACCATTTATCACAGCCCGCGCAATGATAAAACTTTAACATTTCCTCCGGTTGGGAATTAAATTCCAGTTCATTATTACAATGCCAACAAGTCATATACCTGCTCCTCCTTGATTTGATTGATAAGGATTGTAGCACAAAACGCTCTTGAATGCCAAACTTTTTTTTGCTGATTTATAAAAAATATTATTGCCTCCGATACAAACAAAAAAGACCCGCCTGAAAAGCCGGTCTTTTTTCGTTGAAGATTGTGTTTTTAACATTTAATAGCCGCGATTGTAATTGCCGTTACGGTTGTAATTTCTATTACCATTGTAATAACGATTCTGACCTTCTTGGAAACCTTGCAGAAACGCTTGGCGATAAGCCTGACGATAAGCGTCGCGGTTGCCGTAGCTATTGTTATAACCGTTTGTGGCGTTTCGGTATTGGCTAGTGCCTTGCGGGTTGTTATGTCTCTCGCGGGCGTCTTCCATGCCTTTTCTCAAACCGTCGTTATATCCGTTTTGCTGTGCAACGCGGTAAACGTTGTTATAACCATTGTTGCCATAGTAACCATTATTATTACCATAATTACCGTTATTATTTCCATAATAACCGTTATTATTGTAATCGCCGTTATTATCGCGTCTATCGTCGCGCCGGTCTTCCCGACGGTCACGTCTATCGTCGCGGCGGTCGCGTCTATCGTCACGCTGGTGACGACGTTGTTGGTTGCGATAGTAATCGTCGTTGTCCCTATCTTGCGCGCTGGCGGTAACGCCCGACAAAACCATAAATCCAAAAGCCAAAGTTAAAACTAATCCGATATTTTTCAATTTTTGTATTTTCATAATTTGCATCACCTCGCAGCCTATTTAGCAATCAATGTGCCAAATTCTAATAAGTAAAAAATCGTATCTTTTGCGGACGATTCTTTATTCTTCGACTGTTTATCTAACACCAAATCGTATGACTGTTGACGTAATTCGTTTACACTGGCGAAATGAGCCGGACTCTCCACTGCCGAAAACCCGTCTTGTGTTATATTGTTTGTAAATTCAGGAGAGAAACTTATGTTAAAAAAAATTGGAGTTCAACTATCGGCGATATTACTCGCGCTCGTCGTGCTAAGCGGCGCTGCCGCTGCGCAGAAAGCTACGCGGATTAATTTTAAGCGCGGCACGAGTTCGGCATCCGTTTCGGGTTCGCTGCGTCCCGGCGGCAAACGCACTTATGTAATGCACGTCAGAGAAGATCAGGAAATAAACGCCGTCCTTTCCGGCGCGGGCGTCTCGCTCGACAACGGAATGCTGACGATGACTTATAACGCCCCGAATGGCGACAACTTCATCCAAGTCATCAACCGCACCAAAAAACCGACCAAATACACAATGACCGTCGCCATCCAATAGCAGGTAGAATCTTAATTCAAATCAAAGAACGTCAAGCGCGAAAGATTAGCTTCGACGTTCTATTTTTTACTCCGCCAAAATAATTATTTAAGTTTCGCGTATTGAAAAATACGAACAAGGTCAAACGGTTGCATCGTTTGACCTTTTCTTTTATCTTCTATGTTAATCTCGCTAACGTAAAAATAATAAAATTCTTATAGAAAAGTTAGGCAATTCAAAAGTTTAATTGTAATAAATAATCTTTTCTTTAACGTCCTTCGTATGTCGAATACTTTACTTACAAAAACAATCCGCTCGCTTGCTGAAAAACTCGGCTTTACTGCTGAAAGCAATGCAAATTTGTTATCTAAAAAATTTGCAAATCACAACAATTACGCTTTGACCATTGATTTCTCTAATGAAAAAATCTCCTACGGAACGAAAATCATCGTCAATGATGAAACAACAAGCAATTTTGCTCACTCGGAGAATTTTGTTGTCTTTGAATGTGTCGTTAGATTACTTGAAAAAGGCTATGCGCCTGAACATCTTGAACTAGAACCGCGTTGGAGTTTAGGTAGAGGCGCGAAAGGCGGCAAGGCGGATATTCTCGTTAAGACACGCGATGGCGAACCGCTGATTATTATTGAATGTAAAACCTTCGGCAGCGAATACGACAAAGAAAGAGATAAACTTTTCTCGGCAGGCGGTCAACTTTTTTCCTATTTGCAACAGGAATTAGCAACCAGATTTTTATGTCTTTACGCTTCGCGTTTGGATGATGACGCAATCGAATATGTCAATACGATTGTTCGCATTGAAGACAGCCCGGAAGTTTTGGAATTGCTCAAATCAGAACCGGATGCGCTTTCTTTCGCTAACGCCAAAAACGTCAAAGATTATTACGAGGTTTGGAAAAACGCTTATAACAACTTTTCCACGCCGAACGGTATTTTTGACGAGGACATACACGCCTACGAACCGGCGCAAGTGCCAATTAAGCGCAAAGATTTAAAGCCTTTCACGGCGGAAGAAGGCAGGAAATTCTTTAATCAATTTGCGGAAATTCTGCGTCATAACAACATTTCCGACCAATCAAACGCATTTAATAGAATTTTGTCTTTGATACTCTGCAAAATCGTTGACGAGCAAAAGAAGCCAGACGAATTAACTGATTTTCAGATTAAAGATTTCAAAGAACCCGCCGAACAGATTCAAGACCGACTTCAGAAACTTTATGCTGACGGAATGAAAAAGTTTCTCAATGAAGACATCATTTATTATTCCGATGAAGAACTAGAAAGAGTAATTGATAATTTCCCGCGTCAGGCGGCAAAGCGCGAAATCCGCGAGATGTTCAGGCGGCAGAAGTTTTACAGCAACAATGAATTTGCCTTTAAGGAAGTTCACAATGAAAAGCTGTTTCTGGAAAACGCCAAGGTTCTCAATGAAATTCTGCGCCTGCTGCAATACAAACAGTTTCGCTACGCCCGCAAAGACAGCAATGAATATAAAGAGCAAAAAAGATATTTGGGCGAATTCTTTGAACTTCTGCTCGATGCCGGATATAAGCAGACTTCAGGGCAATTTTTTACGCCTTTACCGATAGCGAAGTTTATCGTTTCGTCTCTGCCCGTGCGTGAAACTATCAAAGCCAAGCTCGATGCAAAGGAAAAACAATTTTTGCCTTTAACGATTGACTATGCTTGCGGCAGTGGTCATTTTCTTATCGAAGCGATTGACGAAACTCAAACATATCTCGACACGCTCAAGCCCGAATACTCGGACGAAATCAATCAGAATTTGGAACACTGGCAGAAAACCGACTGGACGGATGAATTTATTTACGGCGTTGAGAAAGATTATCGTCTGGCGCGGACGGCGAAGCTGGCTTGTTTTATGAACGGTGACGGCGAGGCGAACATTATATTCGGCGACGGTTTAGCCGATTATCAGCAGGCGGACAAAAAGTTTCCCGACGGCTTCGATTTTCTGGCGGCAAATCCGCCGTATTCGGTTCACGGCTTCAAACCGCATATCAAAGACAGCATCAAAGGAAATGATTTCTCTCTGCTCGAATTTCTGACCGAAACGGCTTCGGAAATCGAAGTCTTATTTATTGAACGCGCCGCGCAATTATTAAAAGAAAATGCCTGTGCCGGAATTATTCTGCCGAATACAATTCTATCGGGCAAACCAATTTATGCTCGCGCCCGCGAAATTATGCTTCGCGCTTTTGAAATTCGTTCCATTGTCGAATTCGGTAAAAATACCTTTATGGCGACCGGTTCTAAAACTATTGTGTTCTTCCTAAAACGCCGTAATGATGCAATTGCCGAAAACGCCGTTTACGTCGCGCAGGACTTTATTATTCACAATAAGACGAGAAAAAATGATTTTGCTGACAACGAAAAGATTTTTGCCGCTTACGCGAAAACGCTTGGCGTATCGCTCGCCGATTACAAAACATTGACCGCGAAAGATGCAAATGACGTAATTAAACAAACCGAATGGTTCGCCGATTACGAACGCTGGTTTGAGAACTTGACCGAAATCAAACATTTAAAAATTAGTAAAGATTTCAAAGACAAAACGAAAGCTGAACGCGAAGCGCAGTTGAAACAGGAATTTTATAAAAGAGTTCTGGCAAAAGAGCGCGATAAATTTGAATTCTTTTATCTTGCCTATGGTCAAAAGACATTTATCCTTCGCGTATCGGAAGATATAAAAATTGAAAGGGCTTTTATAGGTTATGATTTTAGTGAACGTCGAGGTATAGAAGGCATCAATCTTTACACCGATGCAAGCGGCAAACATCAAACTGCGCTTTACGATGATGTTGATTTAGACAACGAGGAAAAACTCAATTTTCTCGTTCGGCAAACCGTCCTCGCCGAAAACTACGATTACAAACGCGAAAACTTCGCCGTTTCTTTACCGATTCCCCCTACATTGCCTGAAAGTTCCGCGTTTTATGATTTAACCGAATGTTTGGATTTTGAAAAAATTGATTTCGATAAACAAATTAGTATCGCACCGCGAACAAAAGCAACTAAAATAATTGAAAGTAAATTTCCACAAGTTACATTCTCAACGGTTGCAACTTTAGAATACGGTTCACCGCTTAAGGAATCGAACAGAATTAAAGGTGAATTTCCCGTTATGGGTTCAAACGGAATCGTTGGTTATCATAATGAATTTTTAGTTGAAGCACCTTGTATCATCGTTGGGCGAAAAGGTTCGGCAGGCAAATTGAATTATAGTGAAAAGAATTGTTATCCGATTGATATAACCTTTTATGTTGTTTCAGACGATAAACAAGTTAATCGCAAATTTCTATTTTTCCTGATGAAAGAATTAGATTTGAATGAGTTGGGCGCGGGTGTCGGCGTTCCCGGACTAAACAGAAACGATGTTCACAAATTAAAAATTCCTTTGCCGCCACTCAATGTTCAGGAAAACATATTAAATGAGATTAAAAATATCGAAGATAATAAATCTACCTACTTAAATGCTGAAATGTCCTTAAATGAATTTGAGAAATTTATAGAAAATCTAATTTCAGAAACCTTACTTAAACACTTATAAGAAATTGATAAAATATCAAAGAAAGAACGAAATGTAAGATTTTAAACTAACAAAACAATCAGCGAAGCCGAAGCGCGTCTGGCAACGGCGGCGGAGAGAAAAGCGGCGGTTTTGCGGAAGTATCTATAAACGAAGTTTTTATAAGGCAAGAAATAAGTTTCAAGAAAAAAATAAAAAGCGGCAAAAGTTTTGTTTTATACGCAGTTACCTTACTAATCATCAATAAATACGGCAGTTTCACGTTTTGGAATTGTAAAACTCGTTTAAGGAATTATGATTTCCGGCTTCGGAATTGTAATTCTGCGTTTCGGAATCGCATTTCCGAAGGTTGGGATTCCAGTTCCAGACCGTAGGATTGTAATTCCGGTCTTTGGGATTGCAATTCCGCTTTGTAGTTTTACAATTCCACGCTTTAGAATCGCAATCCCAAACTGCGAAATCGCGGTTCTAAACTAAAGTTTCAAAACTCTTTTCACAAAACGCAGAAAAAACCGCGATGTTTTTCCGATTTTTGTCATATATACCGGAGAGTAAAATTTCTTTGCCGCACATTTCTTCTCAAAAGAAATTTTACCGGCTCTCGAAGCCTCAACTCCTAAATCTAAAATTAAAAAGTGAGGGAAAATTTATGGCTTACAGTCCGAAAGATGTCGAAGAAAAGATGTTGACGATTCTAAACGCTTGGAAAACGCTCGCGCCGGATAAGACTTTTGGCGGAATGACCGCCGCGCAGTTTGAAACGCAGGTTAATAAAAGCCGCGCACCGCGCACCCGACTCGGCGAGCTGGACGACGAAATAAAACAACAGCAGGCAATCCGCGAATCCGAAGACGAAACGACGATGGGCAAAGTCCAACTTGTGGTCGCGGGCGTGCTTGCCGACCCGACCGAAGGCGCGGACAGCGCGCTTTACGAAGCGATGGGCTACATACGCAAAAGCGACCGACAATCGGGCTTAACGCGCAAGAAAAAGGAAACGGTCAATAAATAAACCGGCGGCTTATATTGTTCGGCTAAAAACCCGACCGCGAAAACACATTGTAAAAAATTTGCTTTTGCGGTTATTATTTTGTCCGAAGAAGTTTTACCGCCGATTTTTACCCGTTTCGGGCGCGCCCGCCGTTTGCGGATTTGAAAGATTCGCCGACGGCATTAAACAAAATCGTTAAAAACGATTTATCAAAAAGGAAAATCAGAGGAAAAAGAATATGAAAATTAAAATTTTAATCGTTTGCGCGTTTATGTTGTGCCTGTCAATGCCAGCTTTGTCTCAAGTTACGACGAAGAAAAACAATAATTCGATAGAGAAAATGGCGAAAGACCAACCTTTGATAAATAAAGAACAGGCGGCTTGGAAGGCTCTCGAAGATAAACGCTATGACGATCTCGGCAATATGTTCGCCGGCGATTATCAGGAAGTAGCAGACGGCGAGCTGGTCGATAAAGCCGCCGCGCTCGCCGGAATCAAACAGGCGACATTCAGCAATATCATGCTTTCGGATACGAAGGTTACGTGGATTGACAAAAATACGGCAATTGTTACATCGATTGTAAGCGCCACCATCTCCGCGCCGAACGGTATGAGCGCGCCCAACAAAATGCGGACAACTTCCATCTGGACAAAACGTGGAAAAGATTGGCTGGTGGTCTATCATACCGGCTCGATGATTAAATAATTTATCGTCTCGTTCGGAAATCTAAGCGCAGTGCCGCACGGCTAGCGGCACTGCGCTTTTAAATAGAAATTCAGGCTCGTTTTATAAGCAGATAAAACTTTTTATCCGCGTCTGAAACGCGCATCGAAAATACCCACCCGGCAAAAATGCTTCGCTAGACATTCGCAATGTAATTCGATAAATTCAAACTTGCTATTTTACTGTTTTATTTTGCTCATTTTTATAGAAAATATTTGCTGAGGTGGTGTAATTGGTAGCCACGCGGGTCTTAGAAGCCCGTGTCGAAAGACGTGCGAGTTCGAGTCTCGCCCTCAGCACCAAACTGCAATGAGCGAGTTACGAATTTCAAATTACGAATTAAAAATCAAATAAATGTAAACCGACGATTACGAAATTTTAGCTGTGAAATACAAATTAGAAAATAATGCTTTCAATTCGTAATTCGTAATTTGAAATTCGTAATTTAACAAATTAAATGAAAACTGAATTAATCGACATATCGCCGACGCGCAAGGAAATCAAAATTGAGATTGAAGCGCAGACAATCAAAGAGGCTTACGACAAGGTAAGCCAGAAATACGCGCGCGGTGCGCAGGTTGCGGGCTTTCGCAAAGGCAACGCGCCGCTCGACGTGGTAAGAATGCGCTACAAAGATGAAATCCAAAACGAAACTTTGCAAGCGATTCTCGCCGATAAAGTTACCGAAGCAATTCAGCAGCATAACCTCGCGCCGCTCGTCCAGCCGGAACTGCATCTGGACGACGCGCAGAACGTAAAGCTCAACGGCTCGCAACCTTTAACGCTGCACGCGCATATCGAAGTGATGCCGGAGATTCCAAGTCCTGAATACAAAGACTTGGAAGTCGTCCGCCGCGTCAAACCCATTGAAGACAGCGAGCTGGAAAATTTTATTGACGAGCGCAGGCGGCAGCAAGCATCTTTGATTCCGATCGAAGGAAGAAAATCAAAAGACGGCGACACGGTGATTGTTGATTTGGAAGGCGCGTTTGAAAATGAGCCAGACGCCGAGCCAATTAAAGCCGATGATTTAGAAATAACTTTGGGCGACGCGCAAATTGAGAAATCGTTCACGGAAAATCTCGCAGGCGTCGAAGCCGACGAGGAAAAGGAATTTACCGTAACATATCCACCGAATTTTACCTCGCAAGCATTAGCTGGAAAAACCGTGCATTACAAAGCGAAAATTAAATCGGTTGGAACAATCGAATTGCCCGAAGCCGACGACGAATGGGCGCAAAGTCTGGGCGAAGATTTTACGTCGATGCAGGATTTGCGCGCTCGTCTTCGCAAAGATATGGAAGCTCATTCGAGCGCAAACGCCGACGCAAGTGTGCAGAATGATTT
>JALYZF010000318.1 GCA_030948995.1 Acidobacteriota bacterium
GCTTACACCGTAACGTTTCGCTCTGATTCGGCAGAAAGTGGCGAAGGCAGTAGTCGCACGTCGCCGCGCTTGAAAGTTAAAGTCAACCGCGAAAACGCTTTTATCAAACTCGGCTCGGTCGTCGAAGTGTCGGCTAATAATTCAAAGAATAATTTCCTGCAAACAATAAACGAAGATTTTCAAAAAGCTAACTTTGTAAATTTTGCGCCAAATTCTTTGTATTCCATTGCGCGAAAAATTTCCTTTCAAAAGGGAAACGAAATTTCCGGCGAGGTCGAACGGATAAATTACAAGCAATTTGTTAATGACAACCTGCGCGAATCGAAAATTGAAAATTTCGATATAAACGATTCGACCGGCGCGTTTCTGCTTTCAAACGGCGCGGAAAAAATTGCCGTCAGTCGCTGGATTTCGCCGAAACGGACGCGCTCATATCCGTATGAACGAGTTTACGACACGCTTGCATATCCGAAAAGAATCACCGTCATTCCCGTTCTAAAAGACGAAGGCTTAGGCGGCGAGCGCGATTTTTTGGCGTGGGACACGATTTCATTAATGAGCCTTTTAGACGTTTTCGTCGTTCCGGCTTATTACAGCGACGCGACGAAAAACGCCAAACGTGCCGACCAAATAACCGCACAAAAGCTCGATAACGATTACGTTTCCTCAAAGTTGAAAGAAATTTCCGCCTTCAAAGGAACGCCGCGCGAATGGAACGAAAAGGAATCGAAAAACTTAAAATCGGTTTTTGAACGAGCGCGTGACGCTTACCGCGAAATTTCTAAAACGACTAAAACATATCTGCATAACGAAACGCCTTTAAACGAACTCATTAAACTCGCGGAAAACCCAAACACTTTCGCCGAATTTTCCCGCAGCAAATCCCGCCGAGGACAAAGCCGCGAGCTGCAATCAATCCAGCCAAAAGAAGCCCTTTCAACCGACACAAAAGGCGGCGTAACGATTACAAATCTCGCTGGCGGAAAATATTTTTTCACCTGCGACGAAACGCGCGTCGAAGGCAGCATGCTTTTTCTAATCGAAGACAAACACAGCCAGCGCGCCATTCTGCCGAGCGAAAACGACATCAAAGACGGGCTTTTGAAAATGATAATTTACACGAATCTAAAAAACGTCCGCGTCGGCAAAAATTCCGTAACGGAAAAATCCGTTCTGCGCCTGACGTCAAGCAAACTTGTCGGCTCAGTTAATTCAGATGCGAATGACGAAGCATCGGCAAAGTTTTTTCAAACAAATACTCTGAACCTCTCGCAAACGAATCTAATAAAAAAACTCTTTCAAGAGGCGCGCGAAAATAAATTTACGATAATCGTCGAACACGCGGAAATTGCCAAATAAATGGAAATAAAAGCCGAAATTGTCGAAGGAATCAAATATAAATCATATCTAAAATGCAATTTAGCGGAAGTTTCCATAGAAGATTTTAATATCAATTCGGCAAAATCTTCCTGTTTGCTTTCCTTTGAACAAAATCGTTTTGCAATTAGTCGTTGGGTGTCACCAAAGCGGACACGCTCGTATCCATACGAAAGAGTTTATAATACTCTTTCCATTTCCAAACGAATTACGGTAATTCCCGTTGTCAAGGACGAAGGCGCAGCGGGAGACAGGGATTTTTTACAGTGGGACACAATTTCCTTAATGAGTTTGCTTGATGTTTACGTCATTTTGGCTTACTACGAAACAGCGGAAAAACATCGCTCACGAGCCGGAAAAATTACAAACCAGAAATTCAACAGCGATTTTGTTTTGGATAAAATCAAGGAAATCTCTAACTATCACAGTTCGGCGCTTCATTGGAATTTAAAGGAATTAAAAACCATCGGGCAAATTTTAGAACGGGCGAAAAATTCTTATCAAAAAGTTTCTGAAAAGACGCAAGTTAGATTTCACAATCAGACGGGTTTGAATATTTTTGCTGCGCAAGTAAACGAAAACTTGTCGGCTTTTATGACGAGTTCGAGAATAAAGGCACAATCGGCGCAAATCAGAGAATTTAAAACCGTTCAACCGAAAGAAATTCTTGCAACTTTAACGAAAGCCAAAATTACAATCACAAATTACTTGGGCGGAAAGTATTATTTTACCGTTGACGAAATTTTAATTGCAGATAAAAATCTGCATTTGATTGAATCGAAACACAGTAAAAGCGGTAAGTTGCCAAGCGTCGGCGACATCAAAGACGGCTTGCTGAGAATGATGCTTTACACAAATCTTGAGAATGTTAGAATTGGAGACAATTTGTTTGCGAGTTTGCCGGTTTTACGTCTGACTTCGGGAAATATTGTCGGAGAAATTTCTTCTCAATTCGAGATTGAAGAACGCGCGAAATTTTTTCGCGTCAATAATTTCAACAAACGTCAAATCGAATTTATGCAAAGTTTATTTGTCGAGGCAAAAGAAAACGATTTCGTCGTTTATCTTGGGAAAATTTAGAAATGATTCAAAGCCCTTTACGTTATCCGGGCGGAAAAAGTCGGGCGGTCGAGAGAATCTGTAATTTGATTCCGCAATTCGATGAATTTCGAGAACCGTTCGTCGGTGGCGGCTCGGTTTTTATTCGTCTCAAGCAGAAATTTCCCGACAAAAAGTTTTGGATAAACGATAAATACGCGGAACTCGCCAATTTTTGGCAGCAAGTTAAAAAAAACTCCGATAAAGTTATCAGACAAATTTGGCTTTGGCGACAAAGTTTTGCTGATGGGAAAACACTTTTTTATTTTTTGCGAGAGAAAAAGGAAAGTTTTAATGAAATCGAAAAAGCCGCCGCGTTTTTTATCTTTAACCGCATTACGTTTTCAGGTACGACCGAAGCCGGCGGATTTTCCGAGCAGGCATTTAACCAGCGTTTTACCGATTCGAGCATCGAGCGTTTAGAGAAAACGCCATTTGTTTTGGAAAGCGTGAATATTACAAATTTCGATTATGAAACCGTCGCTTTGAGCAAAGGCAAAAATGTATTTTTATTTCTCGACCCGCCGTATTTCAGCGCGACGAATTCGGCTTTATACGGCAAAAACGGCAATTTGCACAAATCCTTCGACCACGCGCGTTTTGCTGAAACAATAAAAAACTGCCCGCATAAATGGCTTTTAACTTACGATGATTCGCCGTTTGTCCGCGAGCTTTTTTCTTTTGCAAACGTTACCGATTGGACTTTGATGTATGGAATGCGAAACCAAACCTCAACATCAAACCAACTTGGCAACGAACTTTTTATCTCCAATTACGACTTTGAATTTTCGCAACAAAAACAAAATGCTTTAACTTTTGCAAAATGAAATCTTCGCTTCTAAA
>JALYZF010000031.1 GCA_030948995.1 Acidobacteriota bacterium
TTGCGGCACCCAATCGCTGAGATTCGTATTGTAAGCCGCGTTTTCCATATCGTAATGCAGCGTTCCCGCGCCCGTTTCGTTTAAATTTTTATAATCGTAGCCGCGTTTTTCCAATTCACCGAAAAGATTTTTTTCAAAATAACGGTCTGGATGCGGATAATGATTGCGGACGACGTTTTTAACGCCCATTGCGACACGCCGAAAATATCCGGCAATGGCGCGATTGGCGTTCTGCGCGTTATAAGTCGTCGTGTTCCAATCACCGCCGATAATTACGGGAAGTTTTGGAAGAGCGTCCAAATGGTCAAGCACGATTCGCATCTGCAAATGGCGATGCCGTCGGGACGAATGCGCGTCGAGATGAACGGTGACGGCGCGAAAAACACCTGCCGGATGTTCGATGTCGGCGATGAGCGCGCGCAGATGTCCGAGCCGTTTTTCTTTGCCGAGCATTTTATCTTTGCCGTTCGGCAGCGCGACAGTATGCACGTTTCTCATTGGGAAGCGCGAAAACATTGCCAAACCGTGCAAGGACCTTGTATTCTCGCCTTCGGCTTCCGCTTCGACGCCGCTTCCCTTTTGCAAAGCAATATAAACGGGCGCGAAAGCGTAATTTAATTTCAATTCTTCAGCTAATTCCCGCGCTACAAAACGATTCGCGCTGCGCGCCATTCCGTAATCGAGTTCGGTCAAAAGCAGCAAATCTTTATTTTTTAATTGCGCGTGATTTTTTAGCGCCGCAACAATTCCGTCGAAACGATTTCCGCGCTCAATATTCCAAGCAAGCGCGCCGACGGTTTCGGATTTTTCAAACGTCTGCGGCGCGAAGTTTTCCTGCACGACGGCGCTGAGAATTCTTTCGACTTCAAGTTTTATTTCTCGATAAACCGCGGATTTTTCAAGTTCTGCGGTTGATTCAAATTCAAGCAGCACAGGGAAATATTTTTCCAAATCGTGGTCTAAAATCGAAGGCGCATCTTCTCGCGCAATAGTTTCGGCAAACATAGATTAGTGGTAAACGGTAAGTGGTAAGTGAAAGGTAGATTTATTTTTAATTACAAATTGAATTTAACGCACCTTACCACTTACCACTATTTTCAATCGTCGTATCTTTCTTTGGTCGGCGCGACGGCGAGAAAATCGTTTGTGATTCTTTTAGTGTAAATGCCGAGCAGTTCTTCGATTCTTTCGTGTTTCGGCGAGACGAAAATCAGCCCGACGTGCTTTGGTTTTTGGACTCGATAAACGATTTCTGCATCAGCATAGTGCGATGTGTCGGGCGCGTTTTCTTTGGCAAGCGCGAGCGCTATTCCGGCGTAATCGGCGCGTGTTTTCGGCGGATTGTAAGGATTTTCCTTGTCGGCGATTTCAAGCCGCGCCCATTCGCGCCAGAGACTGAAACCGCTTGCTTGTTCTAAGACATTGGCGATATACGCGCCGCCGACGCGCGCTGCAACTTCCAAGAGATAAAAATTTCCCGTCTCAGCGCAGCACAAAAATTCGGCGTGCGCCACGCCGCAATCGTATTTGAAGCCTTTTAAAAGTTGACGATTTAATCGTTCGAGTTCCTTTCTCTCTTTTGATTTGTGCGGCAAAATTGAAGTCGTAAAAACGCCGCCCTTGTGCGAAACGCTCATCGGCGTCGTTCCGTAACGGCTAACGCCTGCAGCGACTACTTTACCGTTATTGACAACCGAATCGACGTGAAAAACAGCACCTTCGATAAAGCGTTCAATCAAAAACTGCGACGGATGGTCGCGCCAAGTATGCCGCGCGTCAAGTTCGCTTAAAATCTGCCAAACTTGTTCCGCCGTCTCGCAACGGCGTATGCCGAAGGCGTTGACTTCCGTGCGCGGCTTGATAATCCACGGCGCGCGAACGCCTTTCAGAAATTCGTTTATCTCGTCGGGGCGAAACGCGCCCGTAAATTCGGGACACGGCAAACCGATTTTGGCAGCCATATTTCGCATTCGCAGTTTGTCTCGAAAGCGAAGCGCGAAAGAATTTCCGATGCCTTCGATTTGCAGATGCTCGCGCGTCTTCGCCGCCGTCAAAACGTCGAATTCGTCTATACCGACAATGCGTTTGATTTTTCTGCTTCCGGCAACGTTGGTTACGGCGCGCACATAATCTTCCGTCGTCGCGTCGTTACGAACAGTTTTCACTTCACTCAAACTTGTCCACGACCAAGGTTCATCCAGAAGTTTTTCGCGCGTTACAAGCGTTACGCGCCAGCCCGCATCGTGGCATTCTTCAAAAAAATCGTTGCCCTTGAATTCGCTCGCAATGCAGACAATGGAATTTTTCATAGACGTTTGATTTTGTTTTATAAAAAAAGAATGGCACAATTTAACGGTAAAAACAATGAATAGATTTGTTTTCGATACTAATTAAAAACCTGGAAACAGCTTACAAATAAAAGCCTGAAAACGGAGAAGAATAATGGGTGGATTAGACATTACGGCACTGGTTTCAAATTTGGTGATTTATATGGTGGTTTTGCTGCTGGCGATTTCGGCGCACGAAGCCGCGCACGCATGGATGTCGCACAAATACGGCGACGATACGGCGTATCTGCTTGGGCGCGTAACCTTAAATCCGGTCGCTCACACAGACCCGATTGGAACGCTTCTGATTCCGATTATCAGTTTCGTTTTCGGCGCTATAGGCGGCGGACTCGGCGCGATTCCGCTTATCGGCTGGGGCAAACCGACGCCGGTCAATCCGCGTAATTGGACAAAATACAAACAAGCAAACGTGATGGTTTCGATTGCCGGAATTTTAGCGAATCTTTTAATCGCCACCGTCAGTTTCGTTATCTTCAAGTCAATGATTGAATTTGGAGTATTTAATAGCCAAAGTTTTCAAGAAGGTATCGGCAAACCGATTATTACTTTATTTTACAATCTTATTTTTCTAAATGTCTCGCTGGCTATTTTCAATTTATTGCCGTTCCCGCCGCTCGACGGCAGCAAGGTTTTGGCAACTTTTCTACCCGCGAGCGCCCAGCCGACATTGGCTTTTCTCGAACAATACGGATTTTTGATTTTAATGGCTCTACTTTATATGGGCGTTATTAGCGTTGTTATGCGACCGGTTTTTCAGTTTGTAAATTATCTTCTTCTGACGCCGCTTTTTTAGTTTATGAAAAAACGCATCTTCAGCGGCGTGCAGCCGACCGGAAATCTGCATATCGGAAATTATCTCGGCGCGCTGAAAAATTGGGTTGCGCTGCAAAACGAATACGAAAGTTTTTTCTGCATCGTCAATCTTCACGCGATAACTTTGCCGCAAGAGCCGCGCATTTTAAAACAGAAGACTCTGGATTTAGCTAGAATTTATCTCGCTTCTGGAATTGACCCGCAAGTTTCGACGATTTTTATTCAATCTGACGTTTCCGAACACGCCGAGCTTGCTTGGGTTTTAAATTGCATTGCCAGAATGGGCGAGCTTGAGAGAATGACGCAATTTAAGGACAAATCAAAAGGCAAAACCGAACGAGTCGGCGCGGGGATTTTTGCGTATCCGGTCCTGATGGCGTCGGACATTTTGCTTTATAAAACTAACCTTGTTCCAATCGGACAAGACCAAAAACAGCATCTCGAATTGACGCGCGATTTGGCAGAAAGATTCAACCGCGATTTCGGCGAAACTTTTGTCGTTCCCGAACCATTTATTCCGCCGGTCGGCGCAAAAATCCAATCACTCGCCGAGCCGCTGAAAAAAATGTCGAAGTCGGATGAAAACTTGAACGGCTCAATTTTTCTGCTCGACGACGCCGACACGATTGCGAAAAAATTCAAAAAAGCCGTTACCGATTCGGGAACGGAAATCAGTTTTGACGACGCGCGTCCGGCAATCAACAATCTGCTGACGATTTACCAGTTGATGACCGGCAAAACGGCAGCGGAATGTGAGGCGAATTTTGCAGGCAAAGGCTACGGACATTTCAAAACCGAAACTGCTACAGCCGTCATCGAATTTTTAAAACCCTTTCAGGAGCGAGTAAAAGAATACACGGACGAAGATTTAAAAAGCATTCTGAAAACCGGCGCGGAAAAAGCCCGAACGATTGCGCAGGAAACTTTGAAAGACGTTTACGAAAAAATGGGAATCAGCGGCGCGGCAAATTGATATTCAGATAAATGTATTTTGTAAAAGCCAATGCAATTTTGCGTTGGCTTTTATTTTTATTTAGTAATTTCAGAGTAGTAAGTGCTAAAATAAATTTCACCGAAATCTAATTCAACCGAACCGAAAGTTCTTTTCGGCTACACATTATTTTAAAGGAGTAAAAAACTATGGACGCAGTGAAAAAATCATACGACATTCCAAAATTTAAAGAGCAATACGAGAATTTTATCGGCGGCGAATGGGTTGCGCCGAAGGGCGGCGAGTATTTTGAAAACACTTCGCCGGTTGACGGCAAGGTGTTTACGAAAGTGGCGCGTTCGACCGAAGCGGACGTTGAACTCGCGCTCGACGCGGCGCACAAAGCCGCGCCCGCGTGGAACAATTCTTCGGCGACGACGCGCAGTAATCTTTTGTGGAAAATCGCCGACAAAATGGAAGAAAATCTTGAAACGCTCGCCCGCGCCGAAACTTGGGACAACGGCAAGCCGATTCGGGAAACGCTTGCCGCGGATTTGCCTTTGGCGATTGACCATTTCAGGTATTTCGCGGGCGTGATTCGCGCCGAAGAAGGCGGCGCGACCGAGCTTGACGCGAACACTGTTTCAATCAACATTAAAGAACCGCTCGGCGTTGTCGCGCAGATTATTCCCTGGAATTTTCCGATTTTGATGGCGACTTGGAAAATGGCTCCGGCGTTAGCGGCAGGAAACTGCACGATTGTAAAACCTGCCGAACAAACTCCGGCTTCGATTATGGTTTTGATGGAATTGATTCAAGACATTCTGCCCGCCGGAGTTTTAAATATTGTCAACGGTTTCGGTCCCGAAGCCGGAAAACCGCTGGCGACATCGGAAAGAATTGCGAAAGTCGCGTTCACTGGCGAAACGACGACCGGACGACTGATTATGCAGTATGCGTCGCAAAATCTGATTC
>JALYZF010000057.1 GCA_030948995.1 Acidobacteriota bacterium
AGCCAATTCTGTCGCGGCGATTACGAAACACATTGGCGGAAATTTACGCTCGCGCTGGACTGATTTTTTAACGACGGACGGAGAAAAACCGGACAGAAATCGTGATGCCGAGTTCATTGCCGAAAACGACACGCGCGCAAGCGTTATGCAGATTTGGGAAGAAGGTTTTCGGATTCTGCAAGGTTCGCTCGAATCTTTGACCGTTGAAGATTTAGGCAAAATCGTTCAGATTCGCGGCGAAGATTTTACGGTTGTCAAAGCAATCAATCGAGCGACAATGCACACGGCTTCACATATTGGTCAGATTACTTTTCTGGCGAAACATTTTCGCTCGACCGATTGGGTAACCTTGAGCGTGCCGAAAAATAAATCGGCGGAATTTAATACTTGGCTCGGCGCGAAAGAAGACAAGGGAAATTATCTGGAAGCGACGCAGAAATTTTCTAAAAAAGATTTAAAATAGAAAAGAGCGGGAGAAGAGAGCAGTTTCCCGCTCGAAAATTTTTATAACAGCTGTAATTTAGCGAATTTGAACGCGGCTGATAAGTCTGGTTTTGACTCTGCCGTTCGGTAAATACCGGGTTTGATACGTTTCACGAAAAGCGTGTCTGCCGACACGAACGATGCGCGTTTGCGTTTGGGTTCGCACGATTCGCCCGTTGCGACGTATTTGCAGCACTTGAACGGCGGTTTTATTTGCCGCCAAAGCATTTGCAGTTGTTGTTTTCGCCTCAGCCGAAAATGCCGACAAAGCTATCGAGCCGGCAAGAATTGATAATGTTAATAATTTCTTCATTTTTATTCTCCTCAGTAAAATTTATAGAAAATTTTGTTCGCCAAAAATAAATTTGCAAACTATCTCTACATCATAGTAAGAGTTTGGAAATTAAATTTTGGTCGGTTTCTTTACAATTTTTTACAAACAGTTATTTTTGAGTAGTATTCAAATTTATCGTCAAAGGGAAGTATCCATCTGGTTTGAGCAGAATCGAAACAATCTCGCCTGCTCGCGCGTAATTCGTATTTCTCAAACGTCTTTTGATATACTTGAAATTAATTGAAATTTGCACGGTGCGGAAATCCTGTTTTTTATGGAGAAAAGCGTTAATGTCAATCTTAAAATCTAAAAAAATTTTATCGTATAAATTTAAATCTTTGGGCGCGAGTGTTGTTTTTGCGTGTCTGATTTTCGGAGCGGGCGCGCAAAATTCTTTTTCGCAGCAAGTCGGCAATACTGAAAAAATCCGCGATTTAGCCGCGACGCCGGAAAAACTTTCCCGGTCGTTTTCAGAAATCGCCAAGCGTGTCGAGCCGGCGGTTGTCAATATCGATACAAAAGGAAAAGTGCCGGAAGTAACCTTGAAGGGCAACACTCCGACGGACAAATCCGACGATTTTATGGATTTTCTGCGCCGCCAGATGCCGACGCGCCCGTCTTATGCGGTCGGCAGCGGGTTTATTGTCGATAAATCCGGCTACATTCTGACGAATTATCACGTTGTTGACGATGCCTCGCGCATTAGCGTAAAACTCCAGACGGGCGAGGAATTTATTGCCAAACTCGTCGGTATTGACGAGGAAACAGATGTCGCGGTTTTGAAAATCAACGCCGGGCGTGATTTGCCGTTTGTAAAACTGGGCGATTCGGACGCGGCTGAAGTCGGCGATTGGGTTTTGGCAATCGGCTCGCCGTTCGGTTTGGCGCAATCGGTTACAGCCGGAATCGTCTCGCAGACAAAGCGCGAAACGCCTTATACTTCGCCGTTTCAAAAATTTATCCAAACCGACGCGGCAATTAATCGAGGCAATTCCGGCGGACCTCTGCTGAATATGAACGGCGAAGTTATCGGCATCAACTCGCAGATTGCGACGACCACCGGCGATTCAAACGGCATCGGCTTTGCTCTGCCATCGAACGAAGCGGCAAATGTTTACCGGCAAATTCTCGAAGGCGGGCGAGTGCGCCGCGGATATTTGGGCGTAAATTTAGATTCGGTTAAAACCGAGTTCGCAAAAGTTTATAATCTGCCCGAAGCGAAAGGCGCAATTATCACAAATCTGAGCGACAAACAAAGCGCGGCGGGGCGCGCCGGATTGCAGACGGGCGACATTATCGTTCAGTTTGACGGAAAAACGGTTGAGAGCGCGCCGGATTTGGTTCAAAAAATAGCGGGCGTCGCGCCTGACAAAGAAGTCAACGTCGTTTTCTACCGCGAAGCCGGAAATCAAATCGAGCGTAAAACAACCGTTATTAAACTCGGCGAGCGACCGACTAAAAACACGGTTGCCGGCGACGACGCGCCGAAAAAAATGCCGATTGACGGACAAAAAACGCCAGCCGAGCCGTTCGGTTTGACTTTAACGGAACTGACGCCGCAGCTCGCGCAGATGTATAAACTGCAGGGCGAAAAAGGCGTTGTCGTTAAAACAATCAATCCGGCGAGTTTTATCGCCGACGTAAAAGCGTCGAACGGCGCGGACGCGCTCAACGAAGGCGATTTGATTCAGCGCATCAACCGCGTTCCGGTTACCGATTTAAAAACCTTTACCGACGTGGCAAGCAAACTGAAAACCGGCGATGCGGTTGTCCTGCAAGTTTACAGCCTTTCGGCGCGCGGCACGCAGATGCGTATCGTGCAGTTTACGGTGCAATAAAAATTAGTTCAAAGTTCAAGGTTCAAAGTTTTATTTCGGTGACCTTGAACTTTGAACTTTGAACTTTGAACTTTTATTTATGGCAAAAGCAAAAGAAGCGAAAAAATCAACAAAAAATAAAACGGCAGTTTATAAAAATTATATCGGCGGCGAATGGACAGCATCAGCGTCAGGCGAATATTTCGAGAATATAAATCCGGCTGATACAAATGATGTCGTCGGTCGTTTCCCTTTGTCGAACGAAGAAGACGTCAGCCGCGCCGTCGAAGCCGCAAAAAACGCCGCGACTCGCTGGCGGCGAACGCCCGCGCCGAAACGCGCCGAAATTCTTTTTCGTCTGGCAAGAATTTTAGAGCGTGACAAAGAGCAATTTTCCCGCGAGATGACGCGCGAGATGGGAAAAGTTTTAAAGGAGACAGGCGGCGACGTTCAAGAAGCGATTGACTGCACGTATTTTACGGCGGGCGAGGGTAGACGGCTGCACGGTTTTACGACTCCGGCGGAAATGCCGAATAAATTTGCGATGTGCGTCCGCCAACCTGTGGGAATTTGCGGATTGATTACGCCGTTTAATTTTCCGATGGCGATACCAAGCTGGAAATTAATTCCCGCGCTCGTTTGCGGAAACACGGTCGTCATCAAATCCGGCGAAGACGTGCCGCTTTCGACCGTTAATTTAATTAAATCTTGCGAAGAAGCGGGAATTCCCGCAGGCGTCGTCAATCTCGTCAACGGACACGGCGCGGATGTCGGCGCGCCGCTCGTCGGTCACAAAGACGTTCGCTTGATTTCTTTTACGGGTTCGACCGAAACGGGCAGAATTATCGCCGAGCAATGCGCCAACCAAAATAAAATCGTGTCGTTGGAGATGGGCGGGAAAAACGCGATTATCATTATGGACGACGCAGACATTGACAACGCCGTCGAAGGCTCGCTCTGGGGTGCGTTCGGAACGAGCGGTCAACGCTGCACGGCTTCGTCACGGTTGGTCGTTCATAAGAAAATTTATAAAAAATTCTGTGAAAAATTAGTCGAGCGAGTTAAAAAATTAAAAGTCGGCAACGGTCTCGACGAAAAAACTGAAGTCGGTCCAGTTATCAATCAAGCCGCGTTAGAAAAGATTTTGGGTTATATCGAAATAGGACAAAAGGAAGACAAAGCGACACTGGCTTGCGGTGGAAAACGTCTTACGAAAGGCGATTACGAAAAAGGCTATTTCATCGAGCCGACAGTTTTTACAGACGTTGCTCCGAAAATGCGCGTCGGGCAAGAAGAAATTTTCGGACCCGTTACTTCTGTAATTCCTTTTAGGACTTTAGACGAAGCAATTGATATTGTGAACGATGTAAAATACGGTTTGTCGTCGGCGATTTACACACAGGATGTCAACCAAGCGTTTTACGCGATGCAGGAACTTTACACCGGAATCTGCTACGTCAATTCGGCGACAATCGGCGCGGAAGTTCATCTGCCGTTCGGCGGCACGAAAGGCACAGGCAACGGACACCGCGAAGCCGGAACGCAGGTTTTGGATATTTTTACCGAATGGAAATCTCTTTATGTGGATTATTCCGGCAAACTGCAAAAGGCGCAGATTGACGAATTTGAAATTTAGTTTTGAGCGATTTAATTAATATTTTTACCGACGCCGTTTTTGAATTAAGCAGAAACGGCGTAAAATTGTGTAAACGAAAAGATTTATCAAACTAACTGTGGAGAATTTTTAAAAATGAAAATCGGATTACCGAAAGAAATAAAAGACAATGAATATCGCGTCGGACTGACGCCGGCGGGCGTTCAAGCACTAAGCGACGCCGGACACGAGCTTTTTGTGCAAAAAAGCGCGGGCGAAGGTTCGGGTTTTCCCGACGAGCAGTATGTAAATGCCGGCGCGAAGATGCTCGAAACAGCGGACGAAGTTTGGGCAACGGGCGATATGATTGTCAAAGTAAAAGAGCCGGTCGCGCCGGAATATCCGCGTATGCGCGAAAATCAATTGCTTTTTACATATCTGCATCTCGCGCCGGAATTTGAATTGACCAAACAGCTTTTAGAGAGAAAAGTTACGGGCGTAGCTTATGAAACAATTACAGACAAACGCGGGCGCTTGCCACTTTTGACGCCGATGTCGGAAGTTGCAGGCAGAATGGCTGTGCAAGTCGGCGCGACTTATTTAGAGAAAATGAACGGCGGGCGCGGCATTCTTTTGGGCGGCGTTCCGGGCGTTCCGGCGGCGAGTGTTGTAATAATCGGCGGCGGCGTTGTCGGCACGGAAGCGGCGAAAATGGCGGTCGGTTTGGGCGCGCACGTGACGATTATTGACAAAAATCTCGACCGTCTGCGCGAGCTTGACGACATCTTTTTGTCGAAAGTTCAAACGCTTGCCTCTTCTCGTTATGCTATTGAAGAAGCGATTTCGCACGCTGATTTGGTTATCGGCGGCGTGCTGATTCCGGGTGCGGCTGCTCCGAAACTCGTTACGCGCGAGATGCTGAAAGTTATTCCGAAAGGCGCGGTTTTGGTGGACGTTGCAGTTGACCAAGGCGGCTGTTTTGAAACCACACACGCGACGACGCACTCGAATCCGACTTATTACGAAGAAGGCGTTCTGCATTACTGCGTCGCAAATATGCCGGGCGCAGTTCCGCGCACTTCGACTTTTGCTTTAACGAACGCGACTTTGCCGTATGCGCTGGATTTAGCGAATAAAGGTTTTGAAAAGGCAATCGCCGAAGACGAAGGTTTGAAAGAAGGCGTCAATACTTACGCCGGAAAACTGACTTACGAAGCAGTGGCAACTTCGCAAAATCTGGAATACACGCCGCTCGAAACATTGGTTGACGGCATTGCCGCAAAAGCTAGTAATTAATCGGAAAAAGAGAAAGTGAAAAACTAATAATTTCACTTTCTCTTTTTTATTAAACTTTCGCCCAAATATCAGCAAGCGTTTTGGTCAGATTTTCTTTTAGATTGCCGTCTTTGGTCAGGTAATAATCGGCGAGGCAATTTTCGGTTTTGCCGGTCGTATCCTGTTCAAGCCCGCTTAAAATTATCAGCGGAATATGTTTTTTGCCGGCGTTTTGCCGCAGCATCCGGCATAAATCGAATCCGGTCATATTCGGCATTACGGCATCGGCAACAACGGCGTCAAAATCCGACTCGAGCGCGCTTTGCATCGCTTTTAAACCGTCTTCGACCGCGACGACTTCATAATTTTCCTTGCGCAGTATTACTTCGACAAATCGCCGCATCGAATCGTCATCTTCGGCGAACAAAATTCTTCTTTTTGCACTGTTTTCTTTCATTGGTTGTAGCAGGGTTTTCGGGTGGTTTTTCGACTGCAAACCGACCTCATCTCAAACTGTTCGGGTAAAGCTGCAATTCAGATTCAATGCTAAGGGGAGTTTTGTTTGATTCTGAAAATGGGAGACAAATTAGCTTAGAAACTTTAACGCCCGTTTGTCAATGAAATTATTTTGCGGCGCGTTTGGTTTTAGCTAACCTAAAACTTCTTTTAGATAATTTCCGGTGTGTGATTTTTTAACTTTTACAATTTCTTCGGGCGTTCCCGTCGCAACAATTTCTCCGCCGCCACTGCCGCCTTCGGGTCCTAAATCTATGACGTAATCGGCGGTTTTTATTACGTCCAAATTGTGTTCGATAACCAGAAGGCTTCCGCCGTTTTCAATCAAAGCTCGAAACGCTGCGAGCAGTTTGTTGATGTCGTCAAAATGCAGTCCGGTGGTCGGCTCGTCGAAAATAAAAAGGGTTTTTGATTTGGTTTTCTGCGCGAGATGCGCCGCGAGCTTGACGCGCTGCGCTTCGCCGCCCGAAAGCGTTGTTGCCGATTGACCGAGACGAAGATATTCAAGTCCGACGGCTTCGAGCATTTTCAAGCGGCTGACAAGTTTATTAACGTCTTTGAAAAACAAAATTGCCTCGCGCACGGTAAGTTGCAAAACTTCGGCGATGTTTTTTCCTTTGTATCGGACATCTAATATTTCGTCACGAAAGCGCGTGCCGCGACAGTCTTCGCAGGTTAATTCAACGTCCGCCAAAAACTGCATCTCGACCGTAACCGTTCCGCTGCCCTGACAAGTTTCGCAGCGACCGCCCGGAACGTTAAAGGAAAAATGCGAAGCGGTAAAGCCTTTCGCTTTCGCGCCGTTCGTTGAAGCGAAAACTTCGCGTATCGCGTCGTAGGCTTTGATATAAGTTACAGGATTTGAGCGCGGCGTTCTGCCAATCGGCGATTGGTCAACTAAAATTACGTCGTCAATTAAATCCGCACCCTTGATTTCTTTGAAAAGCCCGACCTGACCTTGCCATTCACCGCGTTTCTTTTTGAATCCGGCATAGATTATGTCGTGAATCAATGTTGATTTTCCCGAACCGGAAACACCCGTAACGACGACGAGCATATCGAGTGGAATCGCAACCGAAATGTCTTTTAGATTATGTTCACGTGCGCCGACGATTTCTAGTTTTCGTCGTCCAATTTCGCGCCGTTTCGCCGGAATTTTAATTTCCGCGTCGCCGCGCAAATATTTCGCCGTTAGTGAAACGCCGTCTTGCACAAGTCCTAAAAAATCTCCTTCGTAAACGAGATTTCCGCCAAGCTCTCCAGCATGAACGCCGATGTCGATTAGATGGTCAGCCGAGCGCATCGTTTCCTCGTCGTGTTCGACTACCAGAACTGTGTTTCCGATGTCGCGCAAGTTTTCCAGAATTCTGACAAGTCGCGTGTTGTCGCGCGGATGAAGCCCGATTGAAGGCTCGTCCAAAACGTAAAGCGCGCCGACGAGCGACGAACCCAAATTTGTCGCAAGCTGTATGCGCTGCGCTTCGCCGCCCGATAAAGTCGAAGCAAGGCGGTCGAGCGTTAAATAATCCAGCCCGACTTCGATGAGGAATTTCAAACGCCTGCCAATTTCTAAAAGTAGTTTTTCCGCAATTTGCTCGCGTTCTTCGGAAAGTTTCAATTTCTCGAAAAACATATTCGCGTCTTTTATCGAAAGCGCGACAATCTCCGGCAGATTATTGCCGCCGACTTTTACATCTCGCGCTTCCTGACGAAGGCGCGCGCCGTGACATTCGGAACAAAGCGCGTAGCCGCGATATTTTGCGAGAAAAACGCGGACGTGCAGTTTATATTTTTTCGTCTCCAGCCATTTGAAAAATCCGCGAATGCCGCGCCAGCCCGGAGCGCCTTCAAAAATCGCTTTTTGCTGAAATTCGGTCAAATCGGCAAACGGAACGTCCATCGGAATATCCGAGTTTCGAGCAAAACGCATTAATTCCTTGTTTGCCCAATCGTGCGACGGGCGCGTAAAAGGCTCGACTGCACCGTCTTTCAATGACAAAAGCGGATTCGGCACGACCAGATTGTTGTCGATGCCGATTGTGTTGCCGAAGCCTTGGCAAACCGGACATGCGCCGAACGGCGAGTTAAAACTGAAAAGTCGCGGTTCAGGTTCTTCGTAAACTGTTCCATCATATTTGCAGATGAATTTCTCTGAAAAGTTCAAGGTTCGCGGCTTGTCTTCGGCGGTTAAAATTAAGGCTGAACCGTTTTCACGAAAACAGGTTTCGAGAGATTCTACAAGACGCTGTTTGATTTCGGCGTCTGCGAGCAGACGGTCAATTAAAACATATGTGTTTTCAAAATCCTTAAATTTATAGTCTTCCGGTCGCTGCAAATCAATCGTTTCGCCGTTTCTCAAAAGACGCGAAAAGCCGTGTCCGAGCAGGCTCATCAAATGCGCGGTCGGACTTTGGGCTTTGGACTTTGGGCTTTGGACTTCAGACTCGGCTGGAAATACAACGTAAAATCTTGTTCCTGTTTCCAGCGTTGCAAGCGTTTCGGTCGCCGCCGATTCGGGCGAATCTTTTTTCACTTCGCGCCTGCAGACGTGGCAGAAAGTTTGCCCGACGCGCGCAAACAGCAAGCGCAAGTAGTCGTAAATCTCGGTTTGCGTCGCAACGGTCGAACGCGGATTGCGCGTCGAGTTTTTTTGCCTGATGGCGATTGCCGGCGCGATGCCGATGATTTCGTCAACGTCCGGTTTATCCATTCGTTCAAGAAATTGACGAGCGTATGCCGAAAGCGATTCGACGTAACGGCGTTGACCTTCGGCATAAACCGTATCGAATGCCAAAGATGATTTTCCAGAACCGGAAACGCCCGTTACGACCGTTAGTTTGTTGACGGGAAGCGAAAAGGAAATATTCTTCAGATTGTGAACGCGCGCGCCGCGCACGATGATAGCTTCTTCTGCTTTTTTAACTGCTTGCATAGGTGAAAAATTCTGCCGCCGGAGCAATAGATGATTTTACCAAATCGGCGGTCGCGCCGCAAAACGGGAATTTATCATCGAAGAAATTGGATAATAAAGGTAGAATAGTATTATTCCAAAGGAGTTTTTATGAAGCAAATTTTCGCCGTCGCATTTTTAATGATTCTTTCCGGCTTTTTCGCCTGTAGTTTTCAAAGCCGCGCCAGCGTCGCCGACGTTCAGCAAACTAAAACGAGTGAACCGGCTGAAAACCTTCTTTTAGCGACCAGTAAACAACCTGTTCTAGTCGAGCTTTTCACTTCGGAAGGTTGTTCGAGCTGTCCTCCAGCCGACCGCGTGTTGATGCAGCTTGAACGCGAGCAGCCGAGCGCGACTGCCGAAATCATCACGCTTTCTTTGCACGTCGATTACTGGGATTCGGCAGTTTGGCGCGACCCGTTTTCTTCGCTTTCATACAGCAAACGCCAAGACATTTACTCGGAGCATTTCAGCGGCGAAAATTACACTCCCCAAATGATTGTCGACGGGCAGCAAGCATTTGTCGGCAGCGATTCAAACAAGGCACAAAAAGCTATTACGGACGCGGCGAAGATGCCGAAGGCAAAAATTGAACTCGCAGAGACTCAAAATAAACTTAAAATAAAAATCACCGACGTGCCCGCTCACGAAAACGCCACCGTGTTTTTAGCGATTGCCGAAGACAATCTGGCATCAAGCGTCAGAGGCGGTGAAAATTCCGGCAGCAAACTCGAACACACTTCCGTCGTCCGCCAACTGAAATCTCTCGGCGTTTTGACGGCTGAGCAGAAAAATCTTGACATCGAAAGCGCCTTTGAACTTGAGCCTGAATGGAAAAAGGAAGATCTAAAATTTATCGTTTTTTTACAGGAAAATGTAAGCAGGAGAATTTTCGGTGCTAGGAAAATTCTGCTTGCTAATTAATCGGTAAATATGTTATCGTGTGCCAATTAGCTTTGCGGCATTTGTCCGAATATAATAATTTTTATATTTTTTGTTAAGACAAGAATGCCTTTTTCTATATCTGCTTTGGTCAAAATATATTCAAAATATTTTCACATGAAGCATAATTAACCACTTTCAAGAGGAGTAAATTTTTTATGCAAAAAAACTTTAAACCTGTTTCCCGACAGGAGAATTTAGTCGTTCAGGAACTTCACGGTGAAGTTTTGATTTATGATTTGGCAGAGAACAAAGCGTTTTGTTTGAATGAAACTTCTGCATTAGTTTGGCAGATGTGCGACGGCAAGAAAAACGTAACGGAGATAAATGAAATACTGAGTAAAAAACTCAATTCACCGGCAAATGAAGATTTGGTATGGTTGGCTTTAGACCAACTTAAAAAAGAAAAATTAATTGAAACCAAAGAAGATTTTCAAATTGATTTCAACGGCTTATCGAGACGTGAAGTTATCAAAAAGGTCGGTTTGGCGTCAGTAATCGCACTGCCGCTGGTAGCATCGTTGGTTGCTCCAACGCCTGCTAGCGCGCAAAGTGGCGCGCCTGCCTGTAATACTGCTGTTGCGTCACAAGTTGCGGTTGGAGGCAATTGTCCGACAAACTGTGCCGGGGCTACCTGCGGTGCGGGTCAGCCGAATCGTACTTGCATGACAACAACTGGATTAAATAGCGTTTGTGGTTAGAAATTAGTTGTTTAGGTAAATTATTCTTAGATTTTTTGAATGGGTTAATTAATATACGCCTAGTGTCTTACTAAATCAGCGTTAATAATTTACTTTTTAAAATACTACTTAAAGACCTTCATCAATTTTAAGTGTACAAATTGTAAGGTCTAAACAAATGGGAAGTACACTAAGACTTAAGAAATCTTAAATGTTTTCGGTAATATGGAGGAAGATATGAAAAAACCATCTCAAATAATATTCACTGTGCTGATGTTCGCTGTTGGATTATTGGTGTTCGGAAGCACTCAAATACTTGCAGCAACCACGCGGACGGTAGATAACGGCACGATAGATTGTCCAGCCGCAACGTTCACTTCGATTCAGGCTGCCGTTACTGCGTCGGCTCCGGGTGATACGGTTCAAGTTTGTGCAGGAATTTATCCTGAGCAAGTAGTGATTAGAATACCTTTAACGGTAATTGGGATAAGCGCAAACAACCACTCGCGTCCGGAAGTTCGTCCGCCCGCAGGCGGTCTGGTTGTTAATACTACTCGTCCCTTCGGCGCGCCGGAGGCAGCCATGGTTTTGGTAGATACTCCGGTTCCTAGCGGCGATGTTAATATTTTTAATATCACGGTCAACGGTTTAGGTAATGTTCCGATTGATACGGCTGGTATTTATTATCGCAATGCGGGAGGCACTATTTTAAACAATGCTGTCAAGAATGTAAGAAATGCCAATCCTGGTACTACCATTAGTGGAGGAATTTTAGTTGGTAACTCGGATGGTACTACCAGCACTCAGACTAGCGTTCTAAACAATGTTGTGGTTGATTACGAAAAGTTCGGCATTCTCGCTCAAAGAGACGGAACTTTCGTTACAGTGGGCGGAAACTATATTTTCGGTTTAGGCTTTGATTCAGCTCCAAACTTTCCGACAAATCCGGGAATTGCTCAAAATGGTATTGAAATTGGATTTGGAGCAAACGGAAATATTAATAACAATCGGGTCAGCAATAACATATATCGTGGATGCACACCAACAACCCAATGTGCTGGAAGTATTGTGATATACGATGTAGCTCCGAGTACTACGCCACTATTGGTTGAACTTAATAATATCAGCAAGAGTAATGTGGGAATTATTAGTCAAGGAGCATCTGGGGGCTTTAGAACTACAAATGGCGCCACCTACCGTTTAAACTTTATTCATAAAACTGAACTTGGCGACGGTATGGATATTGAAGGTAATAACAACACCATATTGGAAAATAAAATACTGAACACTGACGGAACGGCAATCCAACTTCTATCGGGCAGCACGGGGAACAGCATCACAAACAACGTTATTAATGATGCCGCGATTGGTATCGCTCGCGTTGATTCTGGCAACACTCAGTCAAATAATACTTTTATTAATGTTGACCAGAATGTTAGTCCGGCGCCGCCGGCTCCGTTCCGACCACAAAATGCCAGATCCAGATCAACGGTGATTGACAAAAAGCCTATCACCAATTCTGCTTCTTCGTTTCGTATTAGTCCTACGCAATAAAGTTGTTTATTAAGTTGGTAAATCTGCAATGTAAAATTATAATTTGTAGGGCTTCGGTATTAATACCGAAGCCC
>JALYZF010000075.1 GCA_030948995.1 Acidobacteriota bacterium
CGCGCAACCAGCAAAGTTTTGTGATGAGTGTCAATCGTGATTTCTTCGGTGCAGACCGTTTCAAAATCTTTGGCGCGCTGCAACGCGCCGACGAGCGAGCGCAGCGCGAGCATCAACAGACCAAAGCGTCCCGTGCGGTGCAGAATATAAACGCTCAATTTCCCGTCGTCCAAACATTTGCGCGTTCCGATGTTTAGAAAATCCATTTCATATTCGTTGTTGCCGACGAAAACAAACGGCGTTTTGCGTCTGACTTCTTGCCCGTCAACCGAAAGTTTGATATTTAAAAACGGGTAACGGCGCAAAACATTCGTTGCCGCCCAAAAAGCCGCCGTCCATTTCCCGCGTCCGAGACGCTGCTGCCGCTCGCGCCGACGCACAATTTTCGGATATAAACCGATGCTCGAATTATTGATAAAAATCTGCCCGTTGATTTCGCCGACATCGATTTTTTTCACGTTTCCCTCGGCAATAACGCGGACGGCTTCGGCTAAATCCTGCGGAATCTGTAAATCTTTGGAAAAATGATTGAGCGTTCCGAGCGGCAGAACGCCGAAAGTTTTGTTCGCATCGATTATCTTCGACGCGACGCCGCTGATTGTCCCGTCGCCACCGCCTGCGACGATTATTTCGGCATCGCTTCGCGCGGATTGTTCGGCAAGTTTCATCAAATCTTCGCCGCTTCCTGCAATTGAAACATTCGCCTGCAAATTGTGCGCTTTAAACGCTTCTTCAATCTGAGATTTAATATCAATCTTTTCGTCGCCCGTTCCCGAACTCTCGTTGACAATAACTTCGATTGGCATTTGCATAATCTTCAAAGGCGAATTTTAGTTTATATTTCCTGCACAGGTTCTGTTCTTATCCTTTGACCCGATATGAAATCTGAACGCTTCCACTGTTGCGCGTTTTAACGTTGGTTAATTCCAAATCAATTTGCTTGTCTCGCGGCAGAAAAAGCGGAATGCCAAAGCCTAAAATCGTCGGCTGAATTCCTAAAATAATTTCGTCAATCAGATTTTCTTCAAAAAAGGTTTTAGCCAAATCGCCGCCGCCCATCAGCCAGATGTTTTTGCCGCTCTGACGTTTCAAATCCTTCACGAATTCCTCGGCATTTTCGGAAACGAACTGCAGATTTTCGTGTTCGCTCGTCTGCGTCGTTCGCGTGAAAACATAAAGTTTCACGTCGCCATACATTTTCATATCGCCGCCCGTCATTTCCAAGCCCTTTTCGTAAGTTTTACGTCCCAAAAATATCGTGTCAACTGATTTAAAAAATTTACTCGATTCGCCTGCCGCTTCCGTTAAATCTTCCGTTTTGAGCCAATTAACCGCGCCGTTTTCGCGGGCAATGTAACCGTCCAGACTAACAGCTAAAGCGAGAATTATTTTTCGCATATTTTTATTTTCCGGCAAGAGCTGATTTTCGCTGTTTTGGCTTTACCGCAAATAATCTTCAAGGCGCGTCGAAGCGTCGGTTTTCTCGTCGCGGTATTTGACGATAACGGGCGCGTAAATTGATAAACCGTTTTCCTTGCCGAATCCGCTCGTTATAGCCCGCGCGCCTTGCACGACGACCGCGCCTTTTGGTATTTCCAGAGATTTTTCGCCGTCCGATTTGATAATCGTGCCGTTGACCAAATCGAAAACCGGCGTCGAGCGCGTCAAAATCACGCCCGAAGCAAGCACGGCTTTTTCGCGGACAATCGTTCCTTCGTAAACGCCCGTGTTGCCGCCGACTAAAACGTCGTCTTCGATAACGACCGGAACTGCGCCGACCGGCTCTAAAACTCCGCCGATTTGCGCCGCCGCTGACAAATGAACGCGCTTGCCGATTTGCGCGCAACTGCCGACGAGCGCGTGCGAATCAATCATCGTGCCTTCATCAACATAAGCGCCGACATTTACATAACACGGCGGCATTAAAACGACGTTTTCACCGACAAACGAGCCGTCACGAATTGTCGAACCGCCCGGCACGATGCGAATCTTATCGTCCAAACTCATCGGGCGCAACGGGAAAGTGTTTTTATCAAAAAATTGAAATGTCTCGCCGCTAAAAGACATTGTAACCATTTCGCCCATCTTAAAACCGGCAAGGATTCCCCGTTTAACCCAAGCGTTTGCGTGCCAATTTCCATTTTCATCTTTCTCGGCGGAACGTATTTTTCCCGTTCGCAAAGCCGTTTTGAAATCTTTGAAAACTTCGTGGTCTTGCGCGTCGAATTCCGATTTTGTAAATAATTGTTCGATTTTTTCTTGTAAATTCATTTTTAGGTTATCGGTTCTATATCTTTCCAAAAGTTCCAGTGTTGTTCAGCAATTTTAATTGAATTATCCCAAGAATCTTTTTCTCTTAACACTTCAAACAATTTTGTTTGTTCAAATTTTTTTGCAAAATTGCTTTCTAAAAATTTTAGAGAACTGTAAGCTGACATTATTGTTTTTGGGTTTGATTCTTCTGAGGCATTTTCGATAATTTTATTTAATTCTTTTTCTGCTAAATTAGCATTTAGCAAAGCAATTCCAACTGCAATCTGCGGCGAAACCCAACTTCCATTTTCTAATCGCCAAATCAAGTCTTTATGAAATTCTTTTGTTCGCAAAAGAATAGTAATTGCGTTTCCAACTAAAGTCGGTCGCCAATTTACATCGCGGATAAGTTCGCTAATTAGTTTCGGTGAATCTTTCAAATTCAAGGCAAGTTTTCTATAGCTTTCTAATCCTTCATCGCCAAATTTAAGATTCAAAAGATGAAGATGATAAGGCACATCATTTTCATCTTTGCCTAACTGATTAAAAACATTTTTGACGTTTGATCTAGGCAATAATGGTTTGATTACTGAAATTAATTTATTTAGTTCGTTCACTTCAAGTCCTTCAAAATTTCTCTCAACTTCTTCCGCGTCGGCTCAATTATAGGTACAAGAGGCAATCTTAAATTTTCTTCCAGCAAATTCATTTCTTTCATCACGAATTTGCACGGCGCAGGACTCGCTTCGATAAAATTTGCTTCCATTAGCGGCAGAATTTTGTAATGAATCTTTCGCGCCGCAGTCCAATCACCGGCAAGAGCCTTTTCGACCATCGCGGAAGTTTCCTTTGGAATTTCATTCGAGCAGACCGAAACAAGACCGTCAGCGCCAATCGAAATTAAAGGCAAAGTCGTCGCGTCGTCGCCGGAAAAAACCCGGAAATTCTTCGGACGCCTTTGAATTATTTCCATTATTTGCGAAAAATTTCCCGACGCTTCTTTGGTGGCGACGATGTTTTCAAATTTCTCGGCAAGGTTTAGAGTTGTCTCCGCAGAGATATTTGAACAAGTTCTGCCCGGCACGTTGTAAAGCATTATGGGGAAATTTTCGACCCGTTTGGCAATCTCGCCGAAGTGCGCAAGCAAGCCGTCCTGCGTCGGTTTGTTGTAATACGGCGCGACGATAAGAGCAGCATCCGCGCCGAGTTCACGCGCTTTATTTGTAAAATCAATTGTCGCGTCAGTGTTGTTGCTTCCTGTTCCGGCAATGACTTTAGCTTTTTTGCGCGCGACTTCAACCGTCATTTCGATAACGTGCAGGCGTTCCGATTCAGACATCGTTACCGATTCGCCGGTCGTGCCGCACGGAATCAAAATCTTCACATTGTTTTTGATTTGCCGCTCGACGAGTTTTCTAAAACACTCGTCGTCAATCGAACCGTCTTTCCGAAACGGCGTAACCAGTGCCGTTCCGCACCCTTGAAGCCAATCAATTTTCATCGTCATAATTTTTTCTCAAAACAAATTGTCCGTAAACAAACACAGATTATCATAGATAAGAAAATCTAAATAAAACCTCTATCTGCTTACGGACAATTTTTATTTGAAGGCTTAGATTGTCTCGCCGGAAATTCTAAGCCGGCTTTAATGCGGAAACGTGAGAAGGCATTATCTTGTCGCGCAGTCTTAGCACCGGGTATTCGACAAGTTTCGCCGTTCCGATGCCCAAGATAAAAGTTCCCGTCCAATAAATGAAAGCATATAGAAACCAATTATCGGCGGCGAAATTAGTGAACTTCATCAGCCAGATATGCACGGGAAGATTCCAAAGATAAATCGAATATGAATACTTTCCAATACGCGCGATAAGATGCAAAATTTTGCTTTCCCGAAAATCGGTTTTCAGCAGAGCGAGCAGCAAACATCCCGCGCCAAGATAAAGCATCGTCAGCCCGATTGTCCACATCCAAGCCGTTTCTTCGAGTTCAAAAACAAACGCCGGAACGAAACAGGTAGCCCCTGCCAAACCGATGAGAATTTTATTCTTTTCTAAAAATTCGCTCGCCGAAAGCCCGCGCAAGTTCCAAAGGTAAGAGAGAAATACGCCGAAGAAAAGCGAATCAATCCGCAGATGCGTTTGCTCGATATTAACTTCGTAATGGAACGGCAAGTAAGCCGCCGTGATAAAACGGAACAGCAAACAAATTGCCGCAATCGCAAAGAAAAGTTTCGGTATAAAATCAAACGAATTTTTATGCGATTTTCTGTCGAGGAAAAGAAAAAGCGAAAACAGAAGGCTCAAAAAAATATAAAAATGTTCCTCGACGGCAAGCGACCAAGTGTGCTGCCAGATGCCCGGATGATAATTTTGTATAAACAGCAATTCGCTCAAATACCCGCCGCGCCAAATCATTTCGCCGGTCAAAAGGTTGATGACGAAAGTCGTCAAAATCAGAAACCAGAACGCCGGATAAATCTTAAAGCCGCGACGGACGAGAAATTTTTTTATATCTACGTCGCCGCGTTTTTTATATTCATTAAAGAGCAAACCGGAAATCAAAAAACCGCTCAGCACGAAAAACAAATCAACGCCCGTCCAGCCACCGCGAAACCAAACAGTCGTGATTCGATTAAAAAATAAACTGGCTTCCGGCGGACAAATGCTTGAATGATTGCCGATGACGAGAATAATAGCGACGGCGCGCAGAAAATCGAGTTGCGGAAGTCTGGCAGGCGAGATTGGGTTCATTCGTTTGAAATTGTCTCGATGTTTTCACGACGTAATACGTCGTCTATCACATCTGTAAATTCCCAAAAGCCGCGTTTTCCCAAAATCCATTCCGCAGCTAAAATCGCGCCCGAAGCAAAACCTTCACGCGAGCGCGCCGTGTGTTCAAGCAAAATCTGGTCTGCCGCGCCGTCGAAACCGACGCGATGCGTTCCAGGAATCCGTCCGGCGCGCGTCGAGGAAACGCTGAAATCTTTCGTGATATTTTTTGCAACGATTTCTTTCAATTTCAAAGCCGTCCCGCTCGGCGCGTCCCGTTTGCGCGAGTGATGCTGCTCTTCAATGAACGCTTCGTAATCTTCAAATTTACCGACGAGTTCCGAAGCGTAATCCGCGATTTTATAAAACAAATTCACGCCGATTGAGAAATTCGCGCCGAAACAAAAAGCGCCGTTTCCGTCTTCAACTAATTTTTTGATAATCTCCCTTTCGCCGTTCCAACCCGTTGTGCCTTCGACCAGCGGAACATTTGCCAAAACGCACGTCTCGACGTTTCTTTTAACGGCTTCTGCAACGGAGAAATCAATCGCCGCTTGAACACCCTTTAGTTTTTCCGCCAATTCTCTGGCTGAAAGTTTCGCGTCCAATTCGTCAATAACAATCGCAACTTCGTGATTTTTATTTTCGGCTAAAGTTTTGATGAGTTTGCCCATCGCGCCGTATCCGATTAAAGCTATTTTCATACGAGTAAAATGAATCTTGAAAGAATTTTCCGGTCATTGCTTACAAAGCTGAATTCCGTTCTGGTCTAAAAAACTAAAACACCTCGCAATACCTTTTTCATTTTTATTAAATTCGATAAACAAACTCGGTTGTCCTTCCACAAAAAATTCAGTGTCCGAAGCGGACAATAATTTTACTTTATTGCTGCCGTTCTTAAACCATAACAAACCTTTCTCTAAAGTAATATTGACTACTAGGTCGTAAAGATTATATTTTCCGACGTAGCTTTGCAAAACTTTTTCATCAACAATTTTTGCTTTCGGAGCAGAAATATTATCGCCGAAATAAATTTGGGCGATTTTATTGGCGAAGGCGAAAGGCGCGGGAAGCTGTTGATTGTTGCACAAAATAGCAACCGTAAATTTTTGTTCGGGAAAGCGTATCAGTTCCGCGTAAAATCCGTATCCGTCGCCGCCGTGCGAAACATAAGGCATTTCCAGATAATTTCCCAAGCCCCAGCCGAAACCGTATGTAACTTTTGTTCCGTCGCTGAGTTTTCCGAAATCGAATGCTTGCCCAAGAGTTGAATTTTTCAACAGTTTTTCGGTATAAAGCGCCTGGTCGAATTTATATAAATCTTCAAGCGTCGTGTAAATATAGCCGTCGCCGTAGATGTCAATTGAAAGCGGATTTTTCGGCTGCTCAAAACCTTGTTTGCCGGCAGCATAGCCGACAGCGTAATTTTTCGACAAAGCGGGATTGACGCCGACGCTCGAACTGTTCATCGCAAGCGGCTGAAAAATGTTTTCTTTGATAAATTGAGGAAACTTTTGACCCGAAACTTTCTCTACGATTTCAGCCAAAAGAACATAGTTTGAATTACTGTATTCCCACCGCGCGCCGGTTGGAAAATCCAGCTTGGGCAAGATTGAAATAAACTCGGCGACATCTTCGGTTGATTTCCAAGCGCGACTTTGTTTTTTGATTTGCGAGTTTTCTTCCGCCAGAACGGAATAATCGGGAATACCCGAAGTGTGATAAAGCAAATCCCGCACGGCTATCTTTTTCATACTAGCCGAAGCGTTCGGGAAAAATTTGTCGAGCGAATCTTGATAAGACAGTTTGCCGCATTCGGCAAGCATCATTACCGCCATCGCTGTGAACGGTTTGGCGACCGAAGCAATTTCAAAAATTGTGTTTGAATCTATCGAAGTTCTTGTTTGCAGATTAGCCAGCCCGTAACCTTTTTCGTGCAGAATCTTTCCGTCCCGAACGACTAAAATTGCCATTCCCGGCGCGTCGTCTTTAACATACTTCGCTATCGCCGCATCAATTTGAGCGGATTTTTCGCTTGAGATTTGAGCGAAACAAACTTGAGACAGGATAATAAAGGATAAAATCAGATTTTTTTTCATTGTTTACAATTTCCTTACGACGATACGTTTAAGGAAATACTACGTTTCAAATTTGCTTGTTCGGCTTTTAAGTATTTAAGAGTTTTTTTACCAAATTCACATAAAGCACAACCGCTTCGGTCAATTCTTTTTTCGGCACAAATTCGCCCGACGTATGCGCAACGAGAATCGAGCCAGCGCCTAACAGAAGCGGCGTTCCCCAATTCGACAGATGCGGAATGTCGGTTGTAAAACGCACTACTTTTTGCCGGAAACCCTCAACCGACAGCATCTTTACGGGTCGTGCGACGCTTGAGATTTCAATACGCCCGCGTCCGTCAATCGTTTTTTCCAAGATTTCTAAAATCGGTTTATCGTCCGTTGTTAATCGAATGTGCAAACCGGCTTCGGCATTTGGCGGAATAACGTTGGTTTTCAAACCGCCGTTTATTAAGCCGATGTTGCAAGTTGTTTCGCCAAAAAATTCGTCGTCGGGAAATTCGATTTTGCGAACGTCTGCTAAAATGTCCAACAATTTTTCAATCGCCGATTCGCCTTCTTCGGGATATGCCGAATGAGCCGCTTTGCCCGTCGTTTTTACAAAAAGGCGCAGAGAACCTTTTGAGCCGACGCCTAAATCATTGTCGGTCGGCTCGCCGTTAATCATATACTCACATTTTGCGGCAATCGGATGAAGATTTGCGGCGCGCGCCCCTTTGCTTCCCTGTTCTTCGTCAACAGTGTAAAGCAAACCGATGTCTTCGATTCCTTGCCTACGCAATTCTTCCACCGCGAAAATCTGCGAAGCTATAATTCCTTTTGCATCGCACGCGCCGCGACCGTAAATTTTTTCTTCGTCTTCATCTGCTTCGATAAAAGGCGGCACGGTGTCTATATGCGTCGAAAGAAAAACGCGCGGAGTTTCGTTTAAGTATGCAATGACGTTATTTTGATTCGCCGAAACCGCTTGCAGTTCAACCGTCCAGCCTAAAGATTCCAGATAATCGCGCAGGAAGAATCCGACTGCTTGCTCGTCGTCAGAGATTGAAGGAATATTGATTAGGGTTTTCGTCAGCTCGAAAAGATTCATAAAAAGTTTTTAAACAAGATTGTGAGTTCCAACAATTCCTAAAAGTCGCGTCAGTTCAATTTCAAAATCACGATTAACATCACAAGCCCCGCTAATTGCATGAGCCGTTTCGTGTAGCAAAGTCCCGACATAATTTTCTTTGTTTCGTAATTGTGAACGCTTAATTATGATTCTTTGATAACTTGGTTCATAAACTCCCACTGTTTCTGACAAACCAACTTCTTTACGCATAGTTTCTGAAATTAAAATTTCTCTAACTGTTTTAGGCTTAGCATTAATTAAGCTAAAAACTTTTTCCGACAAATTAAAAATTGCCTTCTCCGAATCTAATAAGTTATCCATTGAAACAAAACTGTAAGAGAAACTTTCATTATATTCAGTTATGTATTGAGACAAATCTCTAATTGGTTGTCCATTTACATCTTTCAAGCCTTTAATTTTGGCTTTTATATTTTCAGGAATGAAAACTATTTTAAAGCCATCAAGTTTGGCGTCATCTACCGAATTGTTATTTTTGGATACGTCCTGCGGCGTGAGAAAAATTACTTTGTCATTTGCATTAAGAAGTTGGCACGCATAAACGGCAACATCTGTCCACTTTACTTCATCATGTTGCGAACCGCTTTCAAATTCTTGCAAGTCATTGACGAGGAATTTAGCAACAATTTTACGTTGGCAAGAAAGTAAAATCGTTTTTATACGGTCTGTGTAAGCAATGCGCCCAACATTTGTTCGTTCACGATTTAACGCTTTCCGCATTACTTGAGTGAGCGATGTTATGTTATATGAAAAAAGAAAGTTTTCCTCCTCTGCTACAAGTAATCCGTTAATATAAATCTTCCCAACATTATCTTGTTTAAAAAGAACTTCGCCATATTGAGTTTTTTCGACAAGTGTTTCGTCTGAAAACTTTAAAAAGTAGCTTTTAGCCTTTTCAATCTCTTCGCTACTTACTCCAGAAAATATAAATTCAGTTCCGACAAAATCTTTGTCGGAAGGTTCTGAAATAAATGCGTGTAGTGTTACAACATCTTCAAATCCATGCTTTGCGGATTTCTCGACGGTGATTTCTCCATAATTAGACTTAACAAAAATAGCTACATCTTGACGGTCGAAAGTTGCAAGCGCATCTTTTAAACCAACACCGAATTTTCCAATTACGAGATGCGAGTTTTTTAGCTTTTCATCATTTTCATTTTGAGTTAAATGTTCATAGCGTAAGCCACGTCCGTAGTCCCGAATATGAAAATTATTTGAACCATCTTGAAATATTTCAATATCTTTCGATTTAGTCAAAGCCTGTTCGTCTAAAGAATTAGCAATAATTTCTCTAAGAGCATGTGAAATATCCCAATTTTCTAAAACTTTTTCTATGTTCAAATCAAATTTCTTCATACCTAAATATTACGGTCTCCTTAACTCTTAAAAAATTCTTTGTGGAGTTTTGTGATAACTGCTTTCACTTCGCTTTCCTTTACGACAAAAGTCATATTGACGCTCGACGCGCCGTGAGAGATAAGCGAAATATTTATGTCGGAAATGGTTGAAAAAATTCGTGAGGCGACACCGGATGTTCCGCGCAGACCTTCGCCGACGATACAGACGACCGCCATATTCGGCTCGATTTCAACCGTGCCGAGACGCGCGAGTTCTCGAACAATTGGTTCGAGCGAAGTCGTATCGTCGAGCGTTAAAGAGACGGCGACTTCGGATGTGGAAATTACGTCAATCACCGTTCGGTAGCGCTCGAAAATTTGAAACAGCGCGCTCATAAAGCCGAACGCTCCGAGCATTCGCGCTGAGGTAATACGAAGAATCGTGATGCCGGTTTTGTGCGCGATTGATTTAACGATTCGCGGCGTCGTTTCCGATTTTGGAAGAATCATCGTGCCGCGTTCGGAAGGTTTGTGCGAATTGCAGACGCGAACCGGAATCGAAAAATCGACCGCCGGCTGAATTGTTTTCGGATGCAAAACTTTCGCGCCGAAATAGGCAAGCTCCGCCGCTTGCTCGTAAGACAAAGTATTGAGCGTTCGGGCTTCAGGGCAGACGCGCGGGTCGCAAGTTAAAACGCCGGATACGTCCGTCCAAATTTGAATTTCGCGCGCTTGCAACGCAGCGCCGACGATTGCCGCCGAGTAATCCGAGCCGCCGCGTCCCAAAACGGTCGTTTCTCCGCCGTGACTTGCCGCGATAAATCCGCCGAGAACCGGAATCTCGCCGCTCTCAATTAAGGGCTGCAATTCCAATTGAACAAGTTTTTCAGTTTCTGTCCAAACCGGCGACGCCGCGCCGTATTCTTCATCAGTTACAATCAAACGACGCGCGTCAACTTGCCGCGCATTTAAATTTTTCGCCCTTAAAACATCTGCTAAAAGACGCGAAGAAAGTTGTTCGCCATAGGACACAATCGCGTCCTTAAGCATTGAGAGAGGCAGACTGCGCCGCGAAACACGCTCCAGCAAATCGCCTATTTCTTTTTTTGAAAGCTCTATTTCGTGTGCAAAATTTTTCTGCTGTTCGGCGTCGGTCAACTCACGCGAAACCTGCAAATGGCGTTCAAAATGTGGTTCAAGAATGTGCAAAGCCGTTTGAAAATCGGCTTTCTTCGCCGTTTCAAAAGCAAGAAGGAGCGCGTCCGTTACCTTTGCCATCGCGGAGGTTACAACGACGGGCGCGTTTGCCTGCTCGCCCGAAACAATCTCAGCCACTCGCGTAAATGCCGCCGTGTCCTGCACGCTCGTGCCTCCGAATTTCATTACGGTTGGAATTTTTCGCTCGCTCACAATAATTTGAAAAATCGGCTTTTCCGGCGAGATTGTCAAGTTTCCACTCGCAAAATGTTTATCGATTTTCTTTCTAAAAACTTTCTAACAATTGATAATTACTGATTGTTAATAGATAATGGCAACTGAATTTAATGACCGACTATCAAGTATTAACCAACGAATGCAAATTTTAGTTACCGGCGGCGCGGGCTTTATCGGTTCACACCTTTGCGAAAGATTGCTTGCCGAAAACCATGAAGTTATCGCTCTCGACAATTTTTTTACCGGACGCAAGGTAAACATCGAACATCTTTTCGGCGACAAACATTTTGAGCTTGTCCGGCACGACGTTACCGAACCGATTCTGCTCGAAGTTGACCAAATTTACAATCTCGCTTGTCCGGCGTCGCCTGTTCATTATCAATTCAATCCGGTCAAAACCGTTAAGACGAGCGTGATGGGCGCGATAAATATGCTAGGCGTGGCAAAGCGCGTCGGAGCGCGGATTCTTCAGGCTTCCACTTCGGAAGTTTACGGCGACCCGCAGATTCACCCGCAGACGGAAGATTATTTCGGCAACGTCAATACAATTGGCTTGCGCTCGTGTTACGACGAAGGAAAGCGCGTCGCCGAAACTTTGTTTATGGATTATCACCGGCAAAATAAAGTTGACACGCGAATTGTGCGAATTTTTAACACATACGGTCCGCGAATGCTGGAAAATGACGGGCGCGTCGTCTCAAATTTTATCGTGCAGGCGCTTCGTGGCGAGGATTTAACCGTTTATGGCAGCGGCGAGCAGACGCGCTCCTTCTGTTATGTTGACGATTTGGTCGAAGGCATTATTCGCCTGATGAATACTGAAGCCGAAGACATTCATCTTCCCATAAATTTAGGAAATCCGGGTGAATTTACAATGAATGAACTCGCGCAGGAAGTTGCCAAAACAGTCGGACGCGACATAAAAATTAAAAATATGCCGCTGCCGCAGGACGACCCTAAACAGCGTCAACCGAATATAGCGCGGGCGCGGGAACTGCTTGACTGGTCACCGACGATTCCGCTTGCCGAAGGTTTGAAGAAAACGGTTGCGTATTTTGCGGAAAAGATTCGACCATCGGAAAATAAAGGCGCGAACGGTTAAATTAGGGAACAATATAATTTCGATATTTCGACCGTTAATTTTTAACTATACGTTATTAAATATTTTACAAATGATTTATTTGTTTTAGCCAAACCCTAACGGCGAATAATGAATAGAAAGCGAAACGATTGGTCGGATGCCAGCCAACGCGAAACCGCGAAGAAATCATCAATGATGTGGCAAGTAGTTCCGCCGAGAAATTAAATCCCAAACTGCTATCGCTTAAGATTATGAAGTTTTTCAAGTATTCACTTTTACTCGCCGTAATTTTTGTTTTTTCAAGCGCCGTCATTTTTGCACAGGAAACCGGCGGCGTGAAGGGAAAAATTCGCACGACAAAAGGCGACGCCATCGCGGGCGTGAACATTATCGCCAGACAACAAGGCAAGGATATAAAATCCGTAAAATCCGACGGCGACGGCAAATTTGTTTTGAGCGGGCTTCAGAACGGAATTTACAATATCGTTTTTGATAAAAGCGGTTATAGTTTAGGCATCAAATACAACGTTGAAATCAAAAAAAATAAAGTCATAGATTTGGGCGAGAGACTTGTTTTAGGCGTTGATAAAGGCACGCAGATTATTCTTAAAGGAAGCGTTTTTAATCAAGACGGCAGAAGCGTCGGAGGCGCGCGCGTTGAGATTGAAAAATTTTTGAGCGACGGTTCGACAAAGAAAGTCGCATCCGGTTATACGGATATTAGCGGCGAATTTTCGTTTCGCTTTCCCGAAGGCGCGACAAAATTTCGAGTAACGGCATCATTGAAGAATGCGACAGCAAGAAAAGAAGTGGAAGTTGGCAGCGCGGCGATTTACCGGCTGGCAATCAGTTTAAAAATGGATAAAGAATAAAACCAGTAAAAAACTAAAAATAAAAAGCGATAAATTATCAACCGATAATTTATCGCTTTTTATTAATTAACCGTCTCGGAAACTTCATCTGCCGACTGCATACCGGCAAGCGTTCCCGCGTCCGTTACAATCAGCGGAAACTCTTCGAGAAGAACCGTGTTGGCAAGCGTCTGAACCCAATACGTTCCGGGCGTCGAAAACATTACGTTGACGAAAAAACTAACGTTATCGGTAAAACCGCCCGTCGCCAGTTCGATTTGCGTCGGCTGCGAGGTAACGATTAAATTGTTTTTATCGGGCGTCATAATTCTGACTTCCGTTTGATGTGTGCCTTCGCCTTGCCAATGATTAACGACGGCGAATTTAATTAAAGATATGGGAAGTTTTTCAACCATTATGTTTTGAAAAACGCCCATCAGAGAAATTTTATTTCCCATCTCCAGACGCACGTCATCGCACAAAAGCGTGTAGATGAGTTTTAGAGTTTCAGTTGTCATAGAAATACGATTATAAATAGACATAAAAGGCGCGAGAAACACAAAATTAGCTTTGTCTTGCTAGAAAGTCTTAATAAAAGATAAATTTCATTTCACCGACTTCCGCCTTTTACCTTTTTACTTAATTTTCAAACTGCGCCGTTTTTCTTGAACCAATCCTGCAATTTAGCCCACGCATCCGTCGAGGCTTCTCTGTTGTAACTGTCGCGGTAATCGGCGTGAAAGCCGTGTTTGGCATCTGGATAAACGATGATTTCGGATTTCGATTTACCCTTTTTCAATTCTTCCCGCATCTGCTTTACCGCGTCCTGCGTTATTCCAGTATCAAGACCGCCGTAAAAACCGATGACGGGAACTTTCAAATCTTTGGCAATGTCAATCGGGAATGCCGGTTGCAGCGGATTTTTTGGCGAGCGTTCGGAAGCTGCAAGCGGACCATACC
>JALYZF010000081.1 GCA_030948995.1 Acidobacteriota bacterium
TCGAAGAAATGAAAAAAGCAACTCACTTCAAATATCTTACCGCACGAGTCAACCCCGACGTCTTCATAACATCAAAATTATCGGTGATGAAAATTGTTTCATTCAACTTTCCCACCGCTCCAACGCTCGAAAGTGTTTCTCTTAAATCGCAGCAAAGCGTAAGTTGCAAGCGCGACAACGATAATTGTCGAAGCGTTTATGACAAACGCCAGCGCGCGCTCGGCGATGTGCGACGAGTTTTCCGTTTGCGAAAAACCGAAGACGAAGGATATGCCGAACCAGACGGGAATTAAAACGATTTGCGCGGTTGCCGCAAGTCCTAAAAGCTCGCGCCTGCCAACGTCGTCGGTTGTGGCGAAACCTGCGCCGACGCCGACCGCCAGAGAAATTAAAAAGCCGACGGCGGGCGAATTAAATTCGTTGTAGCGCAAGGGCGGCGAAGAAATTAAAGCAACGAGCGCGCCGCCCGCTAGAAGTAAAACGATTGTAACGAGAAACGCAAGCGCGGCTTGACCGACGAGTTTCCATTGTCGCGTCCACGCGCCGAAACTGATTGAAAGCAGCACGGGCAGAAGCGGGAGAAACAGCAGTCCGGCAATCATCAAAAGCGTTTGCTGTTGAATCATTCCATACGCGATTAGGCAGGCGGCGATAAAATTGCGCGCCAGAAAACTCGTCGTAACGTGCGTGAATTGCCACAAATCTTCGAGAACATCTATCGCCGGTTCGACAAACGGCACGGTTAATTCGCTCGCGCTCGCCTTTGAAATAACGGCGCGCGGCTGGCGAACATTTATCGAAAATTCGTCGGCGTTATAAATCGAACTTGTCAGAAATTTTTCGATAAATTCGCCTGCCTTCGGCGTCGAAGTTTGAATATCAACCAATTCTTTCGGCTCAACTTTGCCCTGTGCGCCGCGCGTTTCTGCCTGCGAAACGCTGACTTCACCAATACCCGCGTCGAAAGCTATCTGCGCCACTTCCGAACCTCTGCCCTGCGGCGCGGAAACTTTTATTAATCGCATATTTTTATATTATTTTCCAAACTTTAGTTACAAAAAAATCTTCACGAATTCGATTCGTGAAGATTAACATAAATTTAACGGAAATTTAACGGAAATTTGTCGGCGTTTTTCTACACACATAGAGCCTTTTTTATTTAAATTTAGCGCGCCGCGCTTTTTCCTTGCGCCCCGATTTTTTGCGGTCTTTGCTGCGGTCGGCGGTTTTGCCTTTGCGTTTCGGATTGTCTTTGAAAATTCGGTCGCGCGTAGATTCGCCGCCCGCATAATTTTCTTTTGCCGAAAAATCGCGCGCGTCGGCAAGACGAATATTGGCGTTCATTCCGCGCAGGCGCGTGTTTTTCATTTTTTGGAGAACTTGTTCGACCGCTTCGGCGGGAACGTCAACCAATGAAAAACGGTCGCGGATGTCTATGCCGCCGATGCTTCGTCCCGATATGCCGCCTTCGTTGGCGATTGCGCCGACAATATCCGACGGGCTGATTTGTTTGTTATGACCGACATCGACAAACAGGCGAATCATTCCTTCGTCGTTGTAGGAACGTCTTTCAGTATTTCGGTCGCGGCGCGGCTCTTCGCTATATGAACGCTCTCTGAATTCCGGATCGGGTGCGGCGACTGCGAGCGGTTTGTCACCGCCAGCCAGAAATGCGGCGGCGGCGGCGATTTCGGCAATATCGAGACTGTTTTCTTCGGCGATTTCTTCGATTAAAGACAAATACAATTCCAAATCCTGCTCGGTCAAAGTATTGATAATTTTCTCTTTCAAAACTTCCACGCGCCGCGCCGCAATATCCGCTTTGGTCGGCAGTTTCATCGGCTCGATTGTTTGTTTCGTGTAACTTTCAATGTCGCGTTTCATGCGCTGCTGGCGCGGCGTTACAAACAAAATACTTTTCCCTTCACGTCCGGCGCGTCCCGTGCGCCCGATGCGGTGAACATAAACTTCTGTGTCGCCCGGCATATCAAAGTTGATAACCGTTCCGATGCGCTCGACATCAAGACCGCGCGCGGCAACGTCGGTTGCGACGACGATTTCAACTTGCCCGCTTCTCAGCCGTTTGATAGCCGATTCGCGCTGGCTCTGGCTCATATCGCCGTGCATCGCTTCGGCGCTGTAGCCGCGCGCCTGCAATTTTTCGGTCAAATTCGCCGCGCCGATTTTCGTGCGGTGAAAAATCAAAACTGCTTCGCCGGGCGTCGAATCGGCTTCCAAAATGCGCGTCAAAACGTCCGTCTTTTGTCCTTCGGAAACATTGACGTAAAACTGCGAAGTGGTCGGAACGGTCAAAGTTTTGCGCTCGATTTCGACGTTCACAGCGTCTTTTAAATGACGCTCGGCGATGCGGCGAACTTCGCGCGGCATTGTCGCCGAAAACAGCGCAGTTTGTCTGGTTTCGGGCGTGTGGCTCAAAATCCATTCCACGTCGTCAATGAAACCCATTCGCAGCATCTCGTCGGCTTCGTCCAAAACTATCGTTTTCAAATTAGAAATATCGAGCGTCTCGCGCCGCATATGGTCAATGACTCTGCCCGGCGTTCCGACGATAACCTGCACGCCGCCGCGCAGATTTTTGATTTGCAGCGAGATGGATTGTCCGCCGTAAATCGGCGCGACTTTTATGCGTCCGACGTGCTTCGAGTATGTGTGAAATGCCTCGGCAACTTGAATCGCAAGCTCGCGCGTCGGCGTCAAAACGAGAGCTTGGATTTTGCTGCTTTTCAAATCGATTTTCTGCAGAATCGGTAGCGCAAACGCCGCCGTTTTACCAGTTCCGGTCTGTGCCTGCCCGACAATATCTCTGCCCGCAAGCAGGAGCGGAATACATTTGACCTGAATCGGCGACGGCGTTTCATAACCGACATCGCCGACGGCTCGCATCAAATCCTTGCTCAAACCAAATTGTGCGAAAGTGTTTTCGATTTCTATCTTTTCTATTTCTGTTTTCGTCTGCATAAATTATAAAAGCGGCTGCCGAAAAATCTTTGCAGCCGCGCCCAGAAAATCTCTGAAATTTAACGCTATTTCGTCTTGTGTTTTATGACTTGCCTGAGCCTTTTCTTACGGCTCGGATATTTCCAAATCACGACAAATTTTTCGCGCCAAAAATTCGTTGATTTCACGATGTCGCGGGATTACCGTTGCTTTACTTCTCGCGCGGTTGACATAAACCGTATGACTGCCGCCTTCGCGCAGCAGCTCGCAGCCGTGTTTCTCAAGATGACGAATCAAATCTCGCCGTTTCATACGACCGACATCAGCAGCGGCTCGCGGATAACGTCAATGCCGATGAGCGATTCTTCGGCAAGCTGCCGATTTGCTTCAAGCACAAGTTCAATAGCTTCCTTCAGATTTTCGCGCGCTTCTTCTAGAGTGTCGCCCTGCGTATTTGCGCCGGGCAATTCTTCGACGTAACCGATATAGCCTTCGGGAACTTTTTGAAATACGGTAGTTAAAGTAATTTTCATAGCTTGCTTTATTTTAGTAAAAGTTTATTTGGCGAAAAACGCCCGCCGCTTTATTTTTGTCTCAATCAAACCGACAATCAAAATATAATGGTTTTCCATTTATTTTCCCAGCCGTTCAGATTTCAAGTATGGCGAAATGCTTTTGGTTGGAAGTTCGCTTGCTTCAAGTAGGTGCAGACTTAACCATAAAAGCGCTTACGATTTCATCGTCGCTTTCTCTCTCTCCACAATAATGCCAAGTATGAATGACGACATCTTCCTTAACTGTAATTCCAATCCCTTCTTCCGGTTGCCCGTATCGCTTTAGCCATTCGGGAGTAATCGCGTTGTTTGTATCTTCAAACTCCCAAATAATTTTTCTTTTAATCCAATCGTCAAGCAAGAGTTTTAAGGCTTCGTCGAATGAGTTTGTGTCATATCTACGAATGATGGTTTCCGCGCAGATATTTACGAGCAGCACAATTATCATTTTTCACGTCGCAAAAGAAAATCAAGAATCGCCAAAATTTCCATTTAACCGATTAACCGAATTATACCATTTTGCGCGCGGCTTTTCAGATTTCGGCGCGTTCGGCGAGTTCCGCCCAGCGGTGCATATCTTTTTCTAACTGCTCGTTTAATCGCTGCTGTTCGGTGAATAATTCGTGAACGCGCCCGGCGTCTCTGGCAAATTCATTTAACTGCGATTCGATTTCTACGGCTCGCGCCTCGCTTGAGGAAATATTTGCTTCGAGCGTTTCGAGTTCGCGCTTTTCTTTGAATGAGAGTTTCTTCGGCGCGGAATTTTCGGAAGTCGGCGATTGATTCGGTGAAGTTTCCGCTTTTGATGCCACGCGCGTTTCCGTCTGTTTGGTTTCCGCTTCTTCGCATTCGCGGCGTTCGAGATATGACGAAAAATCGCCCGGAAATTCGCGGATTTTGCCACCCGCCTCAAATTTGAAAATGTTTTCAATCGTGCGGTCGAGAAAATAGCGGTCGTGGCTGACGACGACGAGCGCGCCCGCAAAATCGTCCAAGTATTCTTCGAGCGCAATTAAAGTCGGAATATCCAAATCGTTTGTCGGCTCGTCCAATAATAAAACATTCGGCGCGCCCATCAGAACTCGAAGCAAGTAAAGCCTGCGCCGCTCGCCGCCGGAAAGATTTTTGACGAACGAATATTGCGCGGCTGGCGCGAACAGAAATTTTTCGAGCATTTGTCCCGCAGTTATTTGATTGCCGCCTGCGGTCGTAACGTATTCGGCGACTTCGCGGATGTAATCTATAACGCGCTGTTCTTCATTTAACGCGCGGCTTTCCTGGTCGTAATAACCGACGACGACGGTTTGCCCGATTTCGATGCTTCCAGCGTCAGGTTTAATTCTTTCGGTGATAATTTCCAGAAGCGTTGTTTTGCCGGCGCCGTTTGCGCCGATGACGCCGATGCGGTCGTCGCGTTTTATCAAATATGTAAAATCCTCAATCAATTTGCGCTCGGCGTAAGATTTAGAAATGTTGCGAAGCTCGACGATTTTCGAGCCTAAACGCCGCGCGCCGACAGAGATTTCGATTTCGTCTTTCTGTTTTTCTTTCGGCTGCGCCATCAAATCGTATGCCGCGTTGATGCGCGATTTCGATTTTCTGGTTCGCGCTTTTGCGCCGCGCCTGAGCCACGCGAGTTCTTTTTTTATCAGCATCTCGCGCTTGTGTCCTTCGACGGCGAGCAAAGTTTCCTGTTCTTCTTTTTTCTCTAAATAATAAGCATAATTTCCGGCGAAAATTTGCACTGTATTGCGGTCAATCTCAAAAATCCGGTTAGTAACGCGGTCGAGAAAATAACGGTCGTGAGTGACGAGCAGAAGCGTTCCCGTGTAGCGAGCCAGATATTTCTCTAACCATTCGATTGTGTCCGCGTCGAGATGATTGGTCGGCTCGTCGAGAATTAAAATGTCGGGTTTAAAGATAAGTTCGTGTGCCAGCGCGACGCGCTTTCTTTGCCCGCCGGAAAGCGTTTTCATTTTTGCGGTGGTGTCGAAAATACCGAGCCGAGTCAAAACCGCGCGGGCATTTGTTTCGATTTCCCAGCCGCCTGAAATTTCCAATTCGTGCTGCAAATCTGAAACTCGTTCGAGCAGTTTTGCATCCGCGCCGTCCAACGCCAAATCGTGGCAAGCCGTTTCGTATTCTTGAATTAACTTCGTCACGCCGTTTGACGCCGCGAAAATAGTTTCCAAAACCGTTTTTTCCTCGTCAATCGGCGGATTCTGCGACAAAAAGGCAAGCGTTTTACCATTAGCGCGCGTAACTCGTCCCGTGTCAGGCGACTCAAAACCGGCGAGAACGCGCAAAAATGTCGTCTTGCCCGAACCGTTCGCGCCGATAATCCCGATTTTGTCTGTGTCTTCGAGCCCGATTGTTACATTCTCGAAAAGCGGTTTGATTCCGTAATTTTTGCTGATGTTTTCGAGTGAGAGAATATTCATAAATCTTAATAGTGAATCATGAATCGTTTATTCCTTTCTATTCTCAATTCACTATTCACTACCTAAAATTTCTTGCACACGCCCGACTTGTCCGTCCGTTAAACGAACTTTTATGCCGTGCGGATGGTTCGGCGAGTTTGTCAACAAATCTTTGACGATGCCGACGGTTCGCTTGCCCGTTCGCTGGTCTTGTTTTAAGACGATTGCCACACGCATTCCGGCTCGAATATTTTCGCGTTTTTGTCCGTTCATAATTTTCGATTAATTTTATCTGGCTTCTGCAAATAAAAAATCCAAAGCATCGCAAAAAAATCAAACAATGCTTCGGACTTTTTTAAGTTTATCAAATTATTGTTTCGGTCGCTGGTCAGCCGGAACGTTAGCGTAAACGTCTTCAAATTTAGCAAACCCGTCCTTGATAACCGTCGTCATTAAATTGTCTTTATCGACGGTTTGAACTTCAAGCAGAATCGCCGGAATTTCTTTCTTCAAAGTGTCGTTCATAAAAGCGGTCGTTCCCGTCAAAGGTTCTTTTTTCGCCAGCTTTATCGCCGCTTCGACGGCAGTATTGGCAAGCGGAATAATCGGTTTGTAAACCGTCATCGTTTGTTTTCCTTCGGCAATGCGCTGGAGGGCGTCAATCTGCGCGTCCTGTCCGGTAACGAGAACTTTTCCGGCTAAATTTCTTTTCGACAGCGCGGAAACCACACCGCTTGCCATTCCGTCATTCGAGACGACGATTGCCTGAATATCGTCTTTATACTGCGTCAAAGCGTTTTCTACAAAATTCAAAGCTAAATCCGCTTTCCAATCGGTAATATTTTGAGAAGCGAGAATTTTAATATCGCCGCTGTCGATAGCCGGTTTTAAAACGGCAAGCTGTTCTTTCTGCATAATCAGCGCGTTGTTGTCGGTCGATGCGCCGTAAACCATCAGATAATTTCCTTTGGGGACGTGCTGCAAAGCATATTCGGCGATTTTTCTGCCGATGACCGGAACTTGGTGCGAAATATAAACGTCAATTTTATCGGAATTTATAAGACGGTCGTAACTGATAACCGGAACGCCTTGCGCTTTTGCCTTATCAACCATCGAAGCCGCTTGCGTCGCGTTTTGCGGAGCGATGACAAGCACATCAATACCTTTTGTCAAAAGATTGTCAACATCGTTCGACTGTTTTTCAGCCACGTTATCGGCAACCGTAATCACGCAGTCAACGTTCAACTCCTGACAATGTTTTTCAAACGCCTGCCTGTCTCGCTGCCAGCGTTCTTCTTTAACGGTCGCCATCGAAAAACCGATTTTTAATTTTCTGTTCGGGTCTTTGCTTGTTCGATTGGCGGTCGTCGTAGAGTTGCCTGCATTGTCCTGCGGCGCGCCGACGCAAGCCGACATTGCGAGCATTGCTAAAATCAGCAATCCGAATAGTATAAACTTTTGTTTCATTTAATCTGCTCCTTTGAAAAATTTCCGAAACTATAAGCCGCTATTTTTCAATGAATCCCGAATTTTTGCAAGGTCATTGCTAAAAGTTAGTATTTTCTACTAATTGAATTCGGCGCAAATCTTTCTCTTTTAATTGCCCGCTCGTAAAACTTCTCGGAAATTTCTGCATCTAATCTAGCAAAAACGTATTTGCCTCCGGCGGGTTTTTAGAATTCGGGCATTTTGCGTTACAATCGTGATGCCTCAAAAAATATAAAAATATAATTCAAAAACTTTGTTTGAATTATTGAAATTCACGCTTGATTCAACCTATTTAGCTGTTAAGTAATTTCTGTCATTTCAGGTTAAATCAAGAACGCAAAAATATTTTTTGGTTTTCCAAAATATGGGATTCTCTGTTAAAAAAGTGAAGGAAAAAATAGAGACGAGCGAAAATTCTTGGGAAGCGACGCAATCCTCTCTTGCCGAAAAAAGCGGTTTGGCAATTGTGTTGGTCGATGAGAATTCGTCTGCCTTGAGCCGCGTCAACAATAATTCCGTCTGCAGCGTTCTATATGCGTCCGAAGAATTTGCGCCTGAATGCGAGAAATACTGCGGCAGAGCTTTTCAAATGGCGGCAGAAAAAGGAAAAACCGCAGCTTACCAATGTTACGCCGGATTAGACTGCCGCGCTGTTCCCGTTAAAGACGGCGGCGAAACGCGGCTGGTCGCCATCACCGGCAGAGTTTTTACCAGCGCCGAAAATTATCGACGGGCGAGCGAGCGCGCCGCTTCGGGCGATTGGGCGAAATTTTCGCCGGATGATTTTTTTGAAAACGTTTTGCTCGACGGCTCTGCGAGTAATCTGGAGGCTGCCGCTGCCGATTTAGAAAATTTAAACGCAGACGAGAAAACTGCGCTTTTTGAATTTACCGGTAAAACTTTCGGTGATGAAACGGCGGTAGATGAAACCAAAAAAACTGAAACGGCAAAAGAAGAAATAGCAAAAGCAGAAACCGCGCAGGAAGAAGAAATAGAATTGGAATTTTATCCGCAAGCCAAATCGAAAATACCGTCGCAAGCGGACGAAGCTGCAAGGCTCGTCAAAGAGTTTCAAACGGCGACGGCGCAGGCGGCGATTGTTCCAAACAAATTTACCCGAAAAAGCGCCGAAGAAGCCGAAGAAGTCGCCGAATGGCGCTCGCTTTTCGGTTCTCTGCTCAGCTTGACTTACAAAAAAGCGTGCTTTTCGATTTTGCAGTTTTTGAGTCGCCGTTATTCTCTGGAATCTGTGGCGTGGCTCGAACGCCGCGACAGTCGTTTTGAAATTGTTTTAGGAACGGGAAAACTGAAAAACCACAAAATGGAGTTTGGCATTCCAGCCGACCACGCGCGACTGCTCGATGCGGCACGGCGCGAGCTTTCGATTGAAATGCGCGAGCGAAATGACGGCGCGGAAATCGTTTCAGCAGCGTCCACCATACGGCTTTTCCCCGTCGCTGTCGGCGGAGAAATCAAAGCCGGTTTGATTTTGGGCGACGAAGTGGCGGACAAAAACATTCAGCGTCATATCGCGCGATTTTGCCAGACGGTTGCATCCGAATTGGAAATCTTGCGCCTGCGTGAGGAGTTGTCGCGACGCGGCTGGCTCGAACGCGCGATACAGCGATTTAACGACAATCTGCACAAAATAGATTCTGAAGATTTCTGGCTCGGCTTAACGCAAATTTCTGCTGAACTGATGAAAGCCGAACGCAGCTCTTTGATGATTTTTGACGAGAAAACCGATTCTCTGACGGTCAAAGCGGCAATCGGACTGAACGCCGACAAAATCAGAAACGAGAAAAAAACTCTCGGCAACCGGGTAGCTGCCGAAGTTTTGAATAACGGCAAACCGCTGGTCGTCCAAGACGTCGAAAAAACGGAAATGGAACGGGCGCCGCTCGATTGGAAATACAAATCGAAATCTTTTATCAGCTACCCGATTAAAATCGGCGGGCGAAAAATCGGCGTCTTAAATTTAACGGATAAAACCGACGGCGAAACTTACAATGAGCTTGACCTCGATTTGCTCGACAAAATCGTGCCGCAGCTAGCTGTTTTAATTGACCGCGCCGCATTAAAACAGCAAGCCGGAGAATTCGAGCAGCTTTCCGTAACCGACGCTTTAACCGGACTCTTGAATCGACGCTATTTGGAAGAACGCTTGACGGAAGAAATAAGACGCTCAGACCGCCCCGGCTTTCAGATGAGCATTATAATGATTGACGTTGACGATTTTAAATCCTACAACGATAGCTTTTCTCATCCTGAAGGCGACAAGGCGCTGAAAATTGTCGCTCAATGTCTGCGCGAAACTTTGCGCGGCGCGGACGTTGCGGCACGCGTCGGCGGCGAGGAATTTTCGATTTTGCTGCCGCAGACGACATCCGCCGACGCGCAGATTATCGCCGAGCGCATCCGCGAGCGGGTTGACGCCGCCGATTTTCCTAATCGAAACGTTACCGTCAGCGTCGGCGTCGCAAGTTGCTCGCAGCATATCTACACGGCTGAAGACATAATTCAAGCGGCTGACGACGCGCTTTACGAAGCCAAACGGCGCGGCAGAAACAACGTCCAGATTTATGAAAATTTGAATATTGCCGGTTACGGCGCAAAAACGCAAAGAAGTAAAATCAAAAAGTAGCGGCGCGGAAGGCGGACAATTTCTTTGAATTATCTTATTCTCGTATTCTCCGGCAAACTTTAAGAAATGAGCGATTTGAATCGTGAAAAAATTTTAGCGCGCGGCGCGGCAAAAGATTTCGTCGGCAGAACAAGCGAATCCGACGCGCTTTTGCGCCATGCTAAAAACGAATCTGCCGCCGCGCGCGGACTTATTCTTTTGTCAGCGCCGATTTTAGGCGCATCCGAACTCTTGCGCCAAACTTACGACCGTCTTTTTGCCGACCAGCAAAACGAAACGATTCCCTTTTATTTTGCTTTAAGACGTCAGGACAAAACGGCACGCCGAGCCGCGTTGCATTTTTTGCAGACGTTTTTGCAGCAAACTGTCGCCTTTCGCCGCCGCGATGCGAAAATTCTCGACTCGTCGCCCGATATTTTCGAGCTTGCCGAACTTTCACTGCCGCCGGACGGACATTGGATTGACCGTCTCGTTGCCACTTGTCAAACGGAAAGCAAGCTGACGGACGAGCGTTTTTTTTTCCGCACCTGTCTGAGCGCCCCGCTTCGCGCCGCCGCCGAAGGCGCTAATGTTTTTGTAATGATTGACAATCTGCACGAAGCTGAAAGTTTCTCCGGCGACACGGATTTCGTCGAAGAGTTGAAAGAAATCTACTCGCGCTCGAACGTCGCTTTTGTTTTTTCTGGACACCGGCGTTTTTTGTTCGGCGCGACTCTGGCGGGTGTGGCGCGGCTTGAAAACACTGAAACTCTGGAACTCAAACCGTTAAATTTCGCCGACGCAGGCGCGCTTGTCGAAAATCTGGCGGAAAATTTCGCTCTTAAAATAAGCGAGCAGACGCGCGATTTGATTGCCGTGCAGGCGGCGGGAAATCCAGCGTTTATTAGAAATCTGTTTCAAGCGGCAAGCGAAAAACAAAAAGATTTAGACAGCTTCCAGAACGTCGAACAAATTTATGCCGACGAGATTTTCGGCGGCGCGAGCAGTAAATATTACGACGCCGTTTTTGAAGAAATCGTGCCGAATGTTGAAACTCAAAAACAAATTCTCCGCCTTTTATACGACGCTTTAGCGGTTGAAAACCAAAAGATGCCGATTGAATCTTGGCAGGCTCGCACGGGTTTGAATGATGCGGATTTTCGCAGCGTGATGCGTCTTTTAAAGAACGCTGAAATCATTCGTCTGACTTCGAATCTGGTTGCGGCGATGACGGAAAATGGAGTTTTGAGCGATTATATAAAGGGACGTTTCCGCCTCGAAGTAGCAGGCGATTCGCGCGCTCTGGTAGTCGGCGAATCGCTTTCCGACTTCTTAAAACGTGCGCCGCTGTTGATGGCGCGATTTTACCAGCGCAGTTCGGCACTCGGTTTGCGTGAGATTCTTTCGATTTTCAACTGTCAGGAAATACCAGTCGGACTACTCGATTATTCGGTTTTCAGCAGTGAAATAAAAGGCGCGACTGAGTCGGAAATTGTTGAATATTTTTCAAAAGAGACGGAAAAAATAATTTTGCCGCAGATAATTTATACGGCGCACGCAGCCGCTTTTTATCCGCCGCTTAGTCAAGTTGCCGAGCCGGAACAAACGGCAATCGGCAGCGGTTTCGAGCGCAAAAATTACACGGACGCCGAGGAAATCGTCTGGATTGCAGCCGAAGTTGAATCAAAACTCGAAGCGTCGAAAGATGTGACAGAATTTTGGTGCGATCGTCTTGAAATGGTCGCCCTAATGTGCAATTTCCGGCGCTATAAAATCTGGCTCGTCGCGCCCCAAGGTTTTTCCACCGAAGCAGTCGAAGTCTTAAAACAAAGAAACGCATTTTTCTCGAGCCGCAGGCAGTTTGATTTGCTGGTGAAATTTTTAAAAGCAGAAACTGGCGGCGGCGAAAAACTCAAAACAAACGAATACGAAATGGTCGTGCCGATGGGCGACGACACGGAACTGATTGCCGCACACGCCATCGAAGAAATCGCGCGCCGCTATAGTTTCGCGCCGAAAGCAATCAACCAAATCAAAACCGCGTTGGTCGAAGCCTGCATTAACGCAACAGAACATTCGCACAGCCCAGACCAAAAGATTTATCAAAAATTTTCGGTCGAAGACGACAAAATTGTCATTACGATTTCAAATCGCGGGCTGCGTCTTGCCGACAAAAAAGCCGTCGAGATTGCACCCGATGAAGGCAGGCGCGGCTGGGGTTTGAAGTTGATGAAAACTTTAATGGACGAAGTAAAATTCGAGCAAGTTGACGACGGCACGCGCATTTCGATGGTCAAATATATGACGAAATAAATTAGTTATAAAAATAAACAGAAAAAGGTAAATCAATGAATTTGATTTACCTTTTTCCATTTTAACCGCTTACCATTTTCTTAAGTTCGCGTTTCAACAATTTTCCCGTCGCGCCTTTTGGAATATCTTCGACAAACCGCATAAACGTCGGGCATTTGTAATCGGCAAGATGCGCCCGGCAGAAATTTATCAAATCTTCTTCGCTCGCTTTTTTTCCTTTTTTTAACACGACAAAAGCGGCGACCGCTTCGCCGTATAATTCATCCGGCACGCCGATAACGGCGGCGGATTCAATCGCCGGATGCGTGTATAAAAGCTCGTCAATCTCGCGCGGATAAATATTTTCGCCGCCGCGAATAATCATATCGGATTTGCGGTCGGCAATGTAAAAAAAACCGTCGGCGTCGCGGTAACCGATGTCGCCCGTGTGAAACCAGCCATTTGTAAATGCTTTGCGCGTCGCTTCCGCGTTTTTGAAATAACCTTTGAAAATATTCTCGCCGCGCAGAACGATTTCGCCCAAAGTCCCGTCACCGACTTCGCGGTCGTTTTCGTCAAAAATTTTCATTTCATTGCCGATTGGTTTTCCGCACGAACCGGCACGCCTTTCCTCGCTCGGCGGATTAAATGTCGAGCGGCAAGTTGACTCGGACAAACCGTAGCCTTCGATGACCAGACAAGCGAATGTTTCTTCAAACTTACGCAAAACCTCCGCCGGAACGGGAGCCGAGCCGCACATTGCGAAACGCAGTCGTTCGGTTTGCAGGCGTTCGGGAACTCCGTTCGGGTATTTTTGCAAAAGCATCGAAAGCATCGTCGCCACCGAACCGAAAGATGTAATTTTGTAATCGGAAATGATTTGCCAGAATTTCGATGCTGAAAATTTTGGGCTGACAACCGTCGAAGCCGAAGCGTAAAGCGCCGTCATCGTCGTTACGGACACGGCGTTCATATGAAAAAGCGGCATAACGGTTAGCAAGCGGTCGTTTTCATTAAAGCCGAGCCATTCTGTAATTTGCCGCGCGTTAGCGATTAAATTGCCGTGCGTTAAAAGACAGCCTTTCGGTTTTCCGGTCGTGCCGGATGTGTAAATGATTATCGCTTCGTCGTCTTTTTCAATTGTCGCTTCGGGCAAAGTTTCTGCGAATTTTTTTGTTAGCGTCTCGTCGTCAAACTCAATCGTTTTCGGCACGGAAATATTTTCGATTGTCTCACGAAACTGCGAATTAAACAGCAGCAATTTTGCTTCCGCGTTGCCAACGACAAACGCGATTTCTTCGGCTTTGAGCAATGAATTAACGGGATTTGCCAACGCGCCGAGTTTGAAACAGGCAAAATAAGCGATGATGTATTCCGCCGAATTCGGCATCAAGAGGCTGACAGCATCGCCTTTTACGATTCCGTTTTCGGCGAGCATATTCGCGGCGCGATTGACGGCGCGATTAAATTCCGAATATGTCCATTTTCGTCCGTCAGCTTCGGAAAATAAAAAAGTTTTGCCCGCGTTTTCCGCCGTGCGGTTCTCCAGCAACGCCCGCAGATTATTATTGCTTTTTAAATTCATCTCGTATAAATTAGCACAATCGTATTTCCCGTTCTAAATTACCGAAACTACAACCGTCAAATCGGAAAAGTTTTATATCATTTTTTATGACCATCTACCGTAATTTTATAGGCGGCGAATGGCGCGAATCCGCTTCCGCCAAAACAGTTGATAATATCAACCCCGCAAACACAAACGACCAAATAGGGACAATCAAATTATCCACGCGCGATGAAGCGCAAAAAGCGGTCGAAGCCGCCTACAACGCTTTTCATGATTGGAGGCGAACGCCTGCGCCGACGCGAGGAAAAATCGTCGCCAAATTTGCGCGTCTTCTTGAAGACGACAAGGAAAACTTAGCGCAAATTTTAACGCGCGAAGAAGGCAAAACTCTCGCCGAATCGCGCGGCGAGCTTTCCCGCTCAATCAACGTCGCCGAATTTTGCGCGGGCGAATCACGCCGATTAAACGGCGAAACGATTCAATCGGAGTTGCCCGCAAACTTTGCTTATACAATCAAAGAGCCGCACGGCGTAGTCGCCTGCATCACGCCTTGGAATTTTCCGGTGGCAATTCCCGTCTGGAAAATCGCGCCCGCGCTCGTTGCCGGAAACACGGTCGTTTTCAAGCCCGCTGAAGCGACGCCCGCAACTGCCGTTCGCATTTGTGAATTGTTTGAAGAAGCTGGATTGCCGAAAGGTGTTTTGAATTTAATTCTCGGTTCGGGCGCGGAAATTGGCGACGAAATCACAAATCATCCGGCAGTCAAAGCGATTTCTTTTACAGGCTCAACTGCAACGGGAATTAAATTATATGAACAAGCGGCGCGGCGCGGCGCGAAAGTGCAGTGCGAAATGGGCGGCAAAAATCCGGTCGTCGTGATGGAAGACTGCGACCTTGATTTAGCAATCGAATCAACGGCGCAAGGCGCATTCGGCTCGACCGGACAACGCTGCACGGCAACTTCTCGCGCCGTCGTCGCTGAAAAAGTCGCCGACGAATTTGTGCAAAAAATCGTCGAACGTGCTAAACGAATGCGAATCGGCGACGGCGCAAATTCCGAGACGGAAATGGGTCCGATTGTTGACGAAAAGCAATTCAACACGGTTCTCAAATACATTGACATCGGGCGTGAAGACGGCGCGGAAATGCTCTGCGGCGGTAAACGCGCAAGCGGTGTCGGATTAGAAAACGGCTATTTCGTCGAACCAACGGTTTTCGATAAAGTTGCGCCCAATATGCGCGTCGCCCGCGAAGAAATTTTCGGTCCCGTTTTGTCTGTTCTGCGCGTGAAAGATTTTGACGAGGCGATGACGGTCGCCAACGATAGCGAATACGGTTTAACTTCTTCTATTTTCACGAACGACCCGAATTTAATTTTCCGTTTTGTCGGGGAAATCGAAACCGGAATGACGCACATCAACTCGCCGACGACCGGCGGCGAAGCGCACATCCCGTTCGGCGGCGTGAAAATGACCGGCATCGGCGCGCGCGAACAAGGCTCGACCGCACTTGATTTTTACACGGAACTGAAAGTCGTTTATGTGGATTACACCGGAAGAAAGCGCGAAGGAAATCTTTATTAAGAGGAAATATGTTTCGATTATTTTTCGTATTCAGCATTATTGGAATCGCTTTATCGTGCAATTCAACACAAGCAATTAAGGTTGATAATGCTAATCAAAATTTTGTAATTTTACAGCCCAAAATTGAACCGAATTCTTCGCCGATAAGGATTTCTCCAAATCTAAAACTTTCTGCAAATCAAAAGAAAACATTAGATAATTCATTGCCGCCAAAGGTAAGAGAGATTTTAGAAAACGCAGATAGGTTTGAAATATTGGCGGAGGTTATTAAAAAAGACGGAAAGCTAGCTTATCCGGTAAAAGAAGATTTTAAGCCGAATACAAAAGTCGAAGTTTCAGATGCAAATCTAAGAAAGGAGCTTCTTGAAACGTTTTACGCTGATGCAGCATCGGGCGAATTCCCCTCCGATTGTTGGCTTCCGCATCATATTCTGAAAGCCGGTCAAGGCGACAAAATAATTGAGATTGAGATTTGTTTTAGCTGTTCACGTTTTGAGGTGAAAAGTTCTTTAGGCACATTTTCGGGAACATTTGCTCACAGCGAAGAGCCAAAATCTGAAATTGTTTTCAATCGTATTATTGAAAGCAATGGAGTTCAGATTCAACAATAACAAGTTACTTTATTAAGATTTTGCCGAATGAAACGCAAGGAAATTTGTATTAGAAATTTAGAGTTTTTATTTGGACGAATGAAATTAAAAATTGATTTGCTAAACCGGCTGACGGCAGTTTTTCTATTGCTGTTTTTATTTCCTTGTTCAACTTTGTGTCAAGAAAATTTTGTGGCGATACCCGACAAGGTTGCTCCGCAATATCATTTCGATTTTCAAAAGAATTTCTATGCCAGCCCGCAAGCGGAAAAAGCGGAACGCGCGAGCTATTATGCAACTTTGAAAAATCTGGAAAACCTAAAAGGAAAAGTTGCAGCTTCGCCCGACAATTTGCTTCGAGCGTTGAGTCTTTACGACAAGGCTTTAATCGAATTTATTCGTCACTACACATATCTTTATCTGCGCTACGCGGTCAACATCGAAGACGAAACGAGCAATGCTGAAAGTAGTGAAATGGATGCGGAGTTTTCTAAACGGACGGCTTTTCTGCAGCAAGAGTTAATTCAAATTGATAAGCGCACATTCGACAATTTCATTAAACGAAAATCCGCGCTCGAAGTTTATCGTTTCGCCGTCGAATCCGCCGCTCGCAATCAAACACATACGCTTTCGCTTAAAGAAGAAGAAGCCTTTAGCATTACGTCGCCTTTGACGAGCGAATGGCAATACAATCTTTATCAAAAATTACTGCGGCGCACTGTGTTTGAAAAAATCAAAACACAAAACGGCGATTTGGATTTGCGCCGCGACCGTGCGGCAATCACCAATAATCCCGACCGAGCAGTGCGCGAGCAAGGTTTTAAGAAAGCGTATGCCGGTTACGCTTCGCAGCGCGACCTTTTCGCTTTTGCTCTTATAAATTTGGTCGAAGCAAAAAATCGTCTCGCCGAGCTTCATCATTTTGAAGACGCGCCCGACGAAATTTATTTTAAAAGTTATTGGACAAAAACTGAAGTCGCAAATCTTTTGCAGGAAATCGAAAAGCTGTCGGATGTTTATAAAGGCTATCAACACCTCCGCGCCGATTACGCCAAGAAACGATTCGGTTATGCGGATGTAAATTTGTGGGACGTTTCCGCAGGCGTAAACCAGAACGAATTGCCGCGCTTTAATGTCGAGCAAGCAAGTCAAATTATTCGTGATGCATTGTCGCCGCTCGGCGCGGAATATGGAAAAGAACTTGCATCTTTGCTCAATCCGGCAAATGGGCGAATGGATATTGTTGCAGGCAAAAATCGTAAATCCGGCGGTTTTTCAAAAGGCTTTCCGGGCGTTACGACCTTATTTTTCAGCGGCGGTTTTACGGGCTATTACAACGATATGCGCGTCTTGACGCACGAATCAACTCACGCCGTTCATCGTCAATTGATGAAAAACAATCGCGTCCTGCCCGCTTACGCCGAAGGTCCGCATTATTTGTTTGAATCGTTTGCCATTTTCAACGAACTGCTCTTGCCGGATTATCTTTATAACCGCGAAACCGATGCGGCGAAGAAGCGTTATTACCTCGAACAATTTTTTGAGGGCAAAGGAATGACAATGTTTTCAGTCGCACAAGAAGAAACTCTCGAACAGGCAATTTACGATGGAGTAAAAGAAGGCAAAATTAAAAACGCTGATGACCTCGACGCGCTGACCAAACAAATCGCCTCGCGCTTTTCGATTTGGGCGGACAAGCACGACGAGCTGAAAATGCAGTGGATAACCAGTAATCTTTTTTACGAAGACCCGCTTTATGACATCAACTATGTCTATGGCGCGCTTCTGGCTTTGAAGTATTATGAAATGTATTCGCGCAATCCGAAAGATTTTGTTCCGCGCTACATTCAGCTTATAAAAAACGGCTTTAACGCGCTGCCCGATGTTTTACTTAAAAGATTTTTGGATATTGATTTGCGCGACCCGAATCTTGTAAAGGACGCTGCCGGGTTGCTTCAAAAGAAAGTTGATTTATTGGAAAAGGACTGCGCGAATAAAAACTAAAAAGAGATTTTATACTTTAATTTCAGCGACGCATTTTATTTATACAAATCGTTAAACGCTCCGCGCTTCGCAACTGACTCAAACAGAGCGGCAAAGAAGACTTGAATACCTTGGATTTTACGCGCAAACCAAAGTCGTTTATGTAGATTACACGGGACGCAAGCGCGAAGGAAATTGTATTAAAAATTATGAGACGCTTTTTATATTTAACCGTTGCGATTTATTTTTTCGGCAATATCGCTCTCGCGCAAATGCCAACTGCTTCGCCGGGTCTAACAAACGCCGCGCAAACAAAACTCGAACAGGAGTTCAAACAATTGCTGCAAGACAGAGCGGACGGCAAACGGCGCGACGATAAAGCATTTGTCGAGCGCACCACTGCCGAGACGCGCGTTGTGGTAAATGAAAAAGGCGATATTCGGCGGCGCACAAAGGCGGAAATTTTAGCTAGTTTATCGAAACCCTCCATCGCTAATCCGATTCCAGCTGAAGTGAAGCTCACATGGCTTATTGAAGACGTGGACGTTCAAACCTACGGCGATGTGGCGGTGGTGTATTATCGGCGTGATGCGCAGATGGTTCTCAATCAAGAATCCGTTCTTAAACAGGTTCGCTGCACCGAAGTTTTTAAGCGGGCGGCGGGCGTTTGGCAATCAGTCGCTTTTCAGGAAACCGTGATTCCGGGCGAGATAGTCGCCGCTAAAATTGACCTCAAAGTTTACGACGATTACGTTGGGCGGTATCAACTTTTCAAGGGCAAAATCTACACGGTTACGCGTAGCGGCGATAAGTTGATGCTCAATTCGAGTTTGTCCGACGACCAGGAGCTAATGCCGGAAAACGAAACGACGTTTGTCGTCAAAGGCAATCAATACCGCGTCATTTTCTTTCGAGATGATAAAGGACAAATCACACATCTGCGCTGGCGCGAGTTTCCCGGTGTCGAATATAACGCCATCAAAATCAAATAAAAAAGGAAAACTAAAACTGTGAAACGCTTTCTACAAATAATATTTTTGACGTTAATTTTCGGCGGCATCGTTTTCGCGCAAACAGAAAAATCTGCCGCTCCCGCGCTGAATGCCACACAAACTAAACTCGAACAAGAGTTCAGGCAGCTAATTCTAGAAATGCAGGACGGCGCAATGAATGGCGATAAAGCCCTTGCCGAGCAGACGCTTGCCGACGGTTATATTTCGACGCGCGAGAACGGCAGCAATGGCGGCGGCAAACCGCAGGCTCTCAAAAGTCGGAGCAACCCGGAAGCTTTTAGACGCGCTCGTGAAGAGCTTGCCGAAGTAAAATACACGCAGAGCATGGAGGACGTGCGCGTCGAGCCGCACGGCGATACGGTTGCGGTCAACTACCGCCTTGTTACTCGCTTAACTATTAGCGGAGAGCCGGTCATCAAGCAATTTCGTTGTAATCAAGTATTCATCAAACGCGACGGACGCTGGCAGTCTATTCTGTATGCCGAAGTGGTGATTCCGGGCGAGCCGTTTGCCGCCAAAATTGACACAAAAGTTTATGAAGATTACGTCGGAGAATATCGCCTCAACTCGAAGCGCACTTATCTGATTACGCGCGAAGGCGACAAACTCTTTTTCACTCGCATACTATTTTTAAAGCCCGAGATAAAAGTAGAATTAGTGCCGGAGAGCGAAACCACGTTTGCTCAAAACGGCGGTAATTATTATCGCATCAGTTTTGTCCGCAATGACAAAAGACAAGTTACGCATTTGCGAATGAAAGAATTTTCCGGCGTGGAATATAATGCAATCAAAATCAAATGAGAGTTTTTATGAAATTTACAATCGTAATAATTGTTTTGCTAACGGTAATCGCATCGTCAGTCTTCGCTCAAGAAACGCCAGTCAAAATTGAAGGTAAACACAAAATAAAGGATGAAGCGGCAATTCAAAAGGTAGTTGCGTATGCTTGGAACGGTTGGAGCAAAGGCGAGCCTGATCAAGCCGTTACCGAATACACTAATGATGCTTACTGGCTAAATGCTTTCGGGATTGAGAAGCACGGCAAAGCGGAGATTAAAACATTTTTGACCGATATACTTGCCCGACCCGGATTCAGAGCCGGCAGAAGTCAAATACCGACTCATATCGTTTTGATTAGATTTATTCGACCGGACGTTGCATCCGTCCAAACTTACAGCGAATCAATCGGACAGATTGACAAAAACGGCAAGCCGGTGGGACAAAGGAAACCTTACATCTTCCGCATTATGACCAAACTGAAGGGCAAATGGCTGACCGAAAGTTTTCGTGTAATGGATGTAAGGCAGTAAGCGCGCCGTAAAAGCGGCAATTTTATTATTCAATAAAGGAGAAATTTATGAAGCAAATCAAATTTTATGTTTTCGTTTTCGTGTCGGCGATTTTCTTTGCCGCTTGTCAGCAACCCCAAACCGCGCCGCCGTCGAATCAAACGGCAAATACAAACGCGAATGCCAGTCCGGCGACAAACAATCAATGGGACGCTTACGTCGGACAATTTTTGAACGATTATTTCGCCACGCATCCCGATTTTGCCGTCGTGCAGGGCAAGCACGAATTTGACGGGAAACTTCCCGATTGGAGCGAGGACGGTTTGAAAAAGGAAATCGTGCGCCTTCACGCCGAGCGTGACAAAGCCTCTGCTTTTAAAGACGACCAGCTAGACGAACGCCAACGCTTTGAACGCGATTATTTAATCGCGCAGATTGACAAAGATTTATTCTGGCGCGAAGTTGCCGACCAGCCGCATATGAATCCTTATTTTTATGCCGATTCGATTGACCCTGACGTTTATGTTTCGCGCGAATACGCGCCGCTCGAAACTCGCATTAAATCTTACACGGCTTACGTCCGAAATGTGCCGAACGCGCTCAATCAAATCAAGACGAATTTGAAAACACCGATGGCGAAAACGCTTGTAAAAATTGGCAGGACGACAATCGGAGGTCTTGCGGATTTTTACTCGAAAGACGTGCCGAAAGTTTTTGAATCGGTCAAAGACGAGCAATCTCAGAAAGATTTTAAAGAAGCCAACGACGCGGCAATTAAAGCAGTAAAAGATTTTGACGCTTACCTCGGCGAGCAGGAAAAGAGCGCAAACGATAATTTCGCGCTCGGCGCGGACAAATTCAAGCGGATGCTCAAAGACACCGAAGGCGTTGACATTGACCTTGCAAAACTCGAAGAAATCGGCAGGCAGGATTTGCAACGAAATACAGACGCGCTCAAACAGGAATGCGATAAATTCGCGCCCGGTCAAACTTTGATGCAATGTATGGCGAAGGCTTCGGCGGACAAAGCGCCGGGCGCAAATGTCGTCGAAGCGGCGACTAATCAATTGAGCGACATTCGTAAATACATCACCGATAAAGACATCGTAACGATTCCCGGCACGGAACAGGCGCGCGTTGCGCAAGCGCCGCCGTATAAAGCCTGGAACTTTGCGTATATCAACATTCCGGGTCCGTATGAAACCGGCTTGCCTTCGACTTATTACGTTTCGCCGCCAAATCCCGCGTGGTCGAAAGAAAAACAGGACGCATACGTTCCCGGCAAAGGCAGCTTGCTGTTCACGTCGGTTCACGAAGTTTATCCCGGACATTTCGTTCAATTTCTGCACGCCAACCGTTCGCAATCGAAATTCGGACAAGTCTTTGTCGGCTACGCTTTCGCCGAAGGCTGGGCGCATTACACCGAAGAGATGATGTATGACGCGGGACTCGGAAACAATGACCCGGAAATGCACATCGGGCAATTGCAGGAAGCGCTTTTGCGAAACGTCCGATTCCTGTCGGCAATCGGAATGCACACGAAAGGAATGACGGTCGAAGAATCTAAAAAAATGTTTCTCGAACAAGGTTTCCAAGACGAAGGCAGCGCGGAACAGCAAGCCGAACGCGGCACGTTCGACCCGGCTTATCTGAATTACACGATGGGCAAATTAATGATTCGCAAACTGCGCGAAGATTGGACGGCGACGCGCGGCGGGCGCAGCGCGTGGAAACAATTTCACGATGCGTTTTTATCTTACGGCGGTCCGCCGATTCCGCTCGTCCGCAAAGCGATGATGGGAAGTAATGATAACGGTTCGCTGTTTTAAATAAAGCAAAGTTTAAGAGCGAGAAAATAAATCAGTCTCGCTTTCAAACTTTTGTCTCAGGTACAAAAATGAAAAAATTGATTCTTATTTTACTCGTCAGCATTTTCGTTAATTTTTCTGTCTTGGCGCAAAAACTTACGCCCGATTTGATTTTGTATAACGGGAAAATTTTCACTTCCGACGTGGCAAAGCCAAACGCCGAAGCTATTGCCATTAACGGTGAACGCATTTTCGCCGTCGGTTCAAATTCCGAAATTAAAAAACTTGCGGGCGCAAAAACGCGGCTGATTGATTTGCAGGGCAGAACGGTAATTCCGGGCATTAACGACGCGCATTTTCATTTTATGCCCAATCCGCAAGGCTTTAATTTAGAATTTAAATCAATGGAGCCGAGTTGGGATGAAACGGTTGAAGCGGTCAAAAATGCCGTGAAACAGACACCGAAAGGCGGATGGATTTTCGGGACAATCGGCGGTGATGCAATAGCTGACGCGCGTGCAAACCGTTTCTCCCTTGACCAAATCGCGCCGGATAATGCGGTCGTGCTGGAGACTTTTTACGGACACGGGCAAATCGTCAATTCAAAAGCGATGTCGCGCCTTAAAATTACCGGCGAAGAAACAGACCCGCTCGGCGGTCGTTTCGAGCGCGATGCCGAAACGAAAAAATTTAACGGCAGAATTTGGGAATACGCGCAATGGCGGCAAATCCGAAAGCTCGCCAACGGGGTTTCTGACGAGGAAGCAATCAAAGATTTGAAAAAAATGGCTGGCGAAGCCGTCGGTTTTGGCATTACTTCGATGCAGATTATGCCGACGATGCGAGTTGAAAGATTCGTCCGCTTGCTCGAAAAAGCCGATTTACCGATTCGTGTCCGCGCGATGCCTTTTTCGCTGACGACACCGACGAGCCGCGATTCGTCGGAGATTCAAGAGCTTTCAAAACTTAAATCGTCGAATCCATAAGTTACCGCGAGCGGAGTTAAATGGATTCTCGACGGAACGCCGTTTGAGCGCGGCGCGGCTTTGCGAAAATCTTATAATGACCAACCCGGTTTTGCGGGCAATCTGGAATTTCCCGAAAACGAAATTCCTAAAATAATTAAAGAAGCTCTGGCATTAAAGCAACAGCTTCTCGTTCATTGCACGGGCGATAAAACTGTCGAGGTGCTTTTCAAAGCGATGGAAAACGAGAAGCGAGCCGATTGGAAAACTTTGCGCTGGCGCATCGAACACGGCGACGGATTAACAACAGATTTTTTCGCCGAAGCCAAAAAACTCGGCATCGTTGTCGTCCAAAACCCGACGCACCTGTCGCTCGTCGAAATGCTTTACAGCCGCTACAGCCCGCAAACCGGATTCTTCAATTTGCGTTCATTTCTCGAAGCCGGAATTCCGCTCGCTATCGGTTCGGACGGACCGATGAATCCGTATCTAAATATAATGCTGGCTTCGATAAATCCGGTGCGCCCGACCGAAGCTATCACGCGCGAACAAGCCGTTCGTGCTTACACCGACGGCTCGGCGTTCGCCGAATTTGCCGAAGCGCAGAAAGGAACTTTGACGAAAGGAAAACTGGCTGATTTAGTCGTGCTGTCGCAAGACATTTTCACCGCTCCCGTTCCTGAATTACCGAAGACACAAAGCATTCTAACCCTCGTCGGCGGAAAAATCGTCCACGACGCGAAAGTTTTGAAATAAAATTATGAATCCAAAAGAACAAAAACAACGGTTTCAGAAGCCGTGCGAAAGCACAAGGAATTTCTTTTTTGTTGTGCTGATAATTAATGTCAGAGACATTGGCTCGTTATTTTAATTCTAACAACCCAAAAGGAGAAACTATGAACGACACAACAAATTTATCAAGACGGAAACTTTTCTTCGGCGCGATTTTGTCGGCAATTTTTGCATTGCAGATTTTCGCGCAAACCGCGCCGCCGAAAACGGAAGTGCGTAATGTTACAGACGAATATTTCGGTCAGAAAATCACAGACCCGTATCGCTGGATGGAAAACCTGAAGGCGGACGAGACGCAAAAATGGTTTCGGGCGCAAGCCGATTACTCGCGCGCTTATCTCGACAAACTGCCGATGCGCGAGGACATTTTAAAAGAGCTTAATTCTTTGAGCGATGTCGGCACGCGCGTCGCCGGTATTCAGCGGCGCGGCAATTTGTATTTTTACAACCGTCGTGCGCCGGACGAAAACGATTTCAGAGTTTACGTGCGCGAAGGCTTGGGCGGCGCGGAACGCCTCTTGGTTGACCCGGACAAAATAGCGAGCGACGGCAAACGCCGTTCAATCGGCGGTTTCAGCGTCTCGCAGGACGGCAAATATGTGTCTTACGTTTCTTCAATCGGCGGCAGCGAAAACGGCGAACTGCGCGTGGTCGAAACGGCGACCGGCAAAGACACGGGCGAATTGATTGACCGCGCGCGCTTTGGTGCGGGCGATTGGCTGCCCGACGGAAAATCCTTTGTTTATAACCGTCTGCAAAAACTCGGTTCGGACGCGCTGCCGACCGATTTGTATCAGAAAAGCCGCGTTTATCTGCACGTCTTAGGCACGAGCGCGGAGACGGACAAAGCCGTTTTCGGTTACGAAGTAAACCCGAAAATTATGCTCGAAACGACGCCGCTGCCGTTTATCGGCGTGCCGCTCGGTTCAAAATATATGTTCGCCATCGTCAATTCGGGCGTCTCGCCGAACAGCGAATTGTATGTCGCGCCGATTGTCGCGCTTAAAGGTAATTCGCCCGCCGCAATCGAGTGGCGCAAAATTGCCAGTCTCGACGACGAAGTAAGCAATTATGACGTCAACGGCGACGACGTTTATCTGACGACTTTCAAAAACACGCCCCGTTACAAAGTCGTCCGCGTCAACTTGAAAAACCCGGACGTAAAGCAAGCCGAAATTATATTCCCGGCTAGCGAAGCGGTCGTCGAATCGGCGGCGGCGGCGCGCGACGCACTTTACGTGCAGACGCTCGACGGCGGCACGCGCAAGATTTATCGCGTCGATTACAAAACGAAAAAAGCCGAACCGATTCGACTTCCCTATGAAGGCTCAGCGTCAATCGCCGGCGCTTACCCGGATACGGACGGCGTTTATTTTAATCTCGATTCGTGGACAAAATCGTCGGCGAATTTTCTTTACGACCCAAAAACGCAAACGGCGACCGATACGCGACTTGTGCCGCCGATTGGAATTGATATGAGCGGTATCGAAGTCGTCAACGCGAAAGCCAAGTCTTACGACGGAACGCTTGTTCCGCTCGTGATTATGTATAAAAAAGGCTTGCGGCGCGACGGCGCGAATCCGACGCTGATGAACGGCTACGGCGCATACGGCATCGAAAACACTTCGGCGTTTTTCTATACGGGCGCGTTGCCGTGGCTCAATCGCGGCGGCATAATCGCTTTCGCAGGCATTCGCGGCGGCGGTGAATACGGCGAAGAATGGCATCTCGCCGGAAAGGGCGCGACCAAACCGAACACTTGGAAAGATTTTATCGCTTGCGCCGAATATCTCATCGCTGAAAAATATACTTCGCCTGCGCATTTAGGAATCATCGGCGGCAGCGCGGGCGGAATTTTAATCAGCAACACGATTACCGAGCGACCGGAACTTTTCGGCGCGGCAATAAGCGAAGTCGGCTTGAACGACGCTCTGCGGGCGGAGACGACGCCGAACGGCGTGCCGAACATTCCCGAATTCGGCACTTTCAAAACCGAAGCTGGCTTTAAAGCGCTCTTGGCAATGGACGGTTATTTGAAAGTCAAAGACGGCGTGAAATATCCGGCGGTGATGCTGACGCACGGCATCAACGACCCAAGAGTCGAGCCTTGGATGTCGGCGAAAATGACGGCGCGCCTTCAGGCAGCGACGGCAAGCGGCAAACCCGTCCTACTGCGCGTTGATTACGACGCCGGACACGGAATCGGCTCGACCAAACGCCAACGTAACGAAGAGAACGCAGATATTTATGCGTTTTTGTTTCAGCAGTTGAAATAAAAACTAACCGTTAAAATAATTGTAGGGGCGACGGCTTGTCCTCGCCCGCAATTGTTATGTTTTTATGATTGAAATTGAATTGACAGAACCGCAAAAAACAGTTTGCGAATGTTGCGGTGGAACGACAACGAATCTGACGCGATTTGTTTATAAAGACAAAGACGCTTTTGCAATTTATTACGCAACTTTTTCGGACAATCATTCCGAAAGCGGCGTGCTTGGAGTTGTCAGTCTCGGAGATTGGGGAAGCAATGAAATCTCTTCGAACCGTGTAGCTTTTCCTTTTAGATTGTGGGAAGGTGAAGAAAATTACAATGTTGGAATAATAAACCGAGACGAATCGCCTTGGAAAGATGCGAAAGTAATCGGAAGAGTGTTAGACAGAAAAGAAGCGTTAGCGCATCCTTGGATTGATGAAGTTTTTCATATAACCGACCACATCGTCGAAGACGACCCCGAAATCGTCAAGTTTTTCAAACTAGATTCTTCGGCTGTCAATTAGAATGACGGGCGAGGACAAGCCGCCCCTACAAAATAAAAATATATGAATCCAACCGAACAAAAACAACAATCCCAAACTGTGCGAAAGCGCAAGGATTTTTGCGAATGTTGGAAAGAGCAAGTAATTGTTCGCTGTTTTAACCTAAGCGGAAACTAAAATTATGAAACGTCTTTTACAGTCATTTGTGGCGATGCTTTTGTTTGCGTGTGTCGTGTTCGCGCAAACAAATAACGCAAATGCGCCGTTTGTTTTTACGCACGTTACTGTAATTGACGTAACGGGCGCGCCTTCAAAATCCGGTATGACCGTGATTATTGCGGGAAATCGGATTGAAGCAATCGGTAAAACCGGAAAAGTGAAAACTCCGAAAGACGCGCAAATAATAGATGCGACGGGCAAGTTTTTGATTCCCGGTCTGTGGGATATGCACGTCCACACAGGCAACAAGGAAATTTTCTTGCCTCTGTATATCGCCAACGGCATTACCGGCGTTCGTGACATGGGCGGCGATTTGGAAGAGCCGACGGGCAATCTCTCGATTCGCTTTGTTCAACTCAAACTCTGGAAGAAAGCGATTGCCGAAGGAACATTGTTAGGACCTCGCATCGTTGCGGCTGGTTTTATGGTTGATGGCGCGAAACCAACATGGCAGGGTGCTATCGGTGTGGCTAATGAGATTGAAGCGCGACAAGCGGTAGATGTGCTGGCGAGTCTCGGCGTGGATTTCATAAAAGTATATTCACGGCTATCCCCTGAGGCATATTTCGCTATCGCCGATGAAGCAAAAAAACAACACATTCCCTTTGCCGGACATGTTCCTCGAACAGTCTCTGCAATGGAAGCGTCCGACGCCGGACAAAAAAGTATCGAGCATTTCACGCAAGTTCTTTTAACCTGCTCAACACGAGAAAGCGAATTTAGGCAGCAGCGGTTAGAATGGGCAGCCTTACCGATTCAACAAGCAAGAAATCTAAGTAGGGCGCAAGACAAACAGATATTGGACACATACAGCGAGGAAAAATCCACAACTCTCTTCGCACACTTTCGTAAGAATGAAACATGGCAAGTGCCGACTCTCAGCGTGTTGCGAACTTCCGGTTTCGCGCAGATTGATTCAACCATTTATGACAACCCGCTTATTAAATACGTGCCTAAAGCCATTAGAGATAGATGGAATCCCGACAAAATCGTTTATCCTCTGGCTATCACACCAGCAGAATTAGCGGGAAGAAAAGAATTGTTTGAGAAGTATCTAGCTTTGGTAAGCGCAATGCACCGTGCGGGCGTAGAGTTCATGGCTGGAACGGACTCGGCAAATCCATACGTTGTTCCGGGCTTTAGTTTGCACGAGGAACTTCAATTGTTTGTCAAAGCCGGATTGACGCCAATGCAGGCACTACAATCTGCCACTATTAATCCAGCGAAATATTTAAATATGCAAGATGAACTCGGCACAATTGAAAAAGGAAAGCTAGCAGACTTGGTGTTACTTGACGCAAACCCGCTTGAAGATATTTCAAATACGAAAAAGATAAATGCCGTCGTTATGAACGGACGCTTATTAGACAGAAAAACTTTGGATAAAATGCTGGCGGATGTTGAAGCGGAGGCGAATAAAAAATGAGGAAAACATTTGCATTGCTGTTAATTATTTTGTTGCCGACATTGATGGTCGCGCAAGTTAATCAAACTGTGCGAAATCGTCCGGTTGTTTTTCGCCATGTCACGCTAATTGATATGACGAGCGAGCAGCCGAAACCAAACATAACGGTTATTGTTTCGGGCAATCGCATCGCCGAAATCGGCAAAAATATAAAAACTCCGAAAAACGCCGAAGTCGTTGACGCGAGCGGCAAGTTTCTGATTCCCGGACTTTGGGATAATTACACTTACACGCTCGATGCTGTCAGAAAAAATTTTCCGTTTTTTGAATTATTGATTGCTCACGGCGTGACGGGCGTGCGTGATGCCGGAACGGGTATGGACTTGCCGGAAATAGCGAAGTTGAGAAA
>JALYZF010000092.1 GCA_030948995.1 Acidobacteriota bacterium
GTATCTAGTCGCTCGACGACTTCAACTGCTCCGTCAACCCGATTTTCTATGACGACCGGCGCAAAAATGCGGAACAGCGAATCGTCGCGGTTCTCTGGCTGCGGATTAACAATCTGTGAAGTCCCGCCGTTTAGCAGCGCCGTTTTTGTTTCGAGCGGAATTTCTTCCGCCGTTGAACTATCGTCCGATGCCGATTCTTCCGTAAAATCCGCGTCCTTTAGTTTCCAGACGCGAACCGTTATCAAATTTGGGCGCGAGCCGCTGACCAGATTCGTCAGCCGCTGCAAATCGTCTTCATCAATTTGTGTCGGGAAAAGCGAAAGATGTTCTGCCAGATTTTCGGCTTGAAGCTGCGCCAATTGCTTTTGTTCGTCGCGGACTTGACCCGCGACGCGCGTGCTGATTAAAAGCAGCGCAACAAACAGCACGACAAGCGCGACCACAGAGGCAAGCAAAGCGGTTTTTAGATGGAGTTTAAGCGGCGACATTTGATTTTATAACAGTATAAAATCTTTAATCGTTTTTCCAACCGTGTTCGCCAATTAGCGGCACAAAAGCGCACGCGCCGAAATCTTCGGTTTTGAAATCGTTTCCCGCACGCATAACGCGAATCAGCTTTTGCGCTTTAGGATTTTCGCCGATTGGAATGACGAGCCGTCCGCCCGTTTTTAATTGTTTGAGAAGCGGTTCGGGAACGTTCGGGCTGCCCGCCGCAACCAAAATTGCGTCAAACGGCGCGTTCGTTTCCCAGCCGCTAGTGCCATCGGCGCAGCGCAATAAAACGTTTTGGATGTTTAATTTTTGCAGCCGTTTTTGTGCTTCTTCGGCAAGCTGCGGAACTCTTTCAATCGCATAGACTTTTCGCGCAAGGCTCGCAAGAATCGCGGTTTGATAACCCGAACCCGCGCCGATTTCTAGTATTTTAGATTGATTGGTCAATTCCAAAAGCTCAGTCATACGGGCAACGATAAACGGTTGCGAGATAGTTTGTTTTGAGGCAATTGGCAGCGCGTTGTCTTTGTAGGCTTGCGATTTTAACGCTTCTGGAACGAAAAAATGACGCGGCACGCGGCGCATCGCGTCTAAGACTTGTTCGTCACCGATTTTATAATGCGCTCGCAAATGCTGAATCATTCGCTCACGCGGAATTTCGTATTCGTCCATAAACCGATTTTAGATTTTAAGTTTTAGGTATTGGACTTGCGAAAAATCGGGCTTGATTGTAATTGGCGCAGTTTGAATTTCTGACAATCCAAAATCCAAAACCTAAAATCTAAAATTGACTGTTCCAGCTTTGCAAAACTTCAATCGCCCGATGATTCGTTAAATCACTACGCATCGGCGTTACCGATACATAACCTTCGTCGATCGCTTCAAAATCCGTTCCGCCTTCGGCGTGAAACCCCTGTCGGTCTTCGCCAATCCAGTAATACGGCTTGCCGCGCGGGTCGATGTGTTCGCTGATGACGGGGCGCGCGTTTTTAAAACCTTGTTTGGTAACGCGAATGCCTTTTGAAATGCCGCGCGGAATATTAACATTTAGAAGCGTATCGCTCGGAATGCCGTCCCGAATCGCTTTGGCGACAAGCTGGCAGGCGATTTTTGCCGATTCGGTAAAATCGTAATTCCGGTTCGCAACCAAACTGAAAGCAAGACCGGGAACGCCTAAAATTGTCGATTCGAGCGCGCCGGCGACCGTGCCGGAATAAGTCGCATCGTCGCCTAAATTCGCGCCGTGATTGATTCCCGAAGCACACAGATTCGGTCGATGTTCGGCGGGAAGAATTTGGTTGAGCGCAATCGTTACGCAATCGGTCGGCGTGCCGTCAACCGTCCAGTGCCGCTCGTCAATTTGGCGGATGCGTAGCGGGCGAGACAAAGTTAAACTATGCGATGCGCCGCTCATTTCCGATTCGGGCGCGACAACGAAAACCTCTCCTATTTCGCGCAGAGCATTTTCAAGCGCCTCGATTCCTTCCGAATGAATGCCGTCGTCGTTCGTTATCAGAATGCGCGGTTTTTTCCCGTTCATATAAAAATAAAAAGATGCGTGAAAAGCGACAGTTCCTTTTGGAGAAAACTCTTTCGCATCACGCATCAAACGTTCAAAAATTGTGCGGACAAATTATCTGTTTTGATTCTGATTCGAGTTCTGATTAGAATTTTGGTTCTGACCATTGCCGCCGAACGAGCGCATCGGTCGAAAACGCTTGCGATTGCGCTTGCGAGCGTTTGCCGATTTGAGCTTTGCCTTTTGTCCGGGCGGAACGAAATGCGCGTGTTTTTTCAAATCCTTGATGATTTCTTCGGTTATCACTTTGCGCTTAAAACGGCGCAGCGCGCTCTCGATATTTTCATTATTATTAACTGATACAAAAGCCATTAGAGTAAATTTTCACTCTCCTTTATTGAAATCTTGCTCGCTAAAGCAAACTATCATTAAACACTTTTTTATTCTGCTTGGCAAGCCAGCTTTTGGGCGTGAATAGTAAATCGTGAATCCATAGGAAAACGATTCACGATTTACTATTCACTAACTAAATGCCTAGAACGTCAATTAATTCCTGAACCGCGCCCGCGCTTTTTTGCAAAGCGGCGCGTTCTTCATTCGTCAAAGAGATTTCGATAATCTGCTCGACGCCGTTTTTGCCTAATTTAACGGGAACGCCGACAAACAAATTATTTACTCCGTATTCGCCTTCAAGATAAACGGCACACGGCAAAATTTTCTTTTTGTCTTTTAGAATCGCTTCCGCCATTTCGACTGCGCCGAGTGAAGGCGCGTAATAAGCCGAGCCGGTTTTCAGAAGTCCGACAATTTCCGCGCCTCCGTTTGCCGTGCGTTTGATAATCTCGTCAAGCTGGTCTTTCGGCAGAAGTTCGGTAACGGGAATGCCCGCGCAGGTCGAATAACGCGGAAGCGGCACCATCGTGTCGCCGTGACCGCCCAAAACGAAAGCCGTAACATTTTCCACTGAAACATCTAACGCTTCTGCTAAAAAGCAGCGCATTCGCGCAGAATCTAAAACGCCAGCCATACCGATAACGCGATTTTTCGGAAAGCCCGAACGCTTGAAAGCAACTTGCGTCATTGCGTCCAATGGATTTGAAACGACGATAATAACGGCGTTCGGCGAATATTTCGCTACTTCATCTGTAACTTTCCCGACAATCTCCGCATTAGTTTTCAACAAATCGTCGCGGCTCATTCCGGGCTTTCGCGGAAGACCGGCGGTTATAATTACGATGTCGGAATTTTTCGTTTCTTCGTAAGAATTTGCGCCGACAAGTTTGACGTCAAAGCCGTCAATCGGCGCGGCTTGCGCCAAATCCAATGATTTTCCCTGCGGCGTGCCTTCGACAATATCAACCAGCACCACGTCAGCCAATTCTTTACTTGCAATCCAGTGCGCGGCAGTCGCGCCGACGTTTCCCGCGCCGACCACCGTAATTTTATTTCGTCCAGCCATTTTTAGTCCTCTCTTGTGTGTTCAATAGAAATGTTTTATACCAAACTCGAAAAACTATTTTGTATCACAGCATCAGGCATAACGGCAAACAAGCCGAATTTTTACGGTTTGATTTTTATTACTAACTCAATTGAATTTTTGTTATGAAATATAAGTTACGAAACTTTGTGTAACTATACGCACAAAAAAAAGCCCAACGCGCTCTCCCCTTCGCGTTGGGCTTTCAAATGGTCGTTGCAGATAATTCGTCAGCGACCAAACTTATAAAAATTTTCAATAATCATCAGCCGGTAAAGAAACGTTTTTTGTTAATTCTATTTCAAACTTTTCGTCGGCTTTAATGCCTACATCTTTACCTTTTTGCAAAAGCGCAATGCCTGTTCCCGCGCCTGCTCCGACTCCCGCGCCAACCAGCGCACCGTTTTCTGCTTTGGCAGCCGCGCCGACTATTCCGCCGAGCGCCGTCGCCCCGACAATCGTCAAAACTTTTAATTTCGGCGAAGATTCCGCCTCCAAGCGTTTTACTAAAACACCTTGAATTTCGCGTTTTGCGCC
>JALYZF010000097.1 GCA_030948995.1 Acidobacteriota bacterium
ACTGGTGTGCGCGTCCGCATACAAAACAAGCACACCGAATGCTTCAGCGCCGCTCATCAAAGGTGTCGCAACTGCCGAGTTAAAATTTTTTAGGACGTTTTCTCGCTCAAAAATATTTTGGTCCAGCGACAATTTTTCATCAATCTGCGATTGCCGCATTTGAAACGTTTTTCCGGCTAAGCCCGTCTGCGCGCCAAATTCCAGATTTTTCAAATCCGCCGTGCCGTCGCCTGCAGCCATTGTAATTTTTAATTTCGTGCCGCTTTCATTTGCCAGAAAAAGCGCGCAGGCGGCAAACGGAATTAGTTCGTTAATGCGGCTGGCGACAAGGCGAAACATATCGGCGGGTTTCAGCGACGCGCCGAAAAACTCGCTCGCTTCTTCTAAAGCCAGAAGTTTATTTTCAATTTCGGAATTAAAAATGCTTTCCGCTTTCGCCTTTTCGCTTGCCGCAAATAAAATTTTTATGCGCTGCCTTTGCCAGACATAGACCAGAAAAAACAATGCCGGATACAGCAAGACAATTGTCAGAAAAACGTTTTTTTTACTCGCAAAATCGAGATTGGAAGCGGCGGTAAAAAAGGTCGCCATAATTGCCGCCAGAGAAATTAGTGCCAGCAGAATATAACTGTAGCCGAAAAAGTTTTGGTTTTTCTCCAAAGGACTAGCTTGTTTGGACTTTTGCATAAATCAAAAAGTGATTTTTGAGGCGGGCGAGAGTTATTTTTATATAAAAATCAACTCCTAATTGAAGATAGCTTTTTATGTTAAACCAAGTCAACAATTGTTTATTAAAACCGGTATTTAAAACCTCAAAATTTTTGAAAAATACTTAGATTTTTTTTGCAATATCGCGGTTTTTGACGGTTTTTGAGTTGACTATAGCCAAACAGAATTTTATATTGTCCAATGTTCCAAAAATAAATGTTGGGACACAACTGCGTAAAAATGCAGTTGCTAATATAAATATAATCTTTGAAAAAGACAGGAGATAGAATTTCAATGAAAAAGACTTTAGCTCTTTCAGCAGTTTTAGTAATGGGCGCATTAGGTATGGCTTGCACAAATGCAGACGTAAATACCAATTCAAATGCAAATAAAATGAACAGCAACATGATGTCAAACATGTCAAACATGTCGAATATGTCGAACAGCGGCTCGATGAGCAACAGCGGTTCAATGTCGAATGGTTCAATGAGCAACGGTTCGATGAGCAACGGTTCGATGAGCAACGGTTCGATGTCAAACGGCAAAATGATGTCGAATAGTTCAATGTCGAACGGCTCAATGTCAAACGGCAAAATGATGTCGAATGGAAAAATGTCGAATGGTTCAATGTCAAACAAACCTTAGTTTGACCTTTTTTGTTTTAAAGACAAAAAAAGCACGACGGTGAAAATCGGCGTGCTTTTTATTTTCCGCTTTTCAAATAGTTTTCTTCAATTAAACATTTCCACAATAAATTTGGAACTCGAACTGCATTTTGTTATATTGTTCCTGTAGTTCACTCCTTTTTATGACACCGCGCTCAATCGCCAAACTCCGACCAATCGCAAGGCGCGCCAATCTTTTCGCTGGCGACTAAATTTTCCCATTTTTCGAGAATTCTGTTTCAAAACCAATCGAACAAACTACATTTATAAGTGAGGAAAAATTTATGACACCGACCGCCGAACTGCAAAAACCGATTATTAAAACTGAATTGCCGGGACCGAAAGCGCGGGAAATCATTGCCGCTGACGCGCAATATGTAACGCCGTCGTATCCGCGTCCCGATTATAAACTTGTTGCCGAGCGAGGCTATGGCGTTTGGATTGAAGACGCCGACGGAAACATCTTTTTAGACTGCAATGCCGGCGTTGCAGTCTGCTCGACCGGACACTGCCATCCTGAAATCGTCAAAGCAATTACGGAACAAACACAAACTTTAATTCATATGTGCGGCACGGATTATTATTACCGACAGATGCCCGCGCTTGCGAAGAAACTCGACGAACTCGTCCCAATAACCGCGCCAACCAAAACGCATTTTGCCAACTCCGGCGCGGAAACCGTCGAAACCGCTTTGAAACTTGCGATGTATCACACGCGCCGTCAAAAATTTATTTCATTTTTCGGCTCGTTTCACGGGAGAACTTTGGGCGCTTTGAGTTTGACTTCATCTAAAAAAGCACAGCGTTCCGGCTTTATGCGGCAGGCTCTCGACGTCGTTCACGTTCCCTATCCGAATTATATTCGCTCGCCTTTCAAAGATGTCACCGACGCGGAAAGCGCCTCGAAAGCGACGATTGAATGGATAGAAAATACGCTTTTCAAAACGACGACGCCGCCCGAAGAAGTCGCCGGAATCGTCGTCGAAGCCGTGCAGGGCGAAGGCGGTTACATTCCCGCGCCGCCGAATTTTCTCAAGGAACTCAGAAGAATCTGCGATGAACACGGAATAATGCTGATTGTCGATGAAGTTCAATCGGGAATGGGACGCACCGGAAAGATGTTTGCCACCGAATATTACGGCGTCGAACCGGATATTATGTGCTTGGCAAAAGGCATCGGTTCAGGCTTGCCGATTGGCGTTTGCGTTGCGCGCGCAGACATTATGGATTGGCATAAAGGCGCGCACGCTTCGACTTTCGGCGGAAATCCGGTTTGTATCGCTTCGGCTTTGAAGACAATCGAACTGCTCGAAAACGGTTTGACAGAAAACGCCCGCATCGTCGGCGATTACCTGCAAAAAGGCTTGCGCGATTTAATGAAAAAATATGATTGTATCGGCGACGTCCGCGGATTAGGGCTGATGGTTGGCGTCGAATTTGTCGAATCGAAGGCGTTGATGAAAGTCGCACCGGAGTTGCGAGACAAAATCGAAATGGCGTGTTTCAATCGCGGTTTGATAATTTTAGGCTGTGGAACTTCGACGATTCGTTGGTCGCCGCCACTGATTTTGACAAAGGAAAATGTCGATGTCGCTTTGGAGATTTTCGACGAAGCAATTAATGCTTCCGTTTAATAAATTTTTGAAAGTTTCTGCGGATTTTTCCTTACTCGGCAGATATTCTTAGAACAGCAATTTCCGGCGGAACGAGAAAGCGCAATGGCAAAACGCTTTCGCCGATGCCGCTTGTTACGAACATATCAACATCGTTTTCCCTAATGTATCCGAAAGCATATTTTTGTCCATAACCGGAAGGTATAATCGGCGAGCCGATAACGGGAAACCAAACTTGCCCGCCGTGAGTGTGTGCCGCTAAAATCAACTTCAAATCCTTTGAAATTGAAGATGAGCCGGTAATAACGGGCAAAATATCCGGGCTGTGTTCGAGCGCAATTACATTACCAGATTCTCCGTTTCTATTTAAAATTTCTTTTAATTCGTTGGAAAATCCACTCCAACTGCTAATTTTCAATTGGTCTTTAATTCCCAAAACGCGCAACTTCTGACCGTCTTTTTCAATTGAGACGACCTCGTTTTCAAGAACTCTGTAACCGACTCGATTTAACTCGACAGAAACGCTGTCGTCGCCGCTTTGCCAATCGTCGTGATTGCCTAAAACGGCGAAAACGTCATATCGGGCTTTTAAGC
>JALYZF010000099.1 GCA_030948995.1 Acidobacteriota bacterium
AAATATTTCCGCCCGCGGTTTTGAAAATCGGATTGATGCTGCGGGTTGCAAAAACTCCCGTCAGAATCGCGCCTAAAATTCCGGCGATGCCGTGAATGCCGAATACGTCGAGCGTATCGTCATAACCGAACAAACCTTTGAGTTCTTCGACCGCAAAAAAGCAGACCATACCGCCGCACAAACCGAGGAATAAAGCTGCCATCGGCGTAATAAAACCAGCCGCAGGCGTTATTACAACTAAACCCGCAATCACTCCTGAAATAGCTCCCAAAACTGTCGGCTTGCCTTTTTTTATCCATTCCGCCGCTGTCCAGGCAAGCATTGCGGCGGAGGCGGAAAAATGCGTCGTTACAAAAGCGCTTGTCGCTAATGAACCCGCCGAAAGCGCGCTTCCGGCATTGAATCCGAACCAGCCGAACCAGCATAGACACGCTCCAATAACGCTTAAAACTATGTTGTGCGGCGTATTGTCATCGGTATTTTTACGTTTTCCAATATACAAAGCGCAAATCAAAGCCGAAACGCCTGATGAAATATGCACGACCGTTCCGCCCGCAAAATCGAGCGTAGGAATCTCCCCACCGAGCGCCGCGTTGAGGAATCCGTTTTTTCCCCAAACCATATGTGCCAGCGGCAGATATATAAATGTCGTCCACGCAGCGGTAAACGCTAGCATCGAAGAAAATTTTATGCGCTCGGCAAATGCGCCGGTAATCAGCGCGGGCGTAATAATGGCAAACATCAATTGGTAAATCATAAATGTCTGCTGCGGAATGGTCGCCGCGTAATCGGCGTTCGGTTCCGCGCCGATATTTCTAAGAAAGGCAAAGTCCAATCCACCCAGAAAAGATGAACCTTCCGAAAAGACAAGACTGTAACCGAAAATCGCCCAGATTATTGTTACGACTCCGGCAAGAATCAGGCTTTGCAAAATCGTCGAAATCGCGTTTTTCTGCCTGACCAGACCGCTGTAAAAAAGCGCGAGTCCCGGTACGGTCATCAGCAAAACAAGCGCCGTGCAAATCAACATCCAGGCGTTGTCGGCGTTCGACTGAGCGGAAACGGTTGCCGATTCCAGCTTTTCTAATCGCTGCGCGACTGAAGAATCCTGAGAAAAAACTGGGGTTGCGGAAATTACTAAAAAACCGATAAGAAGAATAGTCTTTTTCAAAATCATTTACTCTCTAATAAAATGAAAATTCTGGAGAAAATTAAGTTTACTTATTCACAGATATAAACAATTATTGTGCCTGTTTTTATAACACCAATCATTTCAACAATTATTTAACTAACTTATAAAGAAGCACCGACTAAAATGATTTTTGTAATCGAAATATGTTACATTTTTGTTAGTTATTTTTTATAAGTTTACATTTTTGTATGAAAAATAAAAAAGATAAGTTATCTGCATCTGAATTAAGGCGGAATTATCTGAAAATCTTGGGCGAGGTCGGACAAATTCTTTCCGACGGAAAAGTTTCCGGCACAATTTTTCCGCAGCTTTTAGAAACCATTCATCGAGAAATCGACTTTTCCAGAAGTTATATTGTTACGCGTAGCATCTTGGACGAAGCGTTTCAAATAAAGGCAACACAAGGATTTAGCGCAACAGAGTTTCGTCGCTTAGCCGCAAATATTGATAAAAGTTTTGTTTCCGAAGTCTTTAAAAATTCTAAAGCCGTAATTTTGCCGAGAGCAGATTTAGAGACTACATATTTGTCGAATTTTATTGGAAGCGTTAACAAAAATGTAGAAATCAGCGGCGTCTGCGTCCCGGTGGTTTTACAAAATAAAGCGGTCGGTGTCTTCGGCGTCGAGTTTATTTACACGAATAAAACCGATTATGAACAAACGGCAGATTTTTTATCAGTCGTCGCCTCGATGATTGCACAGGCAATTAAAGTCGAACACATAACTGAAAAGGAAAAGGAAAAACTTTACAAAGAAAATTCTTATCTGAAACGTGAATTGCGGGAAAAATATGATTTCGGACATATTGTCGGAAACTCAAGCGCGATGAAGCGCGTTTACGACCAGGTTACGCAGGTTGCGCGGTCAAACACGACAGTTTTGCTGCGCGGCGAATCCGGCACAGGCAAAGAATTGATTGCCAACGCAATTCATTACAATTCGCTGCGCGCGAAAAAGCCCTTTGTAAAAGTCAACTGCGCGGCTCTGCCGGAAACTTTGATTGAATCCGAATTGTTCGGTTATGAAAAAGGCGCATTTACCGGAGCAACCACGAAAAAAAAAGGGCGTTTCGAGATTGCCGACGGCGGAACGCTTTTTCTTGATGAAATCGGAGATTTGTCCGCGCAGATACAAATAAAATTGCTTCGTGTTTTGCAGGAACGCGAGTTTGAGCGCGTCGGCGGCACGGAAACGCTCAAAGCCAATGTTCGTCTGATTACGGCAACCAATAAAAATCTGGAAGAAGCGATTGTCGAAGGTTCTTTTCGTGAAGATTTATTTTACCGTCTAAATGTTTTCACGATTTATCTGCCGCCGCTCAGGGAAAGAAAATCCGATATTCTGCTGCTGGCGGAAAGTTTCGTCGAAAAATACGAGCGAGAACATGGCAAACACATCAAGCGCATTTCGACGCCGGCGATTGATATGCTGACAAGCTATCATTATCCGGGCAACGTCCGCGAGCTTGAAAACGCTGTCGAACGCGCCGTTTTGGTTTGCGACGGCAACGTCATTCACGGTCATCATCTTCCGCCGACTTTACAGACGGCTGAAGTTACCAACACGCAAATGAATTTGTCCCTTACGTCGTCAGTGGAAGCTTTCGAGCGCGATTTAATTTCCGACGCGCTCAAATCAACACGCGGCAACCGCGCGAAAGCCGCAAAAATGCTCGACACAACAGAGCGTATTTTGTGCTACAAGATAAGTAAATACAACATCGAGCCGCGACGTTTCAGTAGTTAGATTGATTTGGCAGTTTTTCGTTTTGTCGCGGGATTTTTCTTCTTAGCTTTAGTGGTTGAAATACTGCCGTTTGCACCGAAAGTTTCGGCGATTTCTTCCGACTGTGCTTTTTGGGCGAGAAGAAGATGGTCGCGCATCGCGTTTCGCGCCGATTCGGTGTTCCCTTCTCGAATCGAGCGGAAAATCTGCCGGTGCATTTCTGCCGATTCCTTTAAATCGTGAGCGCGGTGAACGGTTTTGCTTCGCACATCGAACAAAATGCTCGCCACCATATTCATCAACGCGGTGATAATTCGGTTGCCGGAAGCGGCGGCAATCAATTGATGAAAACGCATATCGTGGACGAGATATTCTTCCGGTTCGTCCAAAGTCGCAAACATTTCGGCTAATTCTTCGGCGAGTGCCGCCAGATGTTCGCTCGACGCGCGTTCCGCCGCGAGTCCGGTAATCGCCATCTCCAAAAGCAGACGCGCTTCAAACATTTCGGCGGAAGAAAATCCGTTTAAGGAAGCCATCAAGCGCAGAGGATTGCTGTCGAGTGCCGGAGATGCGTCGGCTTCGACGATGAAAGTTCCCGCGCCTTGTCTGGATTTTAAAACGCCGACTGCCGCCAGCGAACGAATTCCAGCGCGCAAAGTCGGGCGCGAAACGCCCAACTGCTTGGCAAGGTCGCGTTCCGGCGGCAGACGGTCGCCCAACTTTAATTCGCCGCGATGAATCATCTCGCGCAAACTGGCGACGACTTCTTCGGCGGTCGTTCCGGTTTTTTCGCCGTCTGACAACTTGAAAATTTCCTGATTTGTTTCGGACATTCGCGCTCGGAAAAAATTATCTTTATTCGTTAGTTTTCATCATAGCCCGCCGTTGCCATTTTGTCGAAAAGTTGGCGGAAATTTTTCTATTTTTTCGCAGCGGGCGCGGACAGCGGTTCGGCGAAAATTTTGATTAAAATCAGCGAAAACGTTTTACGTTTTGTATTGATGCGCTGATGCGGTGTGCCGCGCGGAACGACGATCAAATCGCCTTTGGTAATCGTAAAAGTTTTGCCGCCGATGATTTTCGCAGATTTCCATTCGCCTAGCGAGGCTTCGCGCGGATTCTCCAATTTACCGCCCAAAGTCAATTCCGCCGAGCCGTCGAGAACGTAAAAAACGTCGTCCGCCGCGTCGTGAACTTCCGCGTCCGCCGCATCTTTTTTCTCGTCGTGCTGCACGGCGACGCGCAACTGCAAACCCGCGCCGCCAATTAAATCTTCGACTTTATTTGCGCCGTGCAGAGATTTTTCCAAATCTTCAACCGATTGCTTCATTTTCACAATATATGGACGAATCGGTTCGGACGGCTGGCGCGTTTGCGCGAACGAAATGACCGCAAATGTTAAAGTTAAAGCTAAAATTCCGATTATTTTTTTCATAGTTTTATACGATTGAAAATTTTTTAGCCACAGATTTACACAGATGGACACGGATTTAAGAATGATGGAAAATTAGGTTTCGTTTTTCATATTTATCTGTGTAAATCTGCGGCTAAAAACTCTTTTTTTCAAATATTATTTTTTCTTCGACTGACTCAAAAGCCACGCGCTCAAATCCTGCGCGGCTTGGAAGTTTTGAAAATCGGCTGACAATTTTCTGCCGTCCGTATATTCGTTGTAAAACCACGGATCGCCGACGGCGAAAACCGCGCCTTTGTCGTATTTTGAAATTGCCATCACTTTATTGCCATTCCAATCCTGAATTGATTTTGCCGCGCCGGAAAGTTTCAAAGTCGAAATTTCTTTGAGATAAACTTTTCGCGCCGTTTTGAAAATCGGACTGTTTGCGTCAAGCAGAATTTTTCCCTGCTCGAATTGATTTCCTTTGACGTGATTTACGCTGTCCTTGTTAAATTCGATGCCGAAAGTTCTGGCTAAATTGTTAAAATGGTCAAACTCGCAATTGCCGAAATCGTTCGCCATTAAAACCAGAACGCCGCCCTGTTTTACCCAATCGGAAATCGCTTTGATGTCCGACGATTCGACGAAATTCGGTTTTGCAGATTCCTTTTCGTCGTCCGGGTCAACGATGATGTAAATGTCGGCATTTTTCAAATTGTCGGCGGTCGGCGCGGCTGAAAGCATCGCCGTGCGCGCGCCGTCGTCTTCGAATATATTTTGCCACATCGAAAAACCACCATTGTCTAATTCGTCAAATTTATAATGCCACGCAATCGTCTGTCCGGTCGTGTCTTTTTTCGTTTCGTGGTTGAAATAATCGTCCAATAAAACAATTTTGCCTATGCCGATTTGCGATTTTTGAGCGATTTCCATTTCACTTGCGGCGAGCAAAAACGCGGCGATGCCTTTCGGGTCGTTCGTAACGACTTTTTCCGAAATATAATAGTTATAATCTGCCGCGCGATACGGACTTCCGCCCAAACCCGCGCCGCCGATTGTTTTCAAAAAACTTAGATGACCGTTTTCGTTTTGCAGAAATTCCTTCTGAATTCCGGCGTAACCTTTGTCAGCGGATTTCATAAACGACGCAGGCAGATAACCTTTTCGCACGCCTTTCGCCAGCGCGTAAACGAACATCGTCGACGAAGACGCTTCGAGATAATTTCCCTTCTCGCCCGGTTTGTCCAAAATCAGCCACCACGCGCCGGATTTGTCCTGCACTCGTTCGAGCGCGGTCATTTCGCGGTTCAAAATGCTGATGAGTTCGGCGCGGCGCGGATGGTTTTCGGGAAAATAATCCAGAACGTCGACCAGAGCCATCGCATACCAACCCATCGCGCGTCCCCAAAATTGCGAAGAATGTCCGGTTTTCGGGTCAGCCCATTTCTGCTGGCGCGATTCGTCCCAGCCGTGATAAAGCAATCCTGTTTTCGTGTCGCGTGTATGTTTTTCTATCCAGACAAATTGGTTGGCGATGTCGTCAAAATCCTGCGGCTCGTGAAAAGTTTCGGCATATTCAGCGTAAAAAGGCTCGCCCATATAAAGCCCGTCGAGCCACATTTGATTCGGATAAATCTTTTTGTGCCAGAATCCGCCTTCCGTCGTGCGCGGCTGATTTTTTATTTGCGAGCGCAGCAAATCCGCCGCTTTTTTATATTTTTCATCCCCCGTTACGCGAGACAAAAGCAAAACGGCATCGCCCATTTTCAATTGGTCGAGATTATAATCTTCGACTTTGTAAGTGTTAATCGCCCCATCCGTTTGAACGAACGTGTCAACGCCTTTTTTGATAAAATCGAAATACCTTTTATCACCCGTTGCAAACCAGAGATTTTTCATTCCGTCCAAAACAACACCATAATCATAAACCCATTTCGGCGGAATTCCCGCGCCGTTAGGCGAATCAGCCCAAATGCGATTCATTGCCGTATCCGCCATTTGCGCGGAAAGATTTTGGCTTTGTGCAAGCGCCGAAAACGCCGTTGCGATTATCAAAAAGATTGTAAAAATAATACTTTTCATAAGAATTTTTAACCACAGATGCACACGGAAAAACACATATACAGCCAAGATAAAACCACGATAAAACCGCTAACAAACACGAAAAAGACACGAAATAATTTTCAATACATCTTTTCTGTGTTTATCCGTGTGCATCTGTGATTTCATTTTCCCTGTTTTTTCAAATACTTTCGCAAACCGATTTTCGAGTTTTTAATTTCCGCAATCCCCAATTTCGCCATCGCTTCCGCGCCGCCTGGATTAAAATGCGTATTGTCTTCCACGCCATTTGGATAATTAGGATTTTCATTCAGCTTGAGTTGCAAAAACAGCGAACGCGATTTTTCCGCGCCCAAATCTTTCAAAACCTTTTTGCTTCTGAGGTGCATATCAATTAGCGGAACTTTCAGTTCGGTGGCGACTCGGCGAACCGCGTCAGGGTATTCGCCGTGCGTGTCAACGAAATTTCCGTTTTTATCAAATTTTCGTCGCATCACCGGAGTCAATAAAACCGGAAACGCATTTTTCACTCTGGTTTCATTGACGAATTTTATTAAATTATTGCGATAATCCGTGTTTGCCGCGGCGTAAATTTCCGGTTTGTCAATTTTTTCGTCGTTGTGTCCGAACTCTATAAAAACGTAATCGCCGCGTTTTAAGTTGTCAACAATCGCCTGCCATCGTCCTTCGGCAATAAAACTTTTCGTGCTTCTGCCGTTTATCGCGCGGTTATCAATGACGATTTTTTTCTCGTCGAAAAACTCCTGCAATTTCTCGCCCCAACCCGTTTCGGGACGTTTATCTTCCGCCTTCTGCGCCATTGTCGAATCACCCGCCAGATAAACGGTAATCGTTTGCTTTTGTCCGAAGACGAAAACATTCAGGCAAATCAGCAGAAAAACCGACGAGATAAATTTCATAGAAAACCGCTTAACCGTTGATTTAAATTAAACGAAAACTCGCTTAATTACAAATAACTTCCCGCTTTTAATCAGCTTTTGGCGAAACTTTCGATTTCTTTGCCGTTGATTTTGAAATCGTCGAGTTTCACGCCTTTGACGTTTTTGACGATGTTGCCTTTCGCTACGTCATCGAAACTGCTGTTTTTTATTTTTATATCGTAGACCGGAGCGTTATCC
>JALYZF010000039.1 GCA_030948995.1 Acidobacteriota bacterium
CACTCCGGTTGAAGTTGTTCGTCTCGCCGAAGACATTTATTATTCGCAAGTCGGCGCGCAGATTCCGAAATTCAAAGAGCAAGCCGAAAATGCGAGAAGATTAGCCGCGATGACGAGCGAACAAACGACGAAAAATCAAACTGTTTTGAATGGAATTGACGTTTTAGAGAAAAACGATTTCAAAGAATTAAACGGCTTGCGCGTCGGTCTCGTTACAAATCAAACGGGCAGAGATTTGAGCGGCAAGCCGACAATTGATGTTTTATTTGAAAATAAAAATCTAAAACTCTCCGCGCTGTTTTCGCCCGAACACGGCATTCGCGGGCTTGCCGATGAAAAAGTTTCCGATTCGACGGACGAGAAAACCGGATTGCCGATTTATTCGCTCTACGGTGAAACTCGTCGCCCAAAGCCCGAACAATTAAAAGATTTGGACGCGGTTGTTTATGACATTCAAGACATCGGCGTTCGTTTTTACACTTACGAAGCGACACTTTTAAATGTGTTGGAAGAAGCGGCGAAAGCGGGAAAACCTGTTTACGTTTTAGATAGACCAAACCCACTTGGCGGCGATGCGGTCGAAGGCGCGACAGCCGACGCCGATAAATTATCGTTCGTCGTCTCTCACACCGTTCCCGTGCGGCACGGTTTGACGATTGGCGAATTCGCCCAAATGATAAACGCCGAAAAGAAAATCGGCGCGGATTTGCACGTTATAAAAATGGAAAATTGGCAGCGTTCGATGTGGTTTGACCAGACGAATCAAACCTTTACAAATCCGTCGCCGAATATGCGTTCTTTGACCGAAGCGACGCTTTATCCGGGAATTGGTTTGTTGGAGACGACAAATCTTTCGGTTGGACGCGGAACTGACACGCCATTTGAAGTCGTCGGCGCGCCGTGGCTCGACGGACAGAAATTAGCCGCTTATTTAAACGAGCGGAATTTGAGCGGCGCGCGTTTCGTTCCCATAAAATTCAAACCCAATTCATCGGTTTTCAAAGACACGGAATGCGGCGGAATAAATATCGTTATCACAAATCGGGCGCAGTTTTCGCCCGTCCGAACCGGAATTGAAATCGCCGTTGCTTTGCGAAAACTTTATCCGAATGATTGGAAGGCGGAAAACTATAATCGTCTGCTGGCAAACAGTGAAACGTTCGAGCGAATAAAACGCGCCGACGCGCCCGAAGAGATTGAAAAATCTTGGTCGTCCAGTCTCGGAGATTTTAAAAAGCGTCGGGCATCATTTTTGCTTTACAAATAAATGTTGTAGTTTTATAAACATTCAGAAGTTTCAAATTTTCAATTAAAATCCGTGTAATTCTTTATTATCAACCGTTTCCGCGCGTTTTTCCCCGCGGCAAGCGATAACGAAAATTTGAATGAATTTCCAAAAATCTAGATTTTGCTTATGGCTTCCAGCAGTATTCTTTAGAAAATTAACGAGGAAAAAGAAAATGACATCCAACTTCAGAAAAATAATGCAACCCTTTTTTATCGCGCTTATCCTGTGTTTAGTTATGAGCGGACTGGTCAGGGCGCAAGAGGAAACGGCGGCAACCCTTACCGGACAGGTAACCGATTCGGCTGGCGCGGGAATTCCTAACGCTACCGTAATTGTAACCAATACAGATAACGGAGCCATTCGCCAAGTGCAGAGCAACAATGAAGGCAATTATAACGTCAGCCCGCTGGTTCCGGGCAGCTACACCGTAGCGGTTGAGCAAACCGGATTTAAGCGTTACGTGCAGAAAATAAGTTTGAACGTCAGAGACCGCCGGCAAGTAGCGATTGTTTTAGAAGTCGGCGCGCCGAGCGAAACGGTAACCGTAACGGACGAGCCGCCGTTGATTCAAGAAAGTCCGACCGGACAAACCCTTATAAGCAATAAGCAAATTATCGAGATTCCGCTCGTCAACCGCGATTTTACGAAATTACTTGAACTCGTTCCCGGTGTTAGCTCGGATTTAACGGATGAATCTTCTTTGGGTTTGACCAATCGCGCCAGTATTTCAATCAATGGTATGCGGCGCAACGGCGTTAATTTCCTTGTTGACGGCGTGAATAATACGGACGGCGGCTCGAACATTACGCTGCTTTCAACTCCGACCGTTGACTCAATTAAAGAATTTAAAGTTTTAACGTCAAACTACACGGCGGAATTCGGTCGTTCGGCGGGCGGCGTAGTTACGGTCGTTACCAAAAGCGGCGGCAATAAATATCACGGTTCTTTATATGAATTTGTCCGTAACGACAGATTTAACGCCAATACTTTTTTCAATAACCGGCTAGGACGCGGAACGGACGGCAAACCGAAAGCTCCGACTCCCAGACTTCGTTACAACACCTTCGGCGGCACGTTCAGCGGACCGCTTCCTTTTCTGCATTTCGGCGAAGGCGGACCATACTTTGATTCGGGCAAAAATAAAACTTTCTTTTTCTATTCGCAGGACTTTCGCCGAATTCGCCGCGCTGCGTCAACCATCTCTCCGCTTGTTCCCAGCGTAGCCGAACGGGGCGGAGATTTTTCAGCGCGTCTCGGTTTGCCGCTTTATTTGCAGTCAAACGGCACTAGCGGCACAACCGTTACGGCAACGCCGCTGTTTGTTACCGATACGACCGGTCGAATCATTCAGGCGCAACAAAATCAAATATTTAACACGGCTAATCGCGCGTATGCAGGAAACATTATTCCCGCTTCGGACATCAGCCCGATTTCCCGCGCGCTTTTGAACGCTTATCCGTTACCCAATTCCGGCACTAACGGTTTTAGCTATAACGCTACAACTATCCAAAACACTCGACAGGAAGTCGTTCGCATCGACCATAATATCAACCAGAACAATTCGATTTTCGGGCGTTATACGCACGATTTGAACGACACGCAAGAACCGGGCGGACTTTTTAACGGGATTAGTATTCCGAATGTGGCGACCACCAATACGCTTGTTCCGGGACAGCTTTTAGCGGTAACCTACAACAGTGTTTTGACCCCGTCAATCACTAATGAATTATCTTATAATTTTTCGCAAAATCACATCAACACGCTCTTAGTCGGAAAGGGAAGATTATCCGATTACGGTTTGACAAACGGCGCGGGCGGAATCGGACAGGCGTTTCCAGAAAACAATTTTAATGCGATTCCCGGACTGTCTATTCCGGGAATCGCATTCGTCGGTTCGACCCAAGGATTTGATATTCGATATAGAAGTCAGGTGATACGCGACAATCTCAGTTGGACGCGGGGCAATCACCAAATTAAATTCGGCGTTGAATTAGCTCGTGAAGGTAAAAACGAAAATTCCAGTAATAACACGCAAGGCAGTTTTACCTTTGACCAGATACAATCGCGCGGCACGGCATTAAACGGCGCAACCAATGTTACGCTGACGCAAACCGGCGCAGGATTAGCTAGTTTTCTGCTCGGACGCGCCAATTCATATGTCGAAGACCAATTCGATATTACATTCAAACTCAATCTCGGACGGCGTGAATTTTACGCGCAGGACACTTGGAAAATAAGACCTAATGTAACGCTTGATTACGGCGTTCGTTATCAATATTACGTTCCGGCGACTGATAAAAACAACGTCGAAAGCTCATTTATACCGAGCCTTTTCAGTGCGTCGAAAGTTCCTACCTGCGCTAATGCCGCTTGCACTTCGCTTCTGCGAGGCACTGGCGACCCGCTTAATGGAATTGCCGTTGCGGGTAGCACGTCGCCTTTCGGAAGAACGATTATTCCCAAGGACAAAAACAATTTCAGCCCGCGCGTTGGCATAACTTACAGCCCGAATTTTGAAAAAGGATTCGGCAGAACATTACTCGGCGCGCCGACCAAAACGGTTTTCCGCGCCGGATACGGTTTTTATTACGACCAGATTGCGACATTTTTGTTTGAAGACCCGACTGTCCCGAATCGCCCGTATAATAATCGCGCTACATTCAATAGCGGCAGTGCCGGAACGATTACATTTACCGACCCGACTGCCGGTGCTTTGGGTAATCTGCCCATTATTTCTCTGGGCGGTGTGAGTCCAAACTTAAAAACGCCGGAAATTCAACAGTTTTCGGTCGGTATGCAGCGGGAAGTGTTCAAAAACGCGGTTATTGACATCAGTTATGTTCGCACTAAGGGCGATTTTCTGCTGCGTCAACGCAACATAAATTTCGTCGAACCATTTAGATTGTACGCTTCCAGAACAACGACGGCAGGAGTAGTTGTGCCGGTTTTACCAAACGGACAAGATGCTCCCGCAGGCTGCACTGTTGGCTCGACCGGATGTATTAACCTTTATCGTCCGTATTTGGGTTACAGCACCATCAATGTTTATGAAACGGCGGCGCGTTCGCGGTATAACGGTTTGCTGACGAGCTTCAGTTATCGTTTTGCGAAAGGCAGCACTTTGACCGCTTCTTATACCCTGAGTAAAAACATGACGGATTTTACAAACGACCGCGATGCCGTTGACACTCCGCAGAATCCGCTTAATCCGGCTGTAGAATATGCCGAAGCGCGTACATCGCGCCGTCATATCTTTTCGGCAAGTTATGTCTACGAAATACCATTTTTCCATAAAATCGAAAATCGGTTTCTGAGAGCGGTTTTAGACGGCTATCAAATCGGCGGTATTACCAATATCGAATCCGGTCCGCCGATTTCCCGCGTAATTCCGCTTACCACCAGCGGCGGTTTGATTGGTAATCGAGCGAATCTTGTCGGCAACCCGACGGGCGGCGTAGCAGGAACAATCGACCCGATTTCCGGTCTGCCGTTTATTTTCGACCCGGCTGCTTTTGCCGCACCCGATCCGGGAACATTCGGCAACTCGAGGCGTGCTATTTTCCACCTTAAAGGTCGAAACCAGACGAATCTCTCCTTGTCGCGTTATTTTTACCTTAACAAAGACAAGGGACGTTATTTGCAGTTACGAGCCGAGTCGTTCAATGTTTTTAACCACACGCAGTTTTTAGGTGTGAATAATCAATTGGGAATCGGTGGTTTTACCAATCCAACGGGAACGCCGGGCAGCACTCGTCTGCCGCGGGAATTCCAATTTGCGGCGAAATTCAACTTTTAATTGAAACGATAAAAAACAATTTATCGTTATTTGCTCCGCGTCTTATTTTGGTAAGACGCGGATTTTTATTGGGATTTTGCGGGCAATTTGATTTGCTCTTTAGAGCGTTGAGCGTTTTGCAGGCTTTGGGCTTTCTGCATTTCGGATTTGGCTTCGGTGCGTCGTCCGGCGCGTTGGAGCGCGCGTCCCAGATGAAAATGACCTTCGGCAATATCCGGTTTAAGTTTGACTGCAGCTTGTAGTTCGACAAGTGCAGCTTCGGGTTTGTTTGTCGCCAACAGTGCGCGACCTAAAGCAAATCTAGTGTCGAATTCATCGGGAAATGCTTTTGCAGCAGTTTCCAGAAAAGGCAGAGACTTTGCCGCGTCGCCTTGGGTTAAATAAATATCGCCCAAATTAAAAGATGCGCGCGGCTCGTTCGGCTGAACGCTTAATATTTTCAAAAATTCGCGCTCCGCGTCATCGTATCGAATCAATTTCCAATAAAACGCGCCGAGTGCGTAGCGCAGAGTTATCGAATTGGGCGCGAGCCGCACGGCATTTTCATAAGCGGTTACGGCTTGGATAGTTTTTTTCTGCACATCCAAAGCGTCGCCGTATAAAGACCACAGTTCGGCGCGTTCGTCGCCTAGTTTTAAACGTCTCTGCAAAACTATTTCGGTTTCCGCAAATCGTTTCTGCTGCCAGAAACACTGCGCCGCCAATTCAAGCAGTTTACCGTCTTTGGGCGCGAGCGCGAGCGATTTGGCGATTTCGCGGCTGGCTTCAGGAAATTTTTCTGCACCGACCAAAGCGATTGCCAAACCTCTGCGCGCCAAATCGTCGTCGGGCGCCGACTGCAAAGCCAATTGAAACGAACGAGCCGCCGCCGAAAAATTCTGTTGATTGAGATAATTTAACCCCTGCTTGTAGTAAACCGATTCGGATAAAGTTTGCGCTTCGATTGAAATTGTTTGCGCGAAGCCGAAAAATAAAAAAATGACGAGCCAAAAGAAGATATTTATGATTAAATATTCAACGACGAAATTGGAACTATCCTCCTTCTCTGAGTAATCTAGTTTTTGATTCATAGATTGTTTCATTACTGCCCGACGATTTCTCCGAAAATTTATTGATTCATTAAAAACGAAAAAAGATGTTATTGAAAAACGCAAAAATAATTTTATCACAACCAGAAAATCAGCCGACTTCGATAATTATCGAACAGGGTAGTATCAAAGAAGTTTTTCCGGTGACCGAAAAAAAAGAATCAACACAAACGATTGACCTCAAGCGTGCGTCGGTTTTCGCAGGATTTATCGACATTCACAATCACGGTGCGGTCGACGTTGACATTAACACGGCGACGGCGGAAGATTTGCATAAAGTTTCGCTCTTTTTGGCGACGAAAGGCGTAACTGCTTGGCTGCCGACGCTTGTGCCGGATTCGTTGGAAAATTACAGAAATACAATCGGCGCGATTGACGAAGCGATGCAGGCACAGAATGAAAAGGGAGCGGCGGCGCGGATTTTGGGCGTGCATTACGAAGGCGTTTTTGCAAATGAAAAAATGTGCGGCGCGCTGCGTCCCGAATTTTTTAAAACCTTTAGAAACGGCGACGAAATCGGTGAAATGCCGAAACTCAAAACGGCGGGCGCGATTCATTTGACGACACTCGCGCCGGAAGTTGAAAACGGAATCGAGCTTGTCAAAGAATTAAAAAAGCAAAAATGGATTGTTTCGATCGGGCATACGCGAGCCGATGTTGAAACTCTCGAACGGGCATACGAAGCGGGCGCAAGCCATATCACTCATCTTTTTAACGCAATGACCGGCATTCATCACCGCGACATCGGCGTTGCGGGCTGGGCTTTGACGAAGGATGAAATTTCCTGCGAGATTATCGCCGACGGCATTCACGTTGCGCCGCAGATGCTGAAATTCGCTTATAAAAATAAAGGAGCGGAAAATCTCGCGCTCGTCAGCGATTCGGTCGCGCCGACGGGTTTGGGCGACGGCAATTTTAAACTTTGGAATGAGAAGATTTCGATTACGGGCGGCAAAACGCGCAACGAACGCGGAAGTATTGCGGGCAGCGTTATAACAATGCTCGACGCGGTGAAAATGATGCTGTCGCTTGGAATCGCGCCGCAAGAAGTTTCAAAAATGGCGAGTCATACACCTGCGAAAGTTTTGGGAATCGAAAAAGATTGCGGCTCGATTGACGCGGGGAAACGCGCGGATTTGACGGTAATCGACAAGCAGGGAAATGTAAAACTGACAATCGTCGGCGGGCGCGTCGCTTTTACGGATATGTAACGTCAATCATTTTTTCTTTCGGCTGGCGAGTAACCAAAAACAAGCCCGCAAAAATTAGAAGCGCGGCGACAATTAGGCGCAGCGAAAAATGTTCGTTTAGAAAAACTACAGCGGACACAAAACCAATCAGCGGCTGCAAATAAATATAAATCGCCACGACGGACGGCGAAACGCGCGCCAAAGCCCAAGCATTCAGGTAATATGCAAGAATGGTCGGGAAAATCACGATTCCCGCAATCGCCAGCCAAATTAGAGACGGAATGGCTGCCAAATCGACATCGCGCATCGAATATGCACCGAGCGGAACAGTGATAATCGAGCCAAACAAAAAAAGCCAAGCCATCGATTTGAGCGCGCCGTAATGTTGAATCAAACGCTTTGAGACGGCGATATAGCTCGCGTAAAACAAACCGTTGACGATTATAAAAAAATCGCCGCGTGTCGTCGCCGACGAAAAACTCGCCTTTGCCGGGTCAATCAAATAAATCACGCCAGCCGCCGCAATGACAACGCCGAAAATCTTTCTCGCCGAAAGCGTGTCCAGACGCAAAACGACGCTGACCAGCAACGCGAAAATCGGAATCAAAACCGCCAGAAGCGAAGTATTCACTGCCGTTGTCAAGGATAATCCGCTGATAAAAAGCAGTTGATTCAAAACCACGCCGAGCAAACTGTAAAGCGCAAACAGCGCGTAGTGGCTTTTCTTCTCAAGCCGCAGACCGCCGGACGAAAACGCCTGCAAAGTCACAAAAGCCAGAGCCGCGCCGCCGGTGCGGAAAGCGACCAATGTAAAACTCGGAATTGTTTGGAGAACGTATTTTCCGACGACCGGAAACGTGCCGAAAAAAAGCTGGACGGCGACGAGCGCGAGGTGCGGCGCGTAAGTTTTGTTTGTATAGTTTGTAGAATCTTTCATTATGAAATAAAGCTAGATGCTAACAAATCGATGGCTGCTTTGACAGTTTCGAGATATTCAAAACATCTCTTCACAATTTTGCTCAAATAATTTATTATGCCTAACGAACCACACAATTAAGGGAAATACATTTCACTATGGAAAAGAAACGCTCAAAAAAACGTCTTTTAGTTAGTCCTGAGATAAGGCGGCTATCATTCGACTTAAAATCTGCGATAAAAAGACCTGACGAATACGGCGCTTCAATTAAGTTGGCGTTATTTCTCGGCGCGGGAGCTTCGTTTCAATCAGATATTCCAGCCACCGGCGGTATGATTCGTCATTTCAAGAGCAGGATATTTGAGCGATACGGCAAAAAATTTACTTCCGAGAAAGACGCAAATGATTGGACGCATGGTCAGGCTTGGTATAAGAAAGACGAAACCGATTACTGCCAATTGTTTGAAAGCTGTTATGAAACGGAAGCCAAACGCCGAAGCTATATCGAAAGTATTATCGAAAGAAAACAGCCTTCAGTCGGTTATATTGTTCTGGCTAATTTAATAAAATACGGCTATCTCAAAACAATTATCACGACAAATTTCGACAGCTTGATTTCTCTCGCCTGTTCAAACTACACGGATATTTTCCCCGTCGTTTACTCTCTTGGCAATTTCGCTTCGGAAATGACGGTTTCTTCGGAGCGCCCACGCATTTTGAAGATTCACGGCGATTTTCTTTTTTCGAAGTTAAAAAATACGACCAAGGATTTGTCAAAGCCCGATGAGAATATGGAACGGCAGGTTACTAAAATTCTCGAAGAATACGACGGTATAATCATCGTCGGTTACAGTGGCAACGACAATTCGGTAATGAGTATCTTTGAGAGTATGCCAGCGGGAAAAACAATTTACTGGTGCGATTTAACCGAGGACTCAATTTCCCAAAGAGCAAAAAAGTTTTTAGAGAAAAAAGGTGGAACTTTCGTCAAGATTGAGGGTTTTGACGAATTGATGCAGGTAATTCGCATTTTGGTAGAACTCGATAACGAAAGCATCACAAAAACTTTTCAGGACAGGCAAATAGAAATCAACAAAAAATTAAGTGAATTTGAAGATGTAATGCTTGTTGATGAGGAAACCAAGGATGAACTTGAAAATAAGGATAAGACAGATTTTAGTATTGTTCTGGATAAATCTCGTGAGATTACCCAGCTTCTTATTGCAGGAAATCAAGCCTACGAGGATGGAAATTATAATTTAGCTGAAGAGAGTTATCGTAAGGCAATCGAGTTGAATCCCAATTTTGCATTGGCTTACGGCAATCTCGGTTTGTCGTTAGTTAAAGATGAGAGTCGTTTGAAAGAAGCGGAAGAGAGTTATCGTAAGGCAATCGAGTTAGATCCAAATTTCGCAGATGCTTATATTAGTCTCGGTAATTTGCTTCTTAAAGATGAAAGTCGTTTAAAGGAAGCTGAAGAAAGCTATCGGAAAGCGATTGAATTGAATCCAGTTTATGCACTGGCTTATAGCAATCTCGGCATTTTGCTTTTCAAAGATGCGACTCGTTTGAAAGAAGCTGAAGAAAGCTATAGAAAGGCAATCGAGTTGAATCCCAATTTCGCAGATACTTATTACAACCTTGGTGTTTTGCTTGCTGAAGACAAAAGCCGATACGTCGAGGCTGAAGAAAGTTATCGAAAAGCAATCCAATTAGATCCAAATCACGCAAATGCTTATTACAATCTCGGTAATTTGCTTTTTAAAGATGCGACTCGTTTGAAAGAAGCGGAAGAAAGTTATCGTAAGGCAATTGAATTGAATCCAAATTTCGCTTCTGTTTACTACAATCTTGGTGTTGTGATTGCTGAAGACAAAAGCCGATACGTCGAGGCTGAAGAAAGTTATCGAAAAGCAATCCAATTAGATCCAAATCACGCAAATGCTTATCACAATCTCGGTAATTTGCTTTTTAAAAATACGACTCGTTTTAAAGAAGCGGAAGAGAGTTATCGTAAGGCAATCGAGTTGAATCCCAATTTCGCATTGGCTTACGGCAATCTCGGTTTGTTGTTAGCTAAAGATGAAAGTCGTTTGAAAGAAGCGGAAGAAAGCTATCGTAAGGCAATCGAGTTGGATGCAAGTTACGTAGATAATTACAGTAATCTCGGTAATTTGCTTTACAAACAAAGAAAAATTGAGGAAGCAAAAAAGATTTTTAAAACATCGGTAGAACTTGATACAAGCCGGATTCTTCCCAACCTAGGTCTTGCAGCAATCTTTAAAAAGCAGGGCAACCAAAAAGAATCAGAGAAATATGCCGGACAAGTTAAAACTCTTATAAAAGAAGATGATTATTATAATTTAGCGTGTCTAAATTCTATTATTGATAAGAAAAACGAATCATTCAAGTATTTAAAGTTAGCAATTGAGAAAAATCCTAATTATAAATCAATGGCGAGAACCGATCCTGATTTTGAATGGATATGCGATGACGACCGATTTTTGGAAATCGTCGGCATAGATGATGAAAAATAATCATTTGAGAACGAAGAGTAAAGCTGAAAAGTTGGCGGCTGACTACAAGAAATTTGAAGAACTATCTGAAAAATTATGATTGATTATTAAAGTTTTCGACAGTATAAAAGGACAGGCGTTAAAACCTGCCCTTTCTATTTTTACATTAACATCAAAATCGGATTTTCCAATATCTGCTTAAACGTCTGCAAAAACTTCGCGCCCGTCGCGCCGTCGATAACGCGGTGGTCGCAGCTCATTGTTACGTTCATTACGTTGCGGACGACGATTTCGCCGTCGCGCACAACTGCTTTCGGAGTCGCGCCGCCGACGGCTAGAATTGCCGCTTCAGGCGGATTGATGATTGCCGTGAACTGTTCGATGCCGAACATTCCGAGATTTGAAATTGAAAACGTCGCGCCCGTGTATTCTTCGGGCTGAAGTTTTTTCTCGCGCGCGCGCGCGGCTTTTTCCTTTATTTCTCCGGCGATTTCCGCGATGCCTTTGCGGTTTGCGCCGCGCACGACAGGCGTAATCAAGCCGTCTTCGACGGCAACGGCAACGCCGATGTCCGCGTCTTCGTAGAAGCGAATCGTTTTGTCTTGATAAGATGAATTGACAAACGGATGTTTCAGCAGCGCGCTCGCGGCGACTTTGACAATGACATCGTTGACGCTGACTTTTTCATCTTCCCGAAGAGTTGCATTAATTTGTTTGCGAAACTCCAACGTCCTGTCCATCTCGATTTCGACCGTTAAATAAAACGTTGGAATCGGTCCGATTGATTGAGCGAGACGTTGCGCGATAACCTGCCGCATCTTCGACGTATTTTCTTCGCGGAAACGCGACGCGCCCTGAATATCGGAAGCCGAACCGAATGTCGGAATAGTTTTCTCTTGACTTTGGACTCTGGAGTTTGGACTTTGGACTTCCGCTATCGCCGTTTCGATGTCGCGTTTGATAATTCGACCACCGGGACCAGTGCCTTTGATTGATTTGAGATTGACGTTATTTTCCGAAGCCATCCGCGCGGCAATCGGTGAGACAATCAAGCGTCCGCCGCCGTTTGAAGCAGTGTTTTGTTCGGCTGGTTGTGTTTTTGATTCGGCGTCTTCAACTGCTTGGGGATGTTGATAATCGTAACTTCGACCTTCGGTTTCGGTTACATTTTGCAAAGTTGATTCGCCGGAAGAATTTTGCGTTGCCGTTTGCACCGTTTCTTTTGGTTGCTCGACAGATTTTTCTTCCGATGCTTTCGACGTAGTTCCATTAGAAGCGCCGTTACCGTTTCCGCCGATTTCACTCAATAGCGCGGAAATGTCTTCACCTTTTTTACCCGTAATCGCAATTGCTTCCCCGAGCCGAGCCGTATCGCCGCCCGCTTTTATGATTTTTAGGAGCGTGCCGCCGGACAATGCCGTCATTTCCATTGTCGCTTTGTCAGTATCGACTTCGGCAATCGTTTCATTCGCCTCAAATGTGTCGCCTTCGTTTTTCAGCCAACGTGAAATTTGTCCTTCTTCCATCGTCGGCGACAATTTCGGCATTAAAAATTTTTCAGCCATAAATTAAAAACCTATTTTTAATAATTTTTTCGCAACCTGTTTTCCGCAATCATTTGCAGTCTTTCTTCCCGCGTTTTCTTCGGCTCATTATAGCCGCGCGTCCCGTAGGGCTGCAATTTTTCGAGCCACAAATCTTCGAGAAATTCGAGTTCGGTTTTGTAATCGAGATTTTCGCGCGACTCGATTTGCTCCAAAATCTCGAAAGCAAAACAATCTTTGCCGAGTTCGTTCCAATCCGCTTGCAAACGTTTGTTCGGATGCCCGTTCAATTTTAACTGAAATTCGTGACGGTTGAAAATTCCGTCGAGATTCAAACTCGAACCGACGAAAACTTTTTCCTCTCTCATGTTGCGGACCTGAAAAACGCCAGCCGGACGCAGATTCAATTTGTAATTTTGTTTCGCTTCTTTCTTGTTCACAAATAACAAACTTCCTTGACCGCCGCGATAATCTTTTTCACGTCCGGCAAAGCGAGTTCTTCCAAATTTTTCGCATACGGCATCGGCGCTTCGGCACAGGAAATTCTTTTGACGGGTGCGTCCAAATAATCGAAAGCGTTTTCCATAACCTGATGCGAAATCTCCGCGCCGACCGATGCAAAAGCGTGTGATTCTTCGGCGATTACGAGACGATTTGTTTTCTTAACCGAATTGACAATTGTATCAATGTCGAGCGGCTTTATTGTTCGCGGGTCAACGACTTCGCAGGACACGTCAAACTCCTTCTGCATCTGCTCGGCGGCTTGCATCGCCAAAGGAACAGTCATCGAACGCGCGACAATCGTGCAGTCCGTTCCTTCACGCTTGACATCGGCGACGCCTAAAGGAATTGTAAAATCTTCATCTTCGGGAACTTCGCCTTTGATGCCATACATTCTTTCCTGTTCTAGGAAAACGACCGGGTTGTCGTCGCGGATTGCCGATTTCAATAAACCTTTCGCGTCTGCCGGCGTCGAAGGCATCACGACTTTTAAACCGGGGAAATTTGCGTAAAACGCTTCTAGTGCCTGAGAATGCTGGCTCGAAACTTGATATGCCGAGCCGTTCGGACCGCGGAAAACAATCGGGACATTAAACTGCCCGTTTGACATATACATCATTTTCGCCGCGTGGTTGATGATTTGGTCAGAGGCTAAAATCGAAAAATTAAACGTCATAAATTCGATAACGGGACGCAATCCAGCCATCGCCGCGCCGACTCCGACCGCTGCAAAACCCAGTTCGGTAATCGGCGTATCAACGACCCGCTTGTCGCCGAATTCTTTCCAAAGTCCGCGCGTAACTTTATACGCGCCGTCGTATTCGGCTACTTCCTCGCCCATTATAAAGACGTTTTCGTCTCTGATAATTTCTTCGCGCAATGCTTGATTAAGCGCATCGCGGATTGTTAAAACTGCCATAATAAATTTTTAAGAACTTGTGTTTTACGGATGGTCTATATCATTTCCAATACCAATTAAAGTAAAATTTAATTTAATTGTTTTATTCAATTTTACGCGCAAATTTTTGCGATTAGACTGATAAAAACCGTCCATTTTAGCGGAAATTTTGTAATTACCAATTGGCAACTCGAAATTATATTCGCCCGCATCATTTGCAATAAATATCTTCTTGAACCTTTTTCCTTCGATTGAAATTTTCCCTTTTGCAATTCGGGCATTAATTTGGTCAAGAATTAAACCTTTAACTTTTCCAGCGGATATTTGGGCATACGATTCAAAAACAAACACACCAAATATTAGAATCAAAAGCGTAAAAAGGTTTTTACAAATTTTCATCAGGCTGATTCAATGAAACCAAATATAATCAAGCGTAAACGTCCGTAAATAATTCCTTCTCGTCTGGAAGCGGGCTTTCATCGGCAAATTTCACAGCTTTTTCAACCGCTTCTTTCGCCCGTGCTTCGATTTCGTCATAATCTTTATCGGTTATAACTTTCGCTTCCGTTAAACTTTGCCGAAACAGGAAAATCGGGTCGCGTTCCTGATATTTTTTAATTTCTTCTGACGTGCGATATTTTCCCGGGTCGGACATCGAATGTCCCATATAGCGATAGCAGCGAATTTCGAGTAAGGTCGGTGAACCGTCTCGTCTGGCGCGTTCGATTGCTCTTAAAGTTGCTTCACGCACTGCAAGCACGTCCATTCCGTCAACAAATTCGTTTGCCATTCCGTAGGCTTCGGCTTTTTGCGCGACGCTCGAAATTGACATTGCGCGTTTTTGCGACGTTCCCATTCCGTATTGATTGTTCTCGCAAATGTAAATGCAGGGAAGTTTCCACAATTGCGCCATATTCAAAGATTCGTGAAAAATCCCTTGATTGACCGCCGCTTCGCCGAAAAAGCAGAGCGTAACATTATCAGTTCCTTTGTATTTCTGCGCGTAAGCCATTCCCGTGCCGACGCCGATTTGACCGCCGACAATTCCGTGTCCGCCGAAAAATCCCTTTTCTTTCGAGAACATATGCATCGAGCCGCCTTTGCCGCCGACGTTTCCGCCAGCGCGCCCGAAAAGTTCAGCCATTACAGCTTCGGGCGTGATGCCTTTTATCATTGCCTGAACGTGGTCGCGATAAGCGCTAATCACATAATCGTCGTCGCGCAAAGCCATTATCGAGCCGACGCCGACGGCTTCCTGTCCGATATAAAGATGACAAAAGCCGCCGATTTTTCCGATGCGATAAACTTCGGCGCATTTTTCTTCAAAGCGTCTGCCGAGAACCATTTCGTAGAGCATCGCCTTTAATAACTCCGGCTCGACTGATTTTATCGAAGATTTCTGTTGCAGCTTGCGCTCTTGGTGTTCGCTTTTTGAAATCTTCGGATTTACCTTGTCGGTAATCTCTGCGCCGTTACCGTTTTTCGCAGCTTTATTTTCCGGCTTATTTGTGCCGTTGCCGGAACTTTTGTTTGTTTTGGTCGTCGTTTTCCGGCGAGTTGCTGTGTTTGGCAAAATAATTTCCTCCGCGCCCGTTTATGTAAAATGATGTAAAAATTATAATAGCTTTGTAAAAATTATAAGCGACGAAGCGCAAATTGTGCAAAAGGCAACGCAATTATAAGAATGATTGGAATAAAGCGTCTCAAATTTCGCCTTTTAGTTAAACATACTGCAAAATAAAGATAAAGCTCGGCATCAAATCGGCTGAAAATATGATTCAAAACATTCGACTTAAAGTTTTTATATTCCTGTTTGCGGCATTTGCCGTTTTTCCTGCAATCTGTTTCGCCCAAAATCCGGTTTCGTGGTCGCTCGAATCCGGCGCGAAAGGCAAAACATTAAAATCCGGCGAGAAATTCAAAGCGAAATTAAAAGCGAATATCGAAGAAAATTGGCATCTTTACGCGGTCGAACAACCCGAAGGCGGACCATTTCCTACAAAAATCTCGATTGCCGAAAATCTGCCGTTCAAAATCGAAGGCAAAACCGAATCGCCCGCGCCCGTAACGAAATTTGAGCCGACTTTTCAAATCGACACGAAATTTTTTGAAAAACAAGCCGAATTTAATTTGCCGATTAGCGCAACGGGCGATGCAAAAGCCGACGATTTAGCGGTAAACGTTAAATATCAAGTTTGCGACGACAAAGTTTGTCTGCCGCCGAAAACCGTAAAAGTTTCGTTTGCAGGATTTGAAGACGCGAAAAAACAATTGTCAGCCGATAGTCAGCAATCAGCAGTCAGCAATCAGCCGGATACTTCAAATTCCAAATCCCAAATTCCAAATTCCGAAACCGCAATCCAAAATCCAAAATCTAAAAGCCAAAATCCAAGCGATTTGCCGCTTTCGTCCTTTATCTGGCTGGCAATATCTTTAGGCGCGCTCTCGCTCCTTACGCCGTGTGTTTTCCCGATGATACCGATTACGGTTTCGTATTTTACAAATCATTCGGCGGGCAATCGCGCTAAAGCGGTGCGAATGGCGCTCGTTTATTCGCTTGGAATCGTCGCCACATTTACGATTCTCGGTATGCTTCTGGCTATTTTTGTCGGCGCGGCGGGAATAAATTTATTTGCCGCAAATCCATACGTCAATCTTTTGATTACCGCGATTTTTCTGTTTTTCGCCTTTAATCTTTTCGGCGCTTATGAAATCAATGTTCCGACGCGCATTTTAACTTCTCTAGATAATTTAACGCGCAGCAAAGAAGGCGAAGGCAGCGGAATCGTCGGCGCGCTGCTTATGGGATTGACTTTTACGCTTACGTCTTTCACCTGCACGTCGCCGTTTGTCGGCACAATTCTTGTTTCGGCTTCGCAGGGAACTTGGCAAATGCCGCTCGTCGGAATGCTTGCTTTTTCGAGCGTGTTCGCGCTTCCGTTTTTCGTTCTTGCACTCCTGCCGCAATATGTTTCGAGTTTGCCGCGCGCGGGCGGTTGGATGAACTCGATAAAAGTCGCAATGGGTTTTCTGGAAATCGCGGCGGCGATGAAATTTATTTCAAACGTCGATTTAATCTGGAAATGGGGAATTTTCACGCGCAATTTCGTGCTGGCGATTTGGATTGCCATCGGCGTGATTCTGGCGATTTATCTTCTTGGAAAATTTCAACTACCGCACGATTCAAAGCCGGAAAGAATCGGCGCGATTCGCGTCGTCTCGGCGATTTTAAGTCTAGCAATCAGTTTTTATCTTTTGACCGGACTTTTCGGCGCGCGACTCGGCGAACTCGAAGCATTTTTGCCACCGGACGCCGACACTCCAAGAAGTTTTCTTAATAAACCAGATGCGCAAAATCTCGATTGGAAAAAATATGAAAACGATTACGCGGGCGCGCTTACAAAAGCGAAAGCCGAAAAAAAATTGGTGTTCGTAGATTTTACGGGTTACACTTGCACGAATTGCCGCTGGATGGAAGCCAATGTTTTCCCGAAAAAAGAAGTTGAAAATGAGTTGTCAAAATTCGTTTTGGCGCGGCTTTACACCGACGATGGAACGCCGAACAATGAACAACAGCAACAGTTTCAAGAAAAAACTTTTCAAACCGTCGCTTTGCCTTTCTACGCGGTAATAAACGGAGACGGAAAAACAGTTGCTACCTTTCCCGGTCTTACCAGAAACGTGCAGGAATTTGTTGACTTTTTGCGGAAATCGCAAGAAAATCTAGCCACAGAAGACGCGAACGGCGCAAGCGGAAATATGGAAAATTCTTTGTAACTTCGGAGGCTGATAAATATGAAAACCGTCAAAGTCGAAAAATTAATCGAAGGTCTGCGGCAAATTTCCTGTGAAGATTTTACGGTTAATACTATTTACGAATTTTTAGAAAAAAATCCGGTAGATATTGATTCGATTAACAAATATTTTCATTTCAGCCAGCAATGTTATACAAGAAATTTAATTTATAAAGACGAGCGTTTCGAGGTGATGACGCTCTGCTGGGAAAGCGGGCAAGCGTCGCGCATACACAATCACGCCGACCAGATGTGCTGGATGACCGTCCCTTCGGGGAAACTTCGCGGGCAGAATTTTAGGGTTCTGGAAATTGACGAAGAAAAAAGTTTTTGCAAATTGGAAGAAACCGAACAGTTTGATTTGTCCGATTGTCTCGCCACAAAAGTCGAACTCGAAGAGCCGATTCATCAAATCTTAAATTTGCCCGAATTTCAAACACGCGCCGTCAGCCTTCATATCTATTCAAAACCCTTCGATAAATGTCTCTCATACTGCCGCGAAACCGACCGTTTCGCCGAAGTTCCGCTTTTCTACACGAGCATCGGCGGCAAACTCTGCGAAGGTGTAAAATTATAAATTCCGCTTTCTAAATTTTTAATCCACGCGAGTTTATTTTATCTTTTGTTTTCAGAGGATAATTTAGAATCTACGGGTTTTGTTCGCGCAATTCGGTTTTGGAAAAATCAAACAAAAATTTTTGGCTCGCCGTTTTTGCCGTAATTTGTATTATTTATGTTTTGCTGCGCTTTTGGCATTCGGCTGATTCTTGCCTTTGGTTCGACGAGATTTTCAGCGTCCACGCCGCCGAACACGATTGGGGTTCGCTCTTTTGGTTTGTCGCGCAAGACTTAATTCACCCGCCGCTTTTTTACGTTTTGCTCAAAATCTGGATTTCCGCAGGCGGTGAAAACCTTTTTTGGTTGCGGCTATTTCCGGTTTTGTTTTCGACAATTGCTTTAATTCCTTTTTATTTATTTTGCCGCCAACTGAAATTAAATTATTCAACCATTGCGCTGGCACTTTCGTTTTTCGCTGCAAACGGCGCGCTTATAAAATACGCGCAGGAAATTCGTATGTATAGCGTTTTGCTGTGTCTCGCGCTTTTTTCGCTGTGGCTATTTGCGCGATTTCTAAATTTGGGCAAAAGTTTTACGGCTCTGACAATCGTCAATGTTTTGCTGATTTACACGCATTATTTCGGCTGGTTTGTAATTTTGTCAGAAGTTGCGGCAATCGCAATTTTCCAGCGCATAAAAATCAGGCAAATTCTCACAATGTTTGCAATAACGACGGCGAGTTTTACGCCTTGGATTTTTTCGGTTTGGCAGGCGGGAAAGATAAACGCGAATTTTTCGCAAAATCTCGGCTGGGCGAGCAAGCCGGATTTACAAACTGTTTTTCAATTCGTTTTCGATTTAATCGAACCGTTTTATTTCCAGCAGACGAGCCTCGACGCAAGCTCGATTTTTTTAATCAGCGTTCCGCTTTTGTTTGTTTTAATAATTGCTTTCGCTTTGTGTTTGACGAATCGAAAAATTGAAGACGAAACGGACAAGCGCAATTTTTATTTGCTTTTGTTACTTAGTTTTCTGCCCGTTATTCTTTCTTTTATTGCAAGCTGGACGCTGCCCGTTTCGATTTGGGGAACGCGGCATTTGACGATTGTTTTTGCCCCATTTGCGATTTTAACGGCTTTTGCAATAGAGAAAATTCAAATTCTATATTTAAGGTTAGCCGTGTTAGCGTTAATTTTCTGGTTGACGGGGATGGCTTTTCTTCTGCAATTGCAGCGCGGAAATCAAGTTTCAATTCTCTGTGCGTGGGAAAATCTGGCAACTGATTTGCGCCTCACCGAAACTGATTTTGCCGCGCCTGTTAAAGTTTACGTTTTTGAAGATGTCGCCGCTTATACTTTTTGGTTTGCCTTGCGCGACGAAAGCGAGCGATTTCAAATCGTAAAAGTAAACAATATTGAAGGACTCGCCGAAGACGCGGCATATTTTCTGCCGCGCGGTTTCGACGCAGTGCAAACGACGGACGAAGACGGCTTACAGGGCGAGCGATTTTTCATCGCCTTTCGAGACTCGGAGTGGAACGAAGCGAAACCGCCGCTTAAAAATTTGATTGAAAAAAATTATAAACTCGGCGCGCCGCAAATTTTTGAAGCGCAAGGCTTGAAAGCGTTTCTAGTAGAAGTTAGGAAATAGGTATTTACTCATAGGCTTTAGTTATCACCAAATACCTATTTCCTATTTTCGTTTCCACCGCACGCCGTCTTTTGTATCTTCTAAGATGATTCCTTTTTCGGCAAGCGAATCTCGAATTTCATCCGAACGCGCAAAGTTCCGATTGCGGCGCGCTTCCTGACGTTCTTCAATCAAGGATTCAATTTCAGCGTCGAGAATTTCTTTTTTCTCTTCGCCGAAAATTCCAAGAACCGAGTCAATCTTTTCCAAAACTTGTAGAATCAAATCGCGGTCTTTGGTTAAAACTTTATCATGCGACAATGCGGTGTTTACTTCGCGCACAAGATTGTGCAGGGAAGCGAGTGCGACCGAAGTGTTAAGATTATCGTCCATTGCTGCTTCAAAATCATCGAGCGATTTTGCGACAATTTCCTCTAAATCCGAGTTGCTGCCGCTTGAAAGATTTGCTTCCGCCAGACGCTTTCGGAAATCACGTAGGCGTTCGAGCGTGTGTTCCGCACCGTCTAAAGTTTCAAACGTAAAATTCAACTGTTTGTTATATGGAACACTCAAAAGCAAATAGCGAATTCCCATTGCCGTATAACCTTTCGCAGTTAAATCACGAAAAGTGAAATAATTACCCTTAGTTTTCGCCATCGTTTCGCCTTCGACTTTTAAATGCTCGCTATGCAGCCACGTTTTAGCAAAAAGTTTATCGGTCGCGCCTTCCGATTGCGCGATTTCGTTTTCGTGATGCGGAAATTTCAAATCGATTCCGCCCGCGTGAATGTCGAAAGTTTCGCCTAAATATTTCATCGCCATCGCCGAACATTCGATATGCCAGCCCGGACGACCGCGCCCGAAACTCGCATCCCAGCCTGTCGGCTCATCGTCGTCAACCAATTTCCATAAAGCAAAATCGTTAGCGTTCTCCTTGTCGTATTTGTCGGTATCGACGCGCCCGCTCGCGCCGGAGATATTGCCGGAAAAATTTATTTTCGAGAGTTTGCCGTAATCGGGGAAAGCCGAGATTCGGTAATAAATTGAGCCTTCAGATTCATAAGCGTGTCCGTTCTCTAACAATTTCTCGATTATCGCAATCATCTCCGCGATGTGCTGCGTCGCGCGCGGCGCGATTTCAGGACGCTCTAAACCGAGCGCGTCGGCGTCTTCCCAGAACGCTTCGATAAACGGCGCGGTAAATTCGTCAATCGTTTTTCCGGCTTTTTTCGCTTCGTTAATAATGCGGTCGTCAACGTCCGTCAAATTAAAAACGTGCGTTAAATTGTAACCTTTGAATTTCAGATAGCGCCGCAGAACATCGCCGAATACAAAAGTGCGAAAGTTGCCGATATGCGCGAAAGACCAAACAGTCGGACCGCAAATGTATAGCCGCACGTCGTTGCCCTGCAAAGGCTGAAATTCTTCTAACTGACCGGATAAAGTGTTTTGAAATTTAAGCATAATTTTTGAAACTTTAATTTTGTGGCTTCGATTAAAACTAGTCAAATCAGTTTATAAATCAGCTTCGATAAATTCTTTGCGCGCTTCGTCCGAAAAAAGACGCTCGTTGCTGTAAAATCGAAGCGGATAATCTTTGTCGAATCGTTCGATCAACTCGTTGCAAGTTTCGACGAACGAAGCGCCGTTTTTTGAATTCTTAAAATCCACAACCGCGCGCATCCAGAAAACAGTTAAAGTTTCGTGATACGGCATCTCCATATTCAAATCAACTCCGAAAGATTTCAGCAGATTAAATATTCCGCCGCGCATTTTGTCGCAAGCGTCTGATAACGTCGGCGAATGCAGAATGTAATAAAGCGCGACGGTCAAATGTTCAGCGTGCTTCCATTTTTCACGCGAAATCGTGCCGGTTTCAAAGCCGCGCACAACTTCTAAAATATCTTTTTCAGTTTTGTATTTCATAATTTCACTAACTTAAAATGTTCGATAATTTCTTGCGCCGTCTCTTTTGCCGAGAGATTTGTGTTGTCGATAATCAAACTTTCGTGATTGTTCACAGACGAAAATAAATCATAGTTATCGAGAATTTGATTCAAAATTTCAAGATTATTCGCCTTACCGTATTTTTTGCGTGCTTCTTCCAAAACTCGATTTTCTAGCTCGCTTCTGTCGCATCGCAATAAAACAAAATCAATCTCGCCGCCATTTTCTTCAACGGCTTTCGCTATTTTCTCGACGTGCGCGTCGTCTTTATCTTTCGCGTAACAAAACGTATAAATTAAATCAACGTTTTCGCGGGCGGCTTCGGCGACGGTTTCGACGCGAATCAAATCAATCAATTTTTGAAAAGGCTTCGTGCCGAATGCGAAAATCGGCTCAATTGCGTCAATGCTCAAATGATTGTGAAATACTTTAAAGCCGGTTTGCGCGGCGATTTCATTGGCGACAGTTAATTTTACGGCGGCAGGCGCGCCGTAAATAAAAATCAGTTTCATCGAAAATCTCCTTTTAATTTTATAAAAAAGACAATTGAAGTAACTGAAAAGAATCTTTACGCGCAACTTGCGACGATGATTTGTTTCGGCGAATTAGACGAAAAAGCCGATTCGTCAAAATTGCCGTATTTATGCTCGATGCGGAAATTGTTGTAATGAAAAAGGGCGTCTAATTCTTGCGGGAAAAACTGGCGCATCGTAAAAGACACGGTTTGTTCTTCCTTCATATATTGGTTTTTATAATGCCACTTTAAATGGTTGATTTGCGTTGCAGCGTCATAGAAAACGTTTTCCGTCAGCACAATCCACCCTTCGTCGGTTTTATATTCGCCGACAAAATATCGCTCGTCGGGATTGCGATTAAGCAATTCCAACGAGGGATTAAAAACTTCGACGATAAATCGTCCTTCAGGCGCAAGATGTCGTTTGACCGAATCGAAACACGCCTCAACATCTTCGAGAGTATTTAAATGCTGAAAGGAATTTCCGGCAACGAAAATCAGCGCAAACTTTTGATCGAGTTCAAAAGAGCGCATATCGGCGTTGATTAAATTTGTTTCGGCGTTTTGATTTTCGGCTCGCTGCTGCGCGCCGTGAAGCATTTCGCCTGAAATATCCAAGCCGGAGATTTCGACGTCTGTTTGGGAAAGTGTGACAAGATAATTTCCAGTTCCGCAGGCGAGTTCGAGAACGGGTGAACCGTAACGCTCAATCTGGCGTTCATAAAAAGCGACTTCTTCGCTTGTTGCTGATTTTTCGTGAACTAAATCATAGAGCCAGTTGTTGTCGTAAAGATTCATTTTTAATGGTAAATGGTAAACGGGTAGTGGTAAATAATTTGTCTTAATTTACCATTATCCATTTAGCATTTACCATTTTTTATGCCGCTATTTGTTCCTGCACAACGTCGAATTCTTCCATGTATAGATATTTCTTCCATTCCGGTTTCGATTCGGCATAGTGGCACAATAGAACACGGTCAAGACCGATGCTCAAGTATTTCTGTGGAGTCAATAAGGGCATTCTGGCTTGTTCGGGCGTGCGATTGCCTTTGCGCTGGTTGCATTTTACGCAAGCCGACACAAGGTTTTGCGGCGTCGATTCACCGCCCTGCGCGCGCGGCAGAATATGGTCGAGCGTCAAATCCGAAGCGTGACGGTTTTCGCCGCAATACTGGCAGCGATATTTGTCGCGGATATAAATACGCGCGCGCTTCATCGCCGTTTCGTTGCGCTTGCGACGCACGTTGATGTAAGTCCGCAGGCGAATCACGCTGGGCACGCGAAAAGTTTGCGACGGCGAATGAAGCACGTTGTCGCCGTCGTATTCTTCCACGGTTACAGAATTGCGAAACCACAAGCACATCGAGCGTGCGACGCCGACCGTGCCGAGCGGTTCATAAGAAAAGTTCAATAATAGAACTCGACCAGTTATCAATGGAATCACCTCCGAGATTATTAATATGATTGTTTAAAAACAAATACAAAAAAGATGTCATCGCAATATATGGGTATGTTTCGAGCAACTGCCACTATTTTAGATGATTCGCATCCGATTTGTATATGAAAATTTTTGTTAAGTTTGAAAAATATAATTTTTTGAGCAAATAAACTTTTATGTTTTGACTGTTTAAGATGGCATAAATATATTTAACTCACCCGCGATACCAATTCGAGGACAGTTAATACGTGCTGAAACAATTTGTCGGTATATAACATCATATTGATGTAGGAAATTTTTTAGAAAAATAATCATAAATTCTGTGAATAACAAAACATCAAACCAACCCCTTAAAAATATGATTACAAAATATTCTGATTCATCAAAAACGATTACCAAGCGCAAATCCATTTCCAAATATCTTCCGATTATTTTAGTTTTTGTGTTTTCATCGAGTCTATTCGCAAAGCCGATAAGTATTCCCTTCGAGCTTTACAATAACCACATTTACCTTAAAACTCAGGTGAATGGCAAAGGAACTTATTATTTTTTATTTGATTCAGGTGCAGGGTCGTCCGGTTCTATAATTGATGGTTCGGTTGCGGAAACTCTAAACTTGCCGGTCAAGGGATATGTCAATGCCAATTTAGTTGGCGGCAGCAAAGGAATCGCTTACACGGAAGACGTGAAATTTTCTGTCCGCGAGTTAATATTTGACGAAAAGAAAGCAGCATTTCTGCCTCTTAAAGAGCAGGAAAAGGAAGAAGGACATCAAGTAGACGGTATTTTCGGTTACAGCCTGATAAAAAGCTACGTTATTGAAGTCGATTACCCGAGACGGATTATAACTTTCTATAATCTTGAAGAATACAGAAAGCCCAAAAACGCGAAAGTCATCCGACTTTTAAACATAAATGAAAACAAAGTGCCGGTTATTCAAGGCGAAATCTTAACAGCAGGCAAAAAGAAAATTAACTTTATGCTGACAGTTGACACTGGTTACGACGGAAATTTTTTGCTCGGCAGAAAATTCGTTGAAGAAAACAAG
>JALYZF010000171.1 GCA_030948995.1 Acidobacteriota bacterium
AGACGCCCGCCTTGATTTTTGCTAAACTTAAAAAAGCATTTGATTTGTCGTGAAAAAATTTAACACTGCTTTTATTGCCTTACGCGACTCAAATTCTTACACTTCTCGTATGAGTCAAACCGCTCAAAAAATTGTCGAGGCAAAAGAAAAACCGGAAGCAGTGCCGTCGGTCAAAGATTCGCGTTTCCTGAGCAACCGCGAACTGAGTTGGCTGGAGTTTAATCGCCGCGTCTTGGAAGAAGCTCTAAATGACCAGACGCCGCTGCTCGAACGGCTTAAATTTCTCTCGATTTTTTCGACGAATCTAGACGAATTTTTTATGATTCGCGTCGCCGGCTTGAAAGAACAAGTTGCCGAAGATACCGGCGCAGTCTCGCGTGATGGAATGACACCGCTCGAACAACTACAGGAAATTCGCCGCCGCTTGCTGCCGATGCTCCTGCAGCAGATAAATTGTTTGCAGCAAGATGTTTTGCCGCGCCTTGCCGAAGAAGGCATAAAAATTTACGCGCAGCGCGATTTGAGCAAAGCGGCGCGAAAAAAACTCAACGATTATTTTTTGAAAAATATTTTCCCCGTTCTGACGCCGCAGGCGGTCGATGAAAGTCATCCGTTTCCGTATGTTTCAAATTTGAGCTTAAATGTCGGATTAGCGGTTTCGCCCGACAAGCATATCAAGCATGGCAAACTCGACCATCTTTATAATCGTCATCGTTTCGTCCGCATCAAATTGCCGCCGAATTTGCCGCGCTTGATTCCTTTTAACGAAAAGGAAACACATTTTGCCCTGCTCGGCGAAGTCGTCGGCGCAAACGTCAATCATCTTTTTCCGAATATGGTCGCGCATAAAACTCATTTGTTTCGCTTGACGCGCGATGCCGACATCGAACTGCGCGAGGATGAATCGGACGACCTTCTGCGCTCGATAGAGCGCGAAATTCACCAGCGACAGCGCTTTACTTTTCCCGTTCGGCTCGAAATCTCTCACGCGATGCCGGACGATATGGCGCAGTTTCTGACAAAATCAATCAGCTATGTTACCGGCACAATCGGTTTAACCGAGGCGGACGTTTACCGCACCGACGGTTTTATGAACATTCCCGATTTAATGTCGCTTTACGCGCTTAACCGACCGGATTTGAAAGACCGACCGATTGAATACTCGATTCCGAAACCGCTCCGTCAGCAGGAAAATATTTTTGAAATCTTAAAGAAACAGGACATTCTGCTGCATCATCCATACACGGCTTTCAGCACAGTAACGGATTTTGTCGATGCGGCGGCGGAAGACGAATCGGTCGTCGCCATAAAAATCTGTTTGTATCGCACGGGAAAAGATTCGCCGATTGTTCAATCACTGATAAAGGCAAACGAAAACGGCAAACAAGTCGCCGCGCTCGTCGAGTTAAAGGCGCGCTTTGACGAGGAAAACAATATCGAATGGGCGCGCCGTTTGGAAGACGAAGGCATTCACGTTATCTACGGAATGCGCGGGCTGAAAACTCATTCAAAAGTCACGCTCGTCGTCCGCCGCGAAAATGACGAACTGCGCCGCTACGTTCATCTGGCGACGGGAAACTACAATCCGACGACTTCGCGAATTTACACTGATTTAGGGCTTTTAACGAGCGACGCGGAAATCGGCGCGGACGCTTCAGACCTGTTTAATTTTTTAACGGGTTATTCGTATCAAACTGATTTTCGCACGCTTCTGGTTGCGCCGATAAATTTGCGCGAACGGATGCTTGAATTCATAGAGCGCGAAATCAAACATAAAAAGCACGGCGAGGACGCGCGCATCGTCGTCAAGATAAATTCTTTGACCGACGATAAAATCGTCCGCGCGCTTTATCGTGCTTCGCAGGCGGGCGTTTCGATTGATTTAATCGTGCGCGGTATCTGCGTTCTGCGTCCCGGAATCAAAGGAATTTCAGAGAATATTCGCGTTCGTTCGATTACGGGGAGATTTCTCGAACACAGCCGGATTTTTTATTTTGCAAACGGCGGCGACGAGCAAGTCTTTATCGGCAGCGCCGATTGGATGCACCGCAATCTCGACCGAAGGGTCGAAGCCGCCGTGCCGATAAAAGACAAAAATCTTATCAAATATATTCGGGATAAAGTTCTCGACGCATATCTGAAAGACAATGTAAATGCCCGCATATTAAATTCGGAGGGCGGTTATCAAAAAATAAAAATCGACGCCAAAGAAGAAAAATTTGACGCGCAGATGTATTTCGTCGGACAGGAAATTTAATTTTTAACCGAAAGATTTGCGCGTTTTTGCGAATTTATAAAAATATAACTTGCTCAAACTTTCCGGCGACAATAAACGTCAAATAAAAGACTTCAAATTTTTCCAAGCCAACAAACAGGAGTTTCAACAAAAATGAAAATTATTCGGCGCAGAATCGTTCGCGTAAAATTAATTGTCATAAGTTTTGCCGCTGTGTTTGCGATTTTCGGATTTTTAAGTTTTTCGGCGAAATTTGAACGGGCGAATGCTTCGGCTTCTGGTCCCGCGACCTCGCATACAAACGCGCCGAACGAAGGAAACTGCACCGAATGTCACGCGAGTTTTCCCGTCAACAGCGGCACTGGCAAAATTTCCATTTCTACCTTGCCGGTCAATTATCTGCCGAATCAAAAAATTCCGATAACCGTTACGGTCAGCCAATCGGACGCGGTAATTTATGGCTTTCAGTTGACGGCAATTGATAATCAGGGAAAAAAGGTCGGTTCTTACACTTTGCCTGCGCAATCGCCGCCGCAACTGCAAGTATTAAACGGATTCGCAGGCGGAAATCAGCGTCAATATATCGAGCATACGGTTGATGGAGTTGTCCCAACGCAATTCGGCTCGAAATCTTGGACTTTTACTTGGAACGCGCCGACTGAGAGAGTCGGGAAAATCAGCTTTTATGCCGCTGGAAACGCCGCCAACAGCGACGGCTCGACTTCTGGCGATTATATTTATACAACGGCAAAAAGCACGCTGTCGGGAACGGCGATTTCAAATTTCGACGGCGACGGTAAATCCGACGTGGCGGTTTTCCGCCCTTCAACCGGCGAATGGTTTAGCCTAAAGAGCAGCGACGGCAGTTTTCAATCGTTTCAGTTCGGCGCAAATGGCGACAAATCTGTCGCGGGCGATTTTGACGGCGACGGCAAATCGGATTTCGCCGTCTGGCGTCCGTCAAACGGCGTTTGGTATATCATGCGAAGCTCTGACGGAGCGGTTCAATATACGCAGTTCGGTATTTCAACAGACAAACCCGTAATCGGTGATTACGATGGGGACGGCAAAACAGACATCGCCGTTTATCGTCCCTCGACAGGCATTTGGTATTTATTGCAAAGCCGCGATGGTTTCTCTGCAACACAGTTTGGTCTCGACACTGACAAGACCGCGCAAGGTGATTACGACGGTGACGGTAAAACCGATATAGCAGTTTTCCGCCCGTCAACCGGCGTCTGGTATATCCAAAAAAGCCGCGACGGATTTTCGACGTTTCAATTCGGCTTGTCGGGCGACAAACCTGTTCCGGCAGATTACGACGGTGACGGACGAACCGATATTGCGCTTTACCGACCTGCGAACGGAGTTTGGTATCTGCAAAAAAGCCGCGACGGTTTCGGCGCGCTACAGTTCGGCGCTTCAAACGATAAACCCGCGCCCGCAGATTACGACGGCGACGGCAGAACAGACATCGCCGTTTATCGCCCGTCTGAAGGTCTTTGGTATATTCTCAGAGCCGACAACTCATATTACGGAGTCAGCTTCGGCAGCGCTCAAGACATTCCTGTGCCAAGCGGCTTTATTGCCGAATAAATAATTTTTCATTCCAAAGAAAAACCGGATTTCACGACGGAAATCCGGTTTTTTAGCTTTAAAGTTGAACGACGAATAAAATCTATGTTCCGTCGCCCGGCGGCGTCGGCGTGGGAACAGG
>JALYZF010000241.1 GCA_030948995.1 Acidobacteriota bacterium
CCGTCGCTAATTATAATGCCGTCGCTTACCAGAACACCGGGAGCTAGGAAAACCGAGCCGGTGTCTAAACCGACTCCATTGCTTGTAACGATGTTGCTGTTTAGACTGATAAGCGCCGGATTAGCGAAATTACTGTTGAGCGTATATGGACTATACGCACCTTTGCAGATGCCTTTCGCAAACCACGAATTGTTTCGGTAAACCGAGTGAAACGTATTTGCGATAGCCTGTCCTTTTAAGAAAGTATGGTTCGTCAAGATACCTTGCGACCAATTAAAAGTCGCACCGGATATAGTTGACTGCGCCGTTGGAAAAGCGGCTAAAGGATTTGCCATAAGGCTCATTCCTAAAGTCGCATTTGCATTAAAATCAAATCCCGTGCGGTAAGCATTTGCTAGGCGAACCGCGCCTTCGAGATTTAATTCGCCAGCGCCTTGTTCGAGCATATTGAAACCGGCTAAAGGCTGCGCCGTATATTCCAAAATCATTTTCACCATATTCGGCGTCAATTTCGGATTTTGCTGGAAAAGCAACGCTGCCGCACCTGTCGCTACCGGAGTCGCCATCGAAGTTCCGCTCATCCGCATTAGAGATTTATTATCCGGTGTATCTTGTTTAGTAACTTCTAAAGTAGGATGCAGCAATGCCAACTGACCGTTTGGCGCTTCTGTCGAAATAATCCGGTTACCCGGCGCGATTAAATCAGGCTTTGTCGCGTTGTCGTATATTTTTACGCCGTTGGCATTGGTATAAAAGCTGCGCGTCGGACCACGCGAGCTGTAAGTGGTAACGCCATCATCGCCGCGCCAATTAGTGTCTTTGGTGTTAGACGCTCCGACAGTTAATGCTGAAGGGTCATTACCCGGCGAATGTATTTGCCCGTAAATTTTTTGTCCCAAAGAGTTTTTGCCGTTGTTTCCGGCAGCAGCAACTACTAACACGCCTTGTGCTGACAATTCCTCAACTTTACGGCAAATCGGGTCATTCATATAAGAATCAACCGCGATGCCGCCGAGACTGAAATTCGCAACGCGAATGTTATATGTTTTGTTGTTGTCAATCAGCCATTGCAGCGCATTGAGCAGCCACGCAGTTTGTCCTCTGCCGTTATTGTCAAGCACTTTCAAATTAATGATATTGGCATTCGGAGCGATTCCAACTTTTGCGCCCGAAGAACTAGTGCCATTTCCGGCGGCAATTCCCGCCACGTGTGTTCCGTGACCAAATTGGTCATCGGTTGTGGTGCTTGTCGTTACAAAGTTCTTGCTGAATACTATACGACTTGCGCCGCCGTTATTCTTAAAGGATTGATGAGCTTCATAAAGCCCTGAATCAACGATTGCGACTCCGATACCTGTTCCGTCCAGCGTATAAGCCGAACGATTTGAGGTCCACGGTTGCGAACGCACCGCTTCAGCGCCAGTCGTCGTATCAAGATGTCCGGCGAGAATACTAACCGGACGATTTGGCGACATATAGTTGACCGTTCCGCTTTGAGCAAGGGCATTAATCGCGCTCAAAGGCAGATTGACAACCAGCGTGTCGCTTTTGCCGACTTGTTCGTTTAAGCGAACGCCGTTTTGCGCCATCAACGAGCGAAGCGCCGGACTGTTTGCGTCTTTCGCTTGAATGATAACGTCAGCGCGGCTTTTGCCCGTCGGGTCATTCGCCATCATATCGCGCAAATCCGAAGCAACATTGTCGCCTTGAAAACCTTCTTGGTTTGCAGCGGCGGCAGAATTGCGATTGTTTTTATCAGCCGCGCCGTTTGCCGCATCGCCGATTACAATCGGGTGAAACAAAGCCGAGATGTTGGCATTGTCATCAATTTTTTCTTTATAAGCGGCTTGCGAACTGCCGCCGATGATTTGCAGTTTTCCCTGCAGCAGCAAATTCGTCAACGAATTGTTTACCTGCGTGTTGCCGACAAAATTCGTCAACTCGTCAACAAACAAAATCACATCGCCGTTTGAAGCCGCGAGTTCATTAAAGATGCCTTCAACTGTCTGCGAAACTTCAGCTTCGTTTTGCGAAAAAACAGAGCCGAGTTCGAGTTTCAAAAGGCGTTTTCCTTTTAATGAAGCCGGAACGTCCGCTGAAGCAAGACGCATTGCCAATTGCTCGACAACGATTTCTTGACTTTCTCCCTTTTTATCTAATATAACCGGCTGCTGCATACCGCCGCCGGAAAGAAGTTTAACTAGGCTTTCGACTTCGCGCCCGAAATTTCCGTTTTGCTTGATTTGGTTGTTGCGCGCAAGGTCGGTCAAATCGGTAGAAAACTTGTTTAAGGTCGAATGCTCCACCGAAGATTTAGTTTCAGTACCGGCGAATGCGCGGTAAATGAATACGTTTGTAAGCACAAGTGAAAACAACAATAGAAAAGAAATTGTTTTTACCGTGTGATTATATTTTTTGTTGAAAATCATTTTGCTCTCCATTAGAGAAGTGTTTGTTTAGAATGTGGCAATAATTAAATACACTGATTGCCGCGAACATATTGGCACTTACCGTGCCATATATCTAAATCAACAAATAATTAGATTTATGGAGATTTTAAGATTTTTGAAAAGGTCAAATATTAATCAACTTGAATGACCGAATCGGTCAAACTGAATGGCGGATAAAAACAATGTTAAACAAGAAATAGTGGACGATAAATGCAAAGAAACAAATAACAGGGTGGTTTTGTTCACAATTCGTCACTCACGACTCACAACTACTTCACTTGCTTGAGTTTGACTTCGATTCTTCCAATATTCGTATTAATCTGCGAGCGAATGGGCAAGCGGCGCGCGTCGTCCGTAATCCAGAGAATCATCTTCCCTTCTCTTTCAATCAGGCGATTTCTGCCGAAAATTTCCGGCTCGACGCGAAAACACCAGATTTTCCCCAGAACGCTTTTCTGCAATTCGCGGGCGGCGACGCGCACCGGAATTTTGTAAACCAGACCGGAATCGCTAATCTTCAGCTCGAAACTTTTTCCGACGGCGAGCGGCAAACGCCTGAGCATATAAATCGCCGTAACTAAATCCTGCGTGCCGTTTTCAATCGTCGAAGCGGCGCGGCGCGGCGGGCGGGCAACGTCGTTCGGGTCGGTTTCCGTGTAAATGACTTTTTTCGTTTTGTAATCGAAAATCGCTTCGCCGTCGCGCACGCGGTCACCCTGTTCGTCACGCTTGACGGTTTTCAAAACCTGAAATTTTTCGCCGTCAACAAATGATTTAATATCTTGGCTAAACTTGAAATCAAGTAGTTTCGGAAGCGTCCCTTTTGACTTGGCAGTAGTTTTGACCGAATAGTTTATGCTGTCTAGAAGGCGTTCGACGACAAAGCTCAAATCCGCAATGGCGATGCCGCGCAGTAGTGCTTTGCTGAATTTTCCCTCATAAACTAAACTTTCGCCCGTCTGAAACGGTTCGGTTTTCGGTGAAGTTTGCGCCGAAATCGAGCAGAAGCTGAAAAGCAGCAAAAGAAAGTGGAAGAAAAAATTCGTTTTCATATTTTTATACGTGAAAAAACGCTTTTAGAGCTAAGATAAACCAGGCAAAAATCAAGCCGAGAGCGGCGCGATACTCACGATAACGCAAATACAAATTCATATCAAATTTCTCGCTCGATGCTTCGTAGGGCGTAATACGCGGAAACAGCAACGGAACGCGGCGCGCGTATTCGGCGTAATCCGCGCCGAAAAGTTCGGTTAAATCCTTCGCTTCAACGCGCATCACCGGCAAATAAACGCCCAAAAACAAAGCGACAAAGATGACGCCGAGCCACCACACGCCTGAAGCAATCGTAAAACCCAAACCCAAAACGAAACTTCCCAAATAAAGCGGATTGCGCGTGTATGCGTATGGACCAGAGACCGCCAGATTTTGATTTTTGCGAATATGACCGGAAGCCCAAGCGCGAATTAAAATGCCGACGACGGCGATTGCGCCACCGCAGATTAAGGTTACAAATTCCGGTTGCGCGAAAATTAAGAAAACGACGCCGAAAAGAAATCCGAGCGGCACGCGAAAGCGCTGAATTGATGTTCCGCTTCTTTTACTCATTTAATCAACCGTTACCTTTCAATTAAAAACAAAAGCTCTTGATTTTCGCGTTCGTTTTCGCGTGTCCATTCGTCCGTCCAGCGCATTGCAGCCATCACGTTTCGCTTGTAATCGACCTTTACGAAATCAAGTATTCTGCCCGATTGCGACAGCATTTCATATAATTCTCCGGCAGTCGCGCGTCCGCCCGAACTATAAGACAAAATTATATGTTTAGCATTTGTCGCAGCGAGAAGTTTTTCAATCGCCTCGACCGCCATAAATCTGCCCGAATGCGAGCGTCGGAATTCTTCAAAAGCCGAGCCTGCAAGTTTGTCCGACGTATCTATTCTTCTTTTGACTTTGCCGAAAACTTCCGGCTTGTCGTTTAAGATAATCGTCGTCCACAAATGATAATAAGCCGAATAACGAACGCGCGACGGCGGCATTTTTTCATTGTTCGAGCCGTAAGGCGGGTCAAAATATGCAAGGTCGGCTTCGACTCGTTCAATTGTATTAAAAATATTATCGCTGAAAACCTCGTGTTCTTTTTCCGATTTAAAAAGTCTCGGAACTTTTAATTTCATTCGATTAAAAGAACGCGGCGACCATTCGTTCAGGTAAGAAGAAAAATGCCCGAGCGTGCTGTCAACTTTATCAAGAGCCAAAATCAAACTCGTCAAAACCACAGCCTTTTCGATTTCGCCCAAATTCAAATTATCAATTTCAACACGAATCGCATCGAGTTTGCGCGTGTTATGAATCTGCCAAGGCTTTTTGAAACCGTCGGCTTCGGAAGAATTTTTCCCGTTTGAAACACCGCCGTAATTCGCCGTAAACCAACCGTCTCGTTCGGGCAAAGCGTTCAAATGATTAATAATTTCTTGATAAAACTTGTTGTCTTTTTTATTTTTCAAATAACACAACCCGAAAATTTTAGACCAAACCGCAATATCGTTTGAGATAACTTGATAACCGAGTTGAGCAAATGCTTGGGAAACGCGCGTCGTTCCGGCAAAACCGTCAAGAACACCTTTCGGTTTAACTCGATGCGCGAGCTGCAAAATATACGGCAAAAGTTTCAGCTTTGAGCCTGCATATTTCACCCCTTCGGTTTCAGGACAAATTAATGTTTGAGATACGGCTAAAGACATTCGATTCGGCTAATTCTAATCTTTTTTGCACGGCGCGTAAAACCGTTTCAACCGTGATGTCCATACAAATCCAGTTATTGCAGGTTCGCCTGTGACAATCTGTGCGGCAGGAAATATCCGTTCGCTCGACGCAAATGTCGCCCGCGCGCGGGCTGCCGTTGCGCCACCATTCGGTTGCGCCGAAAATACCGACAACCGGCGCATTAGCCGCGACTGCCAAATGCGTCGGAGCGGTGTCGCCGCCGACGTAGATTTTAGCGTGTCGGGCTAGTTCGTAAAAGCCTTTCAAACTCGGCTGCGCCAGCAAAACGCGATTCGATTTAGAGTTTTGCAAAACTTTTTCGGCTAATTTAATTTCATTCGGCGCGGTCGTAACGACGGAAGTCAAATTCTTTTCTTCCCAGAGACGGTCAGCCAGCGCGCCGAATTTTTCCGCGTGCCAGAGCTTTGTCGCCCAGCCGCCCGCCGGATTTAGAATCGCAAAGCGCGTGCCTGTTTGTTCGATAATTTTTTCGGCTTCGTTTTTGTGTTCGAGGTTCGTGAAAATCGGAAATTCATATCTTTCACGTGAAACTTCAATGTTCAAGGCTTTTTCGGCAAGCGTCAGATTTTTGTCGATAATATGAATTTGTTTTTCAGCTTCAAAAGTGTCGGTCAGCAGAAAACGGCTCGACGGCTCGCGCAAATTTTGTTTGGAAAATCCGTAAACCTGCTTGGCGCGCGCGAGTTTGGCAATCGAAGCGGATTTTAGAAGTCCTTGAAAATCGAGCGCAACGTCGAAACCTGTCGCTCGAAGCTCGCTAATCTGTTGTCGCGCTGCGAGAATCGTTTCCCCAAACGGATTTTTTCGCCGTAAAGCTCTTGTATCGACTTCGATAAGCTGCTGCAAAAACGGGTTATTTCGCAAAATCTCAGCCGCGCCGCGCTCGACCGCCCAGGAGATTTCCGCCGATGGTAAAGTGCGCCGAATTGCCGCTAAAGCCGGTAGCGTATGAACGATGTCGCCAATACTGCTGAGTTTTACAATGAGAATTTTCATCTCTTCCGGTAGATATTAAATCGTCAAACAAAAATCTGGAAATGCCGAATTGCGGCAAACGTTTTATTCCCTATTTGAAAATTTTAAGTTTTTGTCGCTAACAACTCTCTATACAATTCCGACAAAAATGTTTTATTCTGTCAATTGGGGCTTTTAAGTCTAACGCCTCGAAATTTTTCACTTTATGAAGGAACAAATGCGTCCCAAGCGTCAAATGCGACCGGCGGTAGTTTTTCTGACCGGAGATTTGCTCGCCGTGCCGATTCCGCTCGAACGCGAAGAAGTCATTTTAGGACGCGCGTCTGAAGCCGACGTTCGTATCAACGACACGAAAGTTTCGCGTAAACACGCGCGCATCAATACAGCTTCAAATGTTGAAACCGGCGTAACAAGTTACATTATAACCGATTTGGGTTCGAGAAACGGAACTTACCTGAACGGGCAGAGGATAAATCAGGAAGAGCTGCACAACGGCGATAAAATCACAATCGGCGAACATATAATGCGCTTTGAGCTGTTCGACGAAATCGACCAAGAATATCAGCGCCAGATTCGCCGACTGATTTCTCACGACGACTTGACCGGACTTCATTCGAGCCGCTCGTTTTTCTCCGAACTGCGCCGTGAAACGGCTCGCGCGCTACAGGAAAAACGACTTTTCTGCGTTTTGATGATGGACGTTGATTATTTCAAAATCGTCAACGACACATACGGACACTTGACGGGCAGCAAAACTCTGGAAGAAATCGGTTTGTGCATCACGCAGAGTTTGCGTAACGGCGATGTTGCGGCGCGTTTCGGCGGCGAGGAATTTGCCGCCTTTCTGCTCGACGCCCAGCTTGCCCAAGGCTTGATTGCGGCGGAAAGAATCCGCGCCGAAATTGAAGGAAAAGAATTCAGCGTGATTCGACAAGGCAAGCCGCTTGAAAGACACCGGGTTACCATCAGCATCGGCATCTCGCTTTTCCCGACCGATTCACGCGACCCGATTGAGCTTGTTGAAATGGCTGATTCGGCACTCTACCGCGCCAAACGCGAAGGCAGAAACCGCGTCTGCGCTTATCAAGATTTAAGCCCCGAAAAACCATCCCAACCGCTGCCATCGCGCCACGAATAAAGTTTTGCAACTTTTGTTTTAACTTCAACGTGAAACCAACCGACAAAAGCATCGAGCGAAAATTAAAGCGGCAGGCAACAAATCAAGCATCGGCGGCAATCTAAAATATCCGTGCTAAACTAAAAGATAGTTTAAAGTCAAAAAACTTCCGACAACCTTGAACGTTAAACTTTGAACTTTGAACCTACGATTTACAGTGATTACCAAACTCAATCTTTCAACTCATCCTTTTCGCAACCGGACACTGCCGTATGTGCTAGCGCTTCTGCTTTTAACTGTCTCGGTCGCCGGCGCTGTTTTCGCTTTTGCCAAACTTCGTAATATCACCGCGCAAAATGAAATTGCCAAAAGCGAAATCGAGCAGATGTCTTCAGAAGTTAAAAATTTAAAAGGCAAAGGCGAAGAAGTTCAACAGCAATTAACGCCCGAACAGCGCGCGCTTCTGATTGCCTCGCATCAGCTTGTAGCCAATAAAACTTTCGGTTGGTCGCGGCTTTTCGCCGATTTGGAACAAATTCTGCCGGGCAGCGTCAGCGTTTCGCGCATCAACATTCAAAACGTTTACAAAGACGGCGACCTGACGCGCGCCGAATTGGAATTCGGCGTTTTGAGCCGCGATTATCAGAGCGTTGCGGCAATGATTGAAAATATGAACGCTTCGGGACTTTTCCAAGCCGAACTGCGCGGTCAAGACCGACAAAAAAGCGAGCGCATCGTTTATTCGGAATACACTCTGCGCCTGATTTATACGCCGCGCAACAGCTATTCTGTTGCACCGACAAGCGATGTCGCGCAAACGGGAGGAAACCAATAAAATGGCAAAAAAATCCAAACCCGAAGAACTGCCGCAAGAGACAAAAGTTGAGCCGGAAATTCTCGTCAACGATTACGGCTCAACGAGAGATTCGACCGTTGTAGTCGAAGAAGCGACGCGCACCGTTCTGCTAACCGATAACGAAACTATTATTATCGAAAAAGAGCCGTGCATCGATATTGTTCCGAAAAATCGCCCGCGCAAAATCTACGCCGGAATGTGGGGCAGCGCGGAGACGGCGACGGTCGGCTTAGGATTGCTGGCGGTTTTGGCGGTCATAATTTTAGTTGTTCTTGTGGTTTTGCCTGCACAAAAAGAGCTCGAACGAAACAAACTCGAGCGCGACCGTCTGGAAACCGAATTGATTTCTACGCGCGGCAAATACGGCGATATTACAAGCACGGAAACGCAGGTAGCTAAACTCATTACAAGTGTTAATGATTTTGAAGCGAGATTTTTGCCCGCCGAAGGCAACGGCAGAGGCGCGCTTTACCAGCGCATCAACGGTTTAATCGCCGCTTACGGTTTAATCAACACGACGGGACCCGAATATGCGCCGCTTGAAATCGCCGACCAGCGGCGCGCCGCCTCAAACGAAACCGAGCGCGGCAGAGCAAAATTTCAAAGTCTTTTTCCGGGCGTTTATGTAACGACGACCGTTCAAGGTTCTTACCAAAATCTCCGCCGCTTTATCAGAGACATCGAAACGAGCGACCAATTTATTGTCATCAGCTCGATTGAATTTCAACCGGCGGAAAATGAAGACAAGCAGCAAACGAACGACGCAACGACGCGGGCGTCAATCAATAACGTGAAGATAGTTCCGCAGCAAGCGCAAAATCTGCAAAATGTCGGTTCACCGAACAGCGAGGAATATAAGAATCCGAATCAAGGATTTCCAAATCCAAACCAGCGGTTTCCGAATCCGAACAGTGGCGCGCCGATGACTACAACAATTCAAACGCAAACGACGGCGGCGAAAGCTCCGCGCGGCAAAACGCACGGCGAAACGGTCAGTCTGCATCTGGAAATGGCGGCGTATTTCCGCCGTCCGAACGTTTCGCAAACAATGGTTGGCAACATTCAGCAGTAAAGAGAAATGATAAAGATTTTCGAGGGTAAAAATCCGGCAGAAAGAAACAAAACCATCGCCGCGCTCGTTCTCGGCACGATGGCTTTGCTGGCGATTCTTTACAATATCGTCGGTCTTTATCCGAGCCGCAAAACGAGCGTAACCGTCAAAGTTTCACCGACTCCGACCGCTTCGCCGAAAACAAGTGTGGAAGTCGCCACACTGCCGAATCAAGAAGAAGTTAATTTTGATTACACGACAACTCCAGTTGTTTATAATCCCGGAAATTTTTACGCGCCGGACGCGGGCAGAAATATTTTCGCTTTTTACGAGCCGCCGCCGCCGACTCCGTATGTTGCGCCGCCAATCGTGATCAGACCGGAAACTCCGCCGCCGACTCCGCCGCCGACTCCGGTTCCGCCTATTCAGGTCGGATATGTAACGCCGCAGAGCGTTTACGCCGGGTCGAAAACTTTCCGGCTTGAAGTCAACGGCGATAAATTTACGCCCGATTCGCTGATTTTCCTGAACGGCAACCAGCTTCCGACAAATTTCATCAATCCGCAAAAACTGACGGCTGACGTTCCGGCAAATATGATTGCGGGCGCGGGTTCGGTGTTCATTATCGTTCGCACGCCGGACGGCAAACTTTATTCCAATCAGGTAACGCTCAACGTGCAGGCGCCGCCGCAGCCGTCGCTTCAGTATATCGGGATGATCGCCCGCAAACGCTACAACAACGACACGGCTTATTTTCAGGAAAAAGGCAAGGAAACGCCGATTGGCGCGCGGCTCAACGATGTCGTCGGCGGACGTTTTCGTCTCGCCAGCATTTCCGCGCAGGAAGTTATTCTCGAAGACGTAAATTTGGGTTTCCGTTATCCGCTCGCGCTCTATCGTCCGGCGCCCGGAGAGGTGACGCCGGGCAGCAATCCGAACAGAAATAATCAAAATTACGAAAATTATACTCCGTATAATCC
>JALYZF010000266.1 GCA_030948995.1 Acidobacteriota bacterium
GCGGCAAAGCGATTGACGCGCGTTCGGACATTTGGAGTTTGGGCGTTGTGCTTTATGAAATGCTCGCGCAAAAACAGCCGTTTGCGGGCGAGACGACGAGCGACACGATTGCCGCGATTTTGACGAAGGAATCTGCGCCGCCGACAAATTTTAATCGACAGATTCCCGCCGAACTCGAACGCATCGTTTTGAAAACTCTGGCAAAAGACGCTGATGAACGCTATCAAACCGCTAAAGATTTGCTCGTTGACCTCAAGCGTTTGAAAAAACAAATCGAACTCGGCGCGGAAATCGAGCGAAGCGCGTCGGCAAATCGGCAAACCGTCGAACAAGGCGAAAACGCAACGCAAGTTTTATCGGCGCAAACGACGGCGTCGAGCGCGGAATACATTGTAGGCGAGATAAAAAATCATAAAATCGGCTTAGTCGTTTTGTCTGTTTTAATTCTTGCGGCGGCTGGCTTCGGCTATCGGTTTTTCTTGAGCCGTTCCGCCAATATGGCGCAAATCGAATCAATCGCCGTGCTGCCGTTCGTCAACGAAAGCGGTAATGCAGATGTCGAATATCTTTCTGACGGAATGACTGAAACGCTCATCAACAGTTTATCTCAACTTCCCAAACTTTCTGTAAAGGCGCGTTCGAGCGTGTTTCGCTACAAAGGCAAAGAAACGGATGCTAAACAAGTCGGCGCGGATTTGAACGTGCAAGCCGTTTTAAACGGGCGCGTCGTTCAGCGCAATGATGATTTAACTTTGTATTTATCACTGGTTGACGCTGCGACGGAAAATCTGATTTGGGGCAAACAGTATAATCAAAAACTGTCTAATCTTGTTTCCCTGCAAAATGAAATCGCGCGAGACGTTTCAAACAATCTGCAAACGCGGCTGTCGGGCGCAGACGAGCGGAAGCTAGCGAAGAATTATACGGAAAATGCCGAAGCCTATCAGCTTTATCTGAAAGGACGTTTTTACTGGTATAAATTTCCGGCGAAAGAATATGAAAAAAGCCGCGATTATTTTCAACAGGCGATAGACGTTGATCCAAACTATGCGCTCGCCTATTCAGGATTAGCGGTGTATTACGGATTCGGGGCGGCAAACGGTTTCTTGCCGCCCGACGAGAATTGGCTGAAGTCGGAAGCGTCGGTGAACAAAGCGTTAGCGTTAGACAACACTCTGCCTGACGCTTATAACGCGCTGGCTGGCGTGACGTTCTATTACTACGATGATTGGGGGAAGGCTGAACGAGAACTTAAGCGAGCCATCGAATTAAATCCGAACTATGCGGAGGCACGCTCTCATTATGCGGTGAATCTACAAGATTTCGGGCGGTTTGAAGAAGCTCTGGCACAGATGCAAAGAGTTGTGGAACTTGAACCTCTGTCAGTGCGCTTTAACCGTAATCTAGCGGTGATATTCTATCAAACACGTCAGTATGACCGCGCCATCGAACAATACCGGAAGGCGCTTGAGCTAGACCTGAATAATCCTTACACGCACGAACTTCTCGGCAATGCTTACGAGCAGAAGGGAATGCAAAAAGAAGCCGTCGCCGAATGGAGCAAGGCATTAAGGTTGACCGAAGACAATGAATCGGCGATGATTCTTGAACGCACATACGCCGCGGCGGGTTTCAATGCCGCCGTCCACGCCCTCTGGCAGAAAAAACTCGAACAATTAAATGAAAGAGCTAACCGCGGAGAATACGTTCCGGCAATGAATTACGCACTTGCCTATACGCGGCTGGCGGACAAAGAACAAGCCTTTGCGTGGCTGGCAAAAGCCCAACAGGAACGTAATCGGCTGAAATATGATGTCAACCTCGACCCAATCTTTGACAGCCTGCGCGACTCTCCGCGCTTTCAGGATTTAGTGCGGCGCGTCGGATTGCCGCAGTAAAAGAAGTGTAATGACAATTGCTGCTGACACAAAATTTGGACGCTACGAGGTTCGCCGGAAAATCGGCGCGGGCGGGATGGGCGAAGTTTATCTGGCGACCGACAACCGGCTTGAGCGAAATATTGCGCTGAAAGTTTTGCCCGCCGAATTTTGTTGTGATGCCGAAAGAGTCCGGCGTTTCAAACAAGAAGCCCGCGCCGCATCCGCGCTGAATCATCCGAACATCATCACGATTCACGAAATCGGCGAAGTAGATGACCGTCTGTTTATCGCAACCGAATTTATTGACGGCGAAACTCTGCGCGAGAAAATCCGCAAAAATGATTTGACCGTTTATGAATCCGTGAAAATTGCCGAACAAGTCGCCGCAGGCTTATCCGCCGCGCACCAGGCACATATAATTCACCGAGACATCAAGCCTGAAAATATAATGATTCGGCGCGACGGATATGTAAAAATTCTTGATTTCGGACTGGCAAAACTCGCGGATGGAAAACCGGAAATGTCCGATGCCGAGGCGGAAACACAAGCGCAGGTTAATACGCGACCGGGAATGATAATGGGAAGCGTCAATTATATGTCGCCCGAACAAGCGCGCGGCAGAGACATTGACGAAAGAACCGACGTTTGGAGTTTCGGCGTCTGTTTGTATGAAATGCTTGTGGGGGAAAATCCTTTCGCACGCGAAACCGTCAGTGATTCTTTAGCTGCTTTGATTCACATCGAGCCTGCGCTGCTTGATGAAAATCTTCCAGCCGAGTTGCAACGTATCGTCCGCAAAACATTGCAAAAGGATGCCGGAAAGCGGTATCAAACCGTAAAGGATTTGCTGATTGATTTGGAAGAAGTAAAAGAAGAATTGAAGTTTCAAAACAAGTTGGAACGAACTGCATCACCGAATCGAAAAGAAACAAAAACGCAAATCCTTAACGCGACCACAACGGATGCAGCACATACAACCTCAAGCGCCGAATACATCGCTACGGAAATCAGACAACATAAACGCAGTTTTGCAATCGGCTCGGCAGTTTTACTGCTCGCGGCTATTGGACTTGGTTACTGGTTTTTCGCCAATCGCTCGTTAAATACAAAACAAATCGAATCAATCGCCGTCCTGCCGTTCGTCAACGATAGCGCCAATGCCGATAACGAATATTTGTCCGACGGAATGACCGAAACTTTAATCGGAAGTCTGTCGCAGATTCCGAATCTGAACGTTAAAGCACGCTCGTCCGTTTTTCGCTACAAAGGCAAAGACGCAGACCCGCAAACAATCGGCAAAGAGTTGAATGTTCAGGCGATTTTGAACGGTCGCGTGGCGCAACGCGGCGAGCAGTTGATTTTGAATCTGGAGTTGGTTGACGCAAAAACGGAAAACGTGATTTGGAGCGAGCAATACACGCGCAAACAGGCTGACCTTATTTCATTGCAAAGCGAGATTGCGCGAGATGTGTCAAGCAAACTAAGAACAAAGCTGTCCGGCACGGATGAACAGAAGCTGGCGAAGAATTATACAGAGAACACAGAAGCCTACAAACTTTATTTGCAAGGGCGTTTTTATTGGAACAAGCGTTCGCCGGAAGGTTTAAGAAAAGCTATCGAATACTTTAAGCAGGCAATCGCCCTTGACCCAAACTACGCTCTCGCTTATAGCGGGCTTGCCGATTCTTACAGTCTGCTTCCCGTATTTGATAGCAAGGTGACGAGAAGAGAGACGATGCCGCTAGCGAAAGAAGCCGCGTTAAAAGCATTATCGCTGAATGATAATTTAGCTGAAGCGCACGTCTCTCTTGCGCCTATCCTCAGCGACTATGACGGCGATTGGGCGGGCGCGGAACAACACTTCATACGCGCCGTCGAACTAAACCCGAATTACCCGACGGCGCATCAGTGGTATGGCGAGATGCTTGTTCGTGAAGGACGCTTTGATGAGGGGCTGGCGGAGACGCGACGCGCTCTTGAGTTAGACCCGTTTTCACTCATTACAAATTTGGTTTTGGGCATTAATCTGAACGCCGCACGCCGCTATGACGAGGCGATTACGCAAATACGGAAAACTCTCGAACTCGACCCGAACTTTGCCGACGCAAACTATTTTCTTTTTGAAGCCTACGCCAATAAAGGCATGTATGCAGAAGCGGTAGCGGCAGATGCCAAGCAAATGACGCTTGATGGCGAGCCGCTGTCGGAGGTAGAAGCGATGAAAGATGCCTTCAATAAATCGGGTTGGAATGGATTCTTGCGGCATAAAATCAATTATCTAGAAAGCCGACACGACAAAGTATTTGCTGGTGGTCTCGCAAGTTTTTATGCGCGGCTCGGCGAAAAAGATAAGGCTTTCGCGTGGCTTGAAAAGGCTTACGAAGATCGGGACGAGGGATTGACGTTGTTAAGGGTAGATGCGCGGTTCGACAATTTGCGCGACGACCCGCGCTTTCAGGATTTGCTGCGGCGCGTTGGTTTTCCGCAGTGAGAGAAAAGAATTTTATGCCGGAATCGCTGCCAACAAATACGACTCTCTCGCATTACCGCATCGTCTCCCATTTAGGAACGGGCGGAATGGGCGAGGTCTATCTGGCTGAAGATACAAAACTCGGTCGTCGCATTGCGCTCAAACTTTTGCCTGCACATACAATCGCAAACGCCGACAACTTGCGCCGTTTTGAACAGGAAGCCCGCGCCGCTTCTTCTCTTAATCATCCGAATATCGCGCATATTTATGAAATCGGCGAATCGGACAATCTTCATTTTATTGCGATGGAATATGTCGAGGGCAAATCTTTGAGCGATAAAATTGCGAGTCGTCCTTTGCCAATAACTGAAATCGCCTCAATCGGCGCACAAATCGCCGACGCGCTTGAAGAAGCTCACTCAAAGGGCATCACTCACCGCGACATCAAATCCGACAACGTAATGCTCGACCGGCGCGGGCGCGTCAAAGTTTTGGATTTCGGGCTGGCAAAAATTTCTCAAAACACGGAAACCGCAGGTAGTGAAGACGCCACGCAAGTGAAAACCAATCCGGGCGTGGTAATGGGAACGGTTTCCTATATGTCGCCCGAACAGTCTTTGGGGCGAGAGACTGATGCGCGGACAGACATTTGGAGTTTAGGAGTTGTCTTGTATGAAATGGCAACAGGCAAATTACCTTTTACCGGCAATAGCCTGACAGAAATCATTGAGCAAATCACACACGCACAACCCGAAGCCATTGCGCGATTCAACTATGACGTTCCGCCCGAACTCGAAGTCATCATCAAAAAGACTTTACGGAAAAAGCTCGAAGAGCGTTATCAAACGGCGCACGACATTCGCGTTGATTTGCAATCGCTTGCCCGCGAGTTGGATTTGACGGAACATTCAATTGCGCCTAAACGAAGCGTTGAAAGAAAAATTTCAAGTGGCAACGAACAACCGACGCAGACTTTAACGCAAAAGCAAACTGTCGGGACAAGTGAAGCAGAACCGATTCACACAACTTCGAGTGCGGAATACATCGCAACTGAAATCAAACAACACAAACGCGGGTTTGCCATTGGAATAATAATTTTACTTCTCGTGGCGATTTGTTTGGGTTATTGGTTTTTAGCCAACCGTTATGCAAATACAAAACAAATCGAATCAATCGCGGTGATGCCGTTCGTCAACGAAAGCGGCAGTGCCGACAACGAATATCTTTCGGACGGAATGACTGAATCTTTAATCAACAGTCTTTCGCAGATTCCGAAACTAAACGTCAAAGCTCGCAGTTCCGTCTTTCGATATAAAGGCAAGGAAATTGATTTGAAAAAAATCGCCCAAGAGCTAAACGTGCAAGCGATTTTGAACGGTCGCGTGGCACAGCGCGGCGAGCAGTTGATTTTGAATCTGGAATTGGTTGACGCGCAAACCGAGAACGTGATTTGGAGCGAGCAGTATAACCGCAAGCAGACAGACTTTGTTTTACTGCAAAATGAAATTGCCCGCGACGTTTCAAATAAACTGCGAGTAAAACTGTCGGCAGCGGACGAAAACCGCATCGCCAAAAACTATACAACCAACTCTGAAGCATATCAGCTATATCTGAAAGGGCGATATTTTCTCAATCAGGGAACGCGCGAAGGGCAAATAAAAAGCATCGAGTATTTTCAGCAGGCGGTCAATCTCGACCCGAATTTCGCTTTAGGATATGCGGGAATGGCGGACGTTTATACATTGCTCGGAACGACTTTCGACGCATCGATTAAACCGCGCGAAGCGATGCCGAAGGCGAGAATTGCGGCGCAGAGAGCATTAGAGATTGACCCTAATCTTAGCGAAACGCATACTTCGCTGGCGTGGATTAAATATCGTTTTGACTGGGATTGGCGCGGCGCTGAGGAAGAATTCAAACAGGCAATCGCTCTGAATCCGAACAACGCGCAGGCGCACCACTGGTATGCGGATTTTCTTGTAGCGATGGGACGTTTTGATGAATCGCTGGCGGAGATAAAACGCGCCCGCGAACTTGACCCGTTCTCGCTTCTTATCAACTGGAACGTGGGCAGAATTCTCTTCTACGCGCGCCGTTATGATGAAGCAATAGCGGAATTTAATAGAACGCTCGAACTGGATCAAAACTCGCTGCGAACGCACAGCTTTCTCGAAAGGATTTATGCGGCGAAAGGTATGAACGAAGAAGCCTTTGCCGAACATTTGAAAAATGATTCGCTAACAGGTTTCGATGCCGAACGAATCACAAATTTGAAAGAGATATATGCCGCCACAGGCTGGAAGGCGGTCTGGCAAAAGGAAATTGAATGGACGCTTGAAGACTCAAAAAATCGCTACGTCTCGCCTTTCGGTATGGCTCTACTCTACAAGTCGCGCGGCGACAAAGAGCGCGCAATTGAATGGCTCGACAAAGCGTTTGAGGAACGCAGTGGCACGTTAGTAACTCTCAAAGTAGATTCAAGCTGGGACAATTTACGCGACGACCCGCGCTTTCAGGATTTATTGCGGCGCATCGGTTTTCCTCAGTGAATATATTCTCAATTGTTTTGATATTTTGGAGGCGTTATGAAGATAATGTTTCTCTTCATTAAGAAATAAAACTATGACGAACATTGAAACAGTCCAACACGCCGACGGGCGAATCGAATTACAGCCCGAAGCGTTGCGTGAAATCGAAACTTCCCCGCTTTACAACGAAGACCTTGCGCCCGTCCCCGTTGAGCGGCGCAATTGGACGACGTATAACTACGCCGCGCTGTGGATTTCGATGGCGCACTGCATTCCGACGTATATGATGGCATCCGGTTTGATAAGCGCGGGAATGAACTGGTGGCAGGCGCTTCTGACGATTCTGCTTGGCAATGTGATTGTGCTTGCGCCGATTCTTTTAAATTCGCATCCGGGAACGAAATACGGTATTCCGTTTCCCGTGTTTGCACGAGCCGCTTACGGCACTTACGGCTCAAATCTTCCCGCAATAATGCGTGCGATTGTCGCTTGCGGCTGGTTCGGGATTCAGGCGTGGATTGGCGGTCAGGCGATTCATATATTTTTCGCGTCCGTTATTCCGAATTGGAATACGCTTTTGGGCGGTGCAATCAACGGACACACGCCGACCGAATGGCTTTCGTTTTTGATTTTCTGGGCGATGAACATTTTCGTCGTTTATCGCGGAATGAATCTGCTTCGGCACGTCGAAAATTGGGCGGCGCCGTTTGTTTTGGTGATGACGGCGGTTCTGCTCGCGTGGATTTTATATCAAGCGGGCGGCGTTGGTTTTCTGCTGCATGAAGAAGATAAATTCAAAACTGTCGGCGAATTTTGGAAGATTTTTATTCCGTCTCTGACGGCGATGATTGGCTTTTGGGCGACTCTGAGTTTGAATATGCCGGACTTTACGCGCTTCGGCAAAAGCCAGCGCGAGCAAGTCGTGGGGCAAACCGTCGCGCTGCCGACGACAATGGTTATCTTCGCCGCGATGGGAATTCTTATAACTTCGGCGGCGGTCGTCGTCTTTCCGCAGATGAAACCGGACGAGCTTTGGGACCCGGTGAAACTGGTCGGGCAATTTTCGCAGCCGCTTGTCGTCGCCGTTTCGATGTTCACGATTGTCGTCGCAACTTTGTCGGTCAACATCGCGGCAAACGTCGTCTCGCCCGCCAACGATTTCGCCAACGCTTTTCCGAAACTTATTTCGTTTCGCACGGGCGGTTTAATTACGGGAATCGTCGGGATTTTAATGCAGCCTTGGAAATTATTGGCTGACCCGAACGGTTATATTTTCTCTTGGCTTCTCGGATATTCGGGCGGACTCGGCTCGATTGCCGGAGTTTTGATTGCCGATTACTGGCTCGTCCGGCGCAAGAATTTAAATCTCGGTGATTTGTATCGAACGCGCGGCGTTTACCGCTACGCGAGCGGCTGGAATTGGCGAGCGGTCGTCGCTACAATTCTGGGTTGCTTTTTCGCTTGGATTGGTTTGATAATTGAACCTCTCAGATTTTTGTATGACTACGCATGGTTTGTCGGCTTCGGAGTTTCGTTTTTTGTGCATTTTGTTTTAATGAAAGCCGCGCCGCCGGAAATTGAGAGGAGAAATTTAACAACAAATGAACGTAGGTAAGCAAATACAGAAATGTAAAATTACACTGTTATGCCTTTTGTAATGAGTGCCGAAACAACAAACTCTTGGATATTTCTCGCTGTAGGAATGGGTTCTGCTGAATCGGCTTTAAGTCTTCGTGAAATAATTAGAGTGGCAGACGGAATCAATCACGCTATTCCAACTGATAATGAACTTCAAGATGCTTTCGGCTGGCTCTTAAAGCAAGGCTTGATTTCAAAAGAAGGCAAAAAATATCGGCTTACGAAGAAAGGACTTATTTTATATAGAGAGGCAAGTGCAAAATCAAATCGTATATTTGGAATGTGGGATTATCTTAAAGAACATTTTGTAACTTTGAATTATGATTAAAAATTATGAAAACAAAAATTAAAATCATCGTCTTATCAATTTTCCTCGTTGGCGGCGCGTTTGTCTTTGTGCGAAGCGGCGAGATGCAGACGAAACAAGTTGAAACCGCCGGACAACATTTCAAAAACATAAAAGTCTTAAATGATATGCCCGCCGACCAGATGGGCAAGGTGATGAATCTGATGGCGGCTTCTTTGGGCGTGAACTGTAATTTTTGCCACATCGAAGGCGATTTTTCAAAAGACGGCAAAGAGGAAAAAGAATCGGCGCGGGCGATGATAAAAATGAATCTCGCGCTTAACAAAGATTATTTCGCGGGTCGCCCCGAAATTTCCTGTAACACTTGTCATAACGGCAAAACGCATCCAAATCCTGCACCGAATCTGATGCCGAAAGTCGCCGAAGAGATTCGTCCGAAACAGCCTGACGCAAAGCCGTTGGTTGACGATATTTTAAGCCGTTACTCGCAAGCAGTCGGCGGCAAAGACGCGCTGGCGAAAATCACTTCGCGCGTCATTAAAACATCTCGCGTCGAGCCTGACGGCAAAACCGTCGAGTCGGAAGAAATCACGCAGAAAGGCGATAAACTATCAATCGTTACGACTTATCCGAAAGCCGTCGTTACCGAAACATACGACGGCGGAAGCGCTTGGAAACGCGCGGGCGCAAACGTCATCGCTTTGCGGGCAGACGAAATCGAGCAGATAAAACGCAACGCGCAGATTTTCTCGTTCGCCGATTTGAAAACGGTTTATCAAAAATTAGATTATCGTTTTGCGGATAAAATTGACGGGCGCGATGTTTATCTGGTAACGGGAACTCTCGCCGACAATTCGCGCGAACGGCTTTATTTCGACGCTGCGACAAATCTACTCGTGCGCCGCGTCGCCGCAACACCGACCGTTTTAGGTAATTATCAATATCAAGTTGACTACGCCGATTACAAAGATTTCGGCGGCGTGAAATTACCGACGACCATTCGCTACGCAATGCCGAATATCAGTTGGACGCGGAAAATTTTAGAAGTGAAAAATAATACAGCGATTGACGATGCGAAATTCAATTTGCCAACGAAATAAAATTAGCCACGAATAACACGAATTATTTGTTTGATTTTATTCGTGTTATTCGTGGCTAAATAAAAAGGGGAATAATTTTATGTCAAGAATAATAAAATGCGGACTAATTCAAGCGGCAAACGTCGCGCCGACAGATGCGCCGATTGAGGAAATAAAAAAAGCAAATCTCGACCATCAAATGAAAATGGTTGAGGACGCGGCGAAACAAGGCGTGCAAATGCTCTGCTTTCAAGAAATTTTTACGACCCCGTATTTCTGCGCCGAACAGCAGACGCGCTGGTATGAAGCGGTCGAGAAAATTCCCGACGGCAAGACCGTGAAAATTATGCAGGACGTTGCCAAGCAACACGGAATGGTTTTAATCGTGCCGATTTATGAAGAAGAAATGTCGGGCGTTTATTATAATTCGGCGGCGGTGATTGATGCCGACGGAAAGTATTTGGGCAAATATCGCAAGACGCATATTCCGCACGTCAATCCGGGCTTTTGGGAGAAGTTTTATTTTCGTCCGGGCAATCTTGGTTATCCGACGTTTGAAACGGCGTTTGCTCGCATAGGCGTTTATATTTGCTATGATCGACACTTTCCCGAAGGCGCGCGCGCTCTTGGCTTGAACGGCGCGGAAATCATTTTTAATCCATCGGCTACCGTCGCGGGCTTGAGCGAATATCTCTGGAAATTAGAGCAGCCCGCGCACGCCGTCGCCAACGGCTATTTCGTCGGCGCAATCAACCGGGTCGGTTACGAAGCGCCTTGGAATATCGGCGAATTTTATGGTCAGAGCTATTTCTGCGACCCGCGCGGGCAAATTGTGGCGGAAGCTCCGCGTGATAAAGACGCGCTCGTTGTCGCCGATTTGGATATGGACAAAATTCGCGAAGTGCGAAACACTTGGCAGTTTTTCCGCGACAGAAGACCCGACAGTTACGGCGCGCTTGTGGCGGACTAGAAATTATTTCTTGGTTGTGCCAATTACTTTTATGGGCAGCCTGTCCTTTGGAAAGACATAGTATTAATAAGTTGGCAGCATTCAATCTAACAAATAATTGAATGCTGCCAACAATTAGTAACGAATCCGCACTCAAAGCTAACCGCTCGCTGCCTGACCGGATGCTAATGCTTTAACATCTTCGGTCGTCAACGGATTTCCGGCAATGCCCCAGTCCGCGCTTTTTACTTCTTCAATAATGCACCATGTTACGGCGCGCATATTTTCACCTTCGATAGAAACCATCGCGTCCGTAAGTTTTTTAACTATTTCCTGCTTCTGCGTCGGCGAGAAAACGCCTTCGATAATTTTAACGTTAATAAGCGGCATCTGAACTCCTTTTATTTTTAGACGGATGCTTTGATTAAGCGGTTTGTCTATCGGCGCATCCAGTTTGACCGATAGCCGCCCAACAATTCTAAGTTTCCATTTAATAGACTTTTTCGAGATCGCCGAAATAGTTTTATTGCGGGTAATCAACGCCGCCCTCTGAAACTTTCATAAGAACTTCGCTGTAAGAAACATAAGTATCGGAAGGGTGCGGAATCTGGTCAAAATTTCTGGGAATTACGCTCAGAACTTCGACATCATGAAACCCGATTGATTTTTTAGGCGTGGGGTTGAGGCTTGTGTTTGATCTCTCGAAAAAATTAATTACAAACATTTGGATTTGCTGTCCTTTTTTAAAGCCGAGATTATGCGCGTAAACCGGCACGGCGAGAGTCATTTTATAACCGTGATGCTTTAATGTGTAATCAAAACTTCCCCCTTTAGTGACCAGCATTTCCAAATTATTTGCTTTATCCGACTCCCAACTGCGTGTCAGCTCGCCTCCGGTAAATTCCCATATTGTATTGTGTGGATTATGGTCACCCAATCTAAGTTCTGCTTCTAATCTCCATCCGTTCAACATATTTTTTTCTCCTTATTTATTATTTTTTGCCGTTGTTTGATTTTGTATCGGCGTTCGGGAGCGGCAAATTTCTTTGGAACGCCTGAATTTTGTGCTATATTCTGGTCAAACTTTCGTTTGAAACAAATCTAAATCTTTATTGTAGAAATTGTCTTGAGAATTGGGTGAGATTTCAGTGAGAAATTTGTGAGAGGCGGTTATGTCGCTTGAAACAAAACACTTTTACGACTTTGGAGATTTTCGTCTCGACCCGGCGGAAAAGATTTTACTGCGCGATGGAAACTTTATCTCGCTGACGCCGAAGGTTTTTGAAACGCTTTGTCTGTTTGTCGAAAACGCCGGACATTTGATTGAAAAAGACGAGTTGATGCAAAAGATTTGGCAAGACCGTTTTGTCGAAGAGAGCAATCTCACCTTTAACATCAAAATGCTTCGTAAAGCGCTCGGCGACGACGCGCAGCATCCGCGTTACATCGAAACCGTGCCGCGACGCGGTTATCGCTTTATCGCTGAAGTCAAGGAAATTACGACCGACGGATTTCAAAAGGACGAGGCGGTCGAATTTCTTTCTTCGGACGGAAACGGCGCAAGCAATAGAGGCGACGAAAAATTGATTGTCGAAGACTCGCCCGTCCGCAATTCTCTTGACGAAAAACGCGGCGACGTAATTTCGCCGTCTGCCGATGCCGTTTCTTCAATCGGCTCGCGCCCGCTTTTATATTCGATTGCCGCGCTTATAATCGGTATTTTTTTGCTGACGGGGTTTTTCCTGCTGAAAAATTCAACGTCCCTTTCGCAACGATTCGACGAGTTACATCGCAATTCGAGATTTTTGACGGTCGAAAAACTGACCGATACGGGCGATGCAAGTTCGGTGAACATATCGCCGGACGGAAAACTGCTTGCGTATTTCACGAATGAAGGCGGCAAAAACACGATTTGGCTGCGGCAGTTTGCGACCGGCAAAAGCATTCCGCTTTACTCAACGGCTGAGGAAAGTATTAACGGTTTGGGCTTTACGCCAGACGGTGAATATGTCACCTTCTCTCATTCAAAAAAAGGCGAACTAGGGCATCTGAGTCGCATCTCGATTCTCGGCGGCACGCCCGCGCGCATTATAGATAATTTTCACGGCAGCAGCAGCTTTTCGCCCGACGGCAAACAAATCGCGTTTGTCCGCTTCGACGCTACGGGAAGCTCGATTATGATTGCCGACACTGACGGCGGCGCAAACGAGCGCAAGATTTACACGAGTCCGAATCCGCGCTTCGTTATCTCTGTCTCCTGGTCGCCCGACGGCAAACAAATCGCCTATTGCGTCGGCAATGGCAGATACGACGGCGGCGGCAAAGATTCCAGTCCGTTCGTGTATAATCTCGAAACCGGAGCTGACGCGCCGTTGACCGACTTTAAGTGGAATTATCTCGAAAACATCCGTTGGCTACCCGACCAAAGTGGCGTATTAATAACAGCCCGGGAGAAAGCCGAGGACACAGACCAAATTTGGCGGATTTCCCTACCCGACGGTCGAGCCGAACAAATTACCAACGATTCTTATTCGCTTAGTTTAACCGGCGCGTCGGCTGATTTAAGCCGCATCGTGGCGACTCAGATGTTTATCAATTCGTCCGTCTGGATTGCGCCTTTGGATAATCCGTCAAACGCTCAGCCGATTGCCAAAGCCGAATGGGACGTGGCGTGGACGGCGGACAATAAAATCGTTTTTCCGGCGAGAGAAACGACAAAAACCGACATCTGGGCGATGAACACCGACGGCGGCAACAAGCGGCAACTGACCGTCAACGATTCGCTCGAACGCTTCCCTGTCGCTTCGCCCGACGGACGATTTATCGTTTATGTTTCAAACCACAGCGGACGGCAAAATATTTGGCGAATGGATGCGGACGGCGGTAATCAAACGCAATTAACCGACGGCGACGGCGAAAACAATCCGGCTTTAACGCCTGCGGGAAATGTCGTCGTTTTCAATCGCATCGAGGACGGAACTCTCTGGCAAGTTCCGATTGAAGGCGGCGCGGCGCGGCAATTATTCGAAGAAAAAACAGTGAATGTCGCCTTCTCGCCCGACGGAACGAAAATCGCATATTTCGGGCGCAAGGACGAGAAGCGAAAACTGCTCGTCAAATCTTTTCCCGAAGGCAAACTTGTCGGTGAATTTGACGCTCCGCTTATATCCGCTTCGCCGCCGCGCATCGTTTGGACGCGCGACGGAAAATCATTGATTTACAATAATCATGATTTGTCGCACGTCGGCAATCTCTGGCGGCAACCGCTCGACGGCGGCAAAGCGCAGCAATTTACGAATTTTAATGCCGAGCAGATTTTCGATTTCAGTTTTTCGCCCGACGGAAAACTTCTCGCCCTCGTGCGCGGCTCTTGGAATCACGACGCGGTTATGCTAAAAGGCTTGAAATAATTGCCGGTCTCTATTTCGTCACGCTCAAAATTAAAATATAATGCGAAAGAATTTTTCTTTTCGGCGACGAAATAAAATGCAAGAAAGACAAAAATACTGCTCGCGGGTAAAATGAAAACGAGTCGCTGACGGTTTACAGGCATCGCGCGAAACTTGCGGCAGATTAAAATTTATGAGTTATGAGCTTTATTTATTCAAACCCAGAGCGGGCATTGACCCGCTTGAAACAGTTGAAGAATTATTTTCCGGCGAAGAGATAAGCCCGAGTTTTCCGCAGCCCGAAAAGGAAATTCGGAAACACCGGCTCGCCGACGCTCTAAAAAACTTGAATCCCGAGTTGGAAGTTTTCGCATTCGGCTTTAACGAAATGTCAGAAATGGATAGTATTTTCGAGGAAGAAGAAAATGTAAATCATCGTCATCTGGAATTAAACGAAGCAGAAGCCGACAACGGAATTCAAATCACGCTTTATGACGACAAAGCAAATATAACGATTCCCTTTTGGCATCGCGGAGAAAAAGCAAAGCGCGTCTTCGGCGAAATTTGGAATTATTTATTGCTGCTTGAAAAAGAAGCGGACTTTGTAACCGTTGACCCGCAGCTTGGAAAAATTCTAAATCTATCAGGCGATATGCCTGAAGTTTTAGAAGTTTATGAAAACGTCGTGAAAAGTATTTAATTTTTAATTTGAGGCTGAAAGAGAAAAATGGACGCAAAATTTCTTAATGCGATGCGGATGATATTACTTGTGCTGATTTTTTTACTGTTGGTCGCAACCGCTGCTTTATATTTTCTAAAGGGCGAAGTTTACATTCCGACAATCGGTGCTGCACTGGGTTGTTTCATTATTTATTTAGTAACTGGAAGAAAGGCGGCTTAAAGCCGAAAAATTTAATCAAAATATGTCATTAACGCATGATTCCCCTTTAAATATCGAACAAATCGAACGCAATTTCCGCGAGATTTCACCGCCTTTATCGGAAGCCGAAGCGGTTCTCGAATCGAATCGCTGCGTTTACTGTTTCGACGCGCCCTGCACGCGCGCCTGTCCGACGCATATCGACGTGCCTTCGTTTATCAAAAAAATCGCTTCGGGAAATCTTACGGGTTCGGCGCGCGTCATTTTCGACGCCAACCCGATAGGCGCAACCTGCGCCCGCGTTTGCCCGGTCGAAGTTTTATGCGAAGGCGCGTGCGTCGAGAAAACTTTGATGGACAAGCCGATTGAAATCGGCAGACTGCAACGTTACGCAACCGATTATGCGATGCGAAACGACAAACAGATTTTCCAAAAAGGCGCCCCGAACGGAAAATCAATCGGCATTATCGGTTCAGGTCCGGCAGGTTTATCGTGCGCGACTTATCTGGCAAGACTCGGTTATGCAGTTACTATTTACGATAAAAAATCTCTGCCCGGCGGACTCGACACTTACGGAATGGCGGAATACAAAATGTCGCAAGCCGTTTCGGTAGGCGAAGCGAAACAAGTTGAAAAGCTCGGCGTGAAATTTCAGTTGGAAACTGAAATAGTCCAAAGTCCAAAGTCCGAAGTCCAGAGTCCAAACCAAATTTCTTTTGAAGATTTGCAATCAAATCACGACGTGGTTTTTCTTGCCGTAGGTCTCGGCGCGACAAATAAATTAAGCATCGCGGGCGAAGATGCAAGCGGCGTAATGGATGCGCTCGATTTTATCGAACGAATAAAAACGCGCGATTGGAAATCTGTTCCGTTGGGCAAAATCGTCGCCGTCATCGGCGCGGGCAACACGGCGATTGATGCCGTAACGCAAGCCAAACGCTTGGGCGCTGAAAGAGTTTTGATGATTTACCGCCGCACCGAACGAGACATTTCCGCATACGAATACGAATACGAACTGGCAAAAAAAGACGGCGTTGAATTCATCTGGCAAACCGCGCCGATTGAAGTTTTGACCGATGAGAATAATTCAGTTTCCGGTTTGCGTTGCGAGAAAACAGACGGTTCAAATCATGTTTTTGAAATCAAGTGCGATATGGTTATCAAAGCAATCGGACAGCAAAAACAAGTAGATTTCTTGAAATCAATCGGCGTCGAACTCGACGGAAAAGGGCGAATTGCAGTTAATACCGATACGATGCAAACGTCGAATCCGCGCATTTTCGCGGGCGGCGATTGCGTCAACGGCGGGCGCGAAGCCGTTGACGCGGCGCAAACCGGAAAGCTCGCGGCGCAAGGCATTCATTTTTCTCTGTTTGGCGAACGGATTTTGTTTGCGGGAACAAACGCTTGAATTATAATGAATTTACGAAATTTCATCTCTCTGATTTGACGGGATGCGGAAAATGTCTAGTGAACGAAAGCCAAATTCGGAAGACCCTTCAGGCAAAAGCTCGTTGCTTGACGCGGGAAAACGTCAACCGGACGATACACAGATTTCGGAAGCCGGAACGCTGCTTCAAGCCGAAAATAAGGTCGCAAATAAAGTCCTCGATAAAAAAACGGACGGTCAAAACAATAAATTTGAAGCCGGAAAATGTTTCGGGCATTATCAAATAATCAAACGACTCGGCTTCGGAGGCATGGGCGAAGTTTATCTTGCAACGGATAAAAAACTTGAACGTCCGGTCGCCGTTAAATTTCTCAACGAAAAATTCAGCCGGCACGAGTCGAATCTCAAAAGATTTATACGGGAAGCCAAAGCCGCTTCCGCTCTGAATCATCCAAACATTCTGGTCATTCACGAAATCGGCGAAACCGAAGATTCAAATTATATTGTCAGCGAATTTATTGAAGGGACGACTTTGCGCGAGACCATTGAACATTCGCCTTTGAACTTATCGCAGATGTTGGAGATTTCAATTCAAGTCGCAAATGCTTTATGCACCGCGCACACGGCGCATATCGTTCACCGCGACATCAAGCCGGAAAACATTATCGTGCGTCCCGACGGTTACGTGAAAATTTTAGATTTCGGTTTGGCGAAGCTCGTCGAGCAACAAAATTCTTTCCTCGATTCGGAAGGCGCGACCGCCAAACAGAGCGAAACGGCGCGGGGCTTGATAATGGGAACGATCAATTATATGTCGCCCGAACAGGCGAAAGGGGAGCGGGTTGACGAGCGCACGGACGTTTTCAGTTTGGGCGTCGTTATTTACGAAATGCTTGCCGGCAGAACGCCGTTTGCGGGCGGTTCGCTGCCGGAAAGTTTCGCCAATTTGATAAACGCCGAGCCGCAGCCGCTCGCGCTTTACGCGGCAAACGCGCCGGAAGAATTGCAGAAAATCGTCGCCAAAACCTTGCGGAAAAATAAGACCGAGCGTTATCAAACGATGAAAAGTCTTTTGGGCGATTTAAACAATTTCAAGAGACGAATTGATTTTGCCGAAGAACTCGAAAACAGCAAACTGCCGAATCAAACTTTGGAAACCGCCAAATTTTCGATTTCAAACGAGTCGCACGAATTGCTTCAAAACGAAAATTCGATTGCCGTTTTGCCGTTTGCCAATTTGAGCGCGGAAGCGGAAAACGAGTATTTTTGCGACGGCTTGGCGGAAGAATTGCTCGGCGCGCTGTCGAAAATCGGCGACTTGAAAGTCGCCGCCCGCTCGTCCGCGTTTTCGTTCAAAGGAAAAAATCTTGAAGTCGGCGAAATAGCGAAAGTCCTGCGCGTGAAAAAGATTGTCGAAGGCAGCGTCCGCAGATTCGGCAATCGAATGAGAATCGCCGTGCAGCTCGTCAACGCCGACGACGGTTATCAATTGTGGTCGGAACGCTATGACAGCGAAGTGGAAGACATCTTTGCCGTTCAAGATGAAATTACCTTGGCGGTAATTGACGCGCTCAAAGTCAAACTGCTGAATACAGACAAACGCGCTCTGCTTGAACGATACACGCCCGACGTTAAAGCCTACGAATATTTGTTGCGCGGAAACTACTATTTTGAAAAACGAAATTTGACTCCTACGCCGGCAATCGAAATGGCAATCGAGATGTTCAAAAAGGTGATTGAAATTGACCCGAATTACGCTCTGGCTCACGCGCGGCTGGCTTTCGCGTATGTTTGGAAAGCAGTCTATAATGACGCGGGAAATCCGGTTTGGATTGATTTGGGCAGAGAATCGCTCGAAAAAGCCGAACGACTCGACCACGATTTGCCGCAAATTTTTGAAGTCAGAAATCAAATCGCGTGGAGCAAATACGGCAACTTCGACATTCCCGCGGGAGTCGAGGAAATTCGATTGGCGCGGCAATTTAATCCGCGGGCGGGACATTGCGAAATGGCGATTTTAGCTTTTCACGCGGGAATGAAAGATGAGACCATTCGTGAATTTCAACTCGCCAGAGAACTCGATCCGACGAGCGATTTTATCCAGGTCGCTTCGGTTGATGCGTATGCACTGCTCGGACTTTATGACGAAGCGATTGAAATCGGTCGTCCGTTCGGCTGCGACGCGAACGGCTTCACGCACGCCTTGATAAAACGAAACCGCGTCGCAGAAGCCGAAGCCGCGCTCAACGACGCCCTTGCCAAAGCCCCGAATAATCCGCGTCGTCTGGGCGAAAAAGTTCTGCTGCTGGCGTTTCAAGGAAAATTCGCCAAAGCCGAAGCGATGATTCCCGCAATCGCCAAACAAATTACCATTTCGCAGGCATATCACCACGTTACATACGACTTCGCCTGCGCCTACGCACTTAACGGCAAAGCGGACGAATCCGTCAAATGGCTTAAAGAAACGGTGGACACCGGAATGCCGGTTTATCCTCTTTTCGCAACCGATTCGCACTTGGACAAAATTCGGCAAAATCCGAAATTCATAAGATTTTTGGAGGATTCAAAAGTAATTTGGGAAGATTTGAAACGGAGTTTTGATATAAGTTAAAAAATTATGGCAGATTTAAATGTAAATTTCGCAGGCATCAAATCTCCGAATCCGTTTTGGCTGGCGTCTGCTCCGCCGACGAATATGGGTTCGATGGTCGAGCGGGCTTTTGACGCGGGTTGGGGCGGGGCGGTTTGGAAGACTTTGGGCGAGCCGATTGTGAATGTCTGCTCGCGGCTGGCTTCTCTTGATAACGGCGCGAATCGGATGATTGGTTTGAACAATATCGAATTGATTACCGACCGACCGCTCGAAGTAAACTTGAAGGAAATTTACGAGTGCAAAAAGAAATATCCGAACAACGCTGTTATTGTTTCTTTGATGGTCGAATCCAAACGCGAGGCTTGGCACGAGATTGTGAAGAAATCGCAAGATACGGGCGCGGACGGTTTTGAATTAAATTTCGGCTGCCCGCACGGAATGTCGGAGCGCGGAATGGGCGCGGCGATGGGACAAGTTCCCGAATATACTTGTATGGTTACCGAGTGGGTGAAGGAGGTGTCTGCTTTGCCCGTGATTGTAAAACTCACGCCGAATGTTACCAGCATCATTCCGCCCGGACGCGCGGCTGCCAAAGGCGGCGCGGATGCAGTTTCTTTAATCAACACAATCAATTCGATGATGGGCGTTGATATTGACTCGATGATTCCTTACCCGAATGTCAACGGAATGGCAGCGCACGGCGGTTATTGCGGAACTGCCGTCAAGCCGATTGCGCTCAATATGGTTTCGGAACTTGCGCGTGATGCCGAAATAAATATTCCGATTTCCGGCATCGGCGGCATCAACACTTGGCGCGACGCGGTTGAGTTTTTGCTTTTGGGTGCGTCAAACGTTCAAGTCTGCACAGCCGTTATGCACTACGGTTATCGAATTGTCGAAGATATGATTGACGGCTTGAATAATTATCTGGACGAAAAAGGTTTTGCTTCGGTGGGCGATATTATCGGCAAAAGCGTTCCGCGCGTAACCGATTGGGGCGCGCTCGATTTAAATTATAAAACCGTGGCGCGCGTCAATCCCGAAAATTGTATTCGCTGCAATCTATGTTATGTCGCCTGCGAAGACGGCGCTCATCAATGCTTTGATTTTCACGAAATTGACGGGCTGCGTTTTCCGGTTGTTGACGAACCTGAATGTGTCGGCTGTAATCTTTGCTATTTAGTCTGCCCTTCGCCGGGCGCAATTTCAATGATTCGATTGGACGATGGAAGCAATCCGACGACTTGGCGAGAGCTGACGAACAAACCGCCGGAAACGATGACCGGCGATTAAATTCAAGAATATTTGCACAGGTTATTAAGAAAAAAGTTTGACAACACGCGATTAAAGTTTTACCTTAGCTTTCAAGTTCTAAATCTACACTTAAAAGCTATAAAACAAAATCCGTGAACAATCAACTAACGATTCCCGTCGAAACTACGGGCGAAACTTCTACCGTTTTCGCTACCGATTATCTGAATAAATTAAGCGGCGAAAAAATCGAGCGTGAATGCCGGCGTCAACTCGACGCCGGATGCAAAACGCTGGTCGTCAATTTCCGCCAAACGGAAATCGTCAACAGCATTGGCGTCTCGATTCTTCTCGGCGTAATTGACGCGGCGCAGGACAAAGGCGCGCGCGTGGTTTTTTCAGACGTTAACGGCGACACAATCGAGCTTTTCGAGATGCTCGGACTGACGAATCACGTAATAATGCAAAATTGAAAACGGAAAATGGAAAATAAAAGAAACGACTTATTTTCCATTTTCCGTTTTCCACTTTCCATTAAATAATATGGCAGAAAATCAACAAAAACTGATTCACACTTTCGGCGCGCTTGCCGAACTCGGACACGAGGTTGCGCACAAACAGAATTTTCAAGAGATGATTCGCACGTCGCTTCATCTTCTTCTCGGCTCGCTGGCGATTATGCGCGGCGGCGTGGCGCGTTACTCGCGCTTCGGACACGAGCTTAATATGCTCGCTGTGCGCGGAATGGGCGATGATTTTCCTCTTAGTTTGTCGCTTTGTTATGAAGACGAACGACAGTTTTTAACCAATGGTTTGAACGCGATTGAAATTTCGCAGGCAAAAGTTTTGCCGTTTTTCCAAGTTTATGACCGCAGTTTGGAAAAAAAGCGTGTCGAGATTGCCATACCGCTCGTTATTCGTGAAGAAATCGTCGGACTGATTTTGCTGGGCGAGAAAGCCAACGGCGAGCCTTATAATTCTTACGACAAAGAAATCGTTTGCGCGATGGCGCGGCATATCGGAGTCGCAATTTCGCAGCGCAATATGATGGCGGAGCTTGAACGCCGAGCCGAAGAAAATCGTCGTCTTTACGACGATTTGCAGATGACCTACAAAGATACTGTAAAAGCGTTTGCAACGGCAATTGACTGCAAGGATAAATACACCGAAGGTCATTCGGTCAGAGTCGGAAAATATTCGGAAATCATCGCGGCGGAACTCGGCTGGACGGAAAACCAAGTCGAAGGCGCGGCGGTTGCAGGCTACCTGCACGATGTCGGAAAACTTACCGTAGAGAGCCGAATCATCAACGCGCCTTATCGCATCAACGCCAAGGAACACGCCGAATTAAACAAACATCCCGTTGTCGGCTACGAAATTTTGATGCCGATTCATCATCCATACGCTGACGTTCCGCTCGCTGCCAAATATCATCACGAAAGATTGGACGGGCGCGGTTACCCGGACGAACTCTCAGATCGCGAGATTCCTTTTATCGCCAAAATCGTCTGTCTCGCCGATTCGTTCGACGCGATGACGACCGACCGACCGTA
>JALYZF010000275.1 GCA_030948995.1 Acidobacteriota bacterium
ATCGTAGACCGGAGCGTTATCCAAACCCTGAATATCAACTCCGTATTCGCTTTTGCCGCTCGTCAGATTTTCGACCGAGAAGTTTCGCATCACGGGCGTGAAACTGCCTTTCGCGCCTTCTTCGTAATTAAAATCAATTGTAATGACGGCGTGCGCGACTTGCCCGACGCGGATGTTTTTGAAATAGAAATTCTCAAGCAGTCCGCCGCGCGAAGCATTATTTTTGACGCGCAAAGCGTGGTCTAAGTGCGGCGAATCGAGTTTGCAGTTCATTCCGAAAACATTGCGAACGCCGCCGGAAATTTCGCTGCCGACCGTGATTCCGCCGTGTCCGTCGCGCATTTCGCAATCCATTACGACGATATTTTCAGACGGCACGTTGATTCGTCTGCCGTCGGCGTTTCTGCCGGATTTAATAGCGATGCAGTCGTCGCCCGTGTCGAAAACGCAGTTTTTTATCAAAACGTCTTTGCAAGATTCCGGGTCGCACCCGTCGTTGTTCGGACCGTGCGAATTGATTTTCAAATTTTGAACGGTAACGTTTTCGCACAACACCGGATTGATTTCCCACATCGGCGAATTGACGATTGTTAAGCCGTCAATCAAAACATTTTTACAGCGATAAGGCTGAACAAACTGCGTTCGCATAAAATGTCCTTCGCCGAAAATTCTTTTTTCAACCGGAACGCCCGTTTCAGCCATTTCGAGCAAAACTTTTCTGTCGGCGTTTTGATTCGGCTGAGATTTGCCGTTTTTCCAATTCCACCAATGCGCCGCGTCCGCCTGTCCGTCCAAAGTTCCTTCACCCGTAACCGCAATATTTGTTTGTTCAAAAGCGTAAATAAACGGCGAGAAATTCATCAATTCCGTGCCTTCAAAGCGCGTGAAAACCGTCGGATATTTTTTTATATCCTGCAAAAATTTCAAAGTCGCGCCTTTTGAAACATACAAATTAACATTCGATTTCAAATGAATCGCGCCGGTCGAAAATTCGCCGTTTGGCACAACGACGCGCCCGCCGCCCGCTTTGCTGCAATCCTCAATCGCCCGCCGAATCGCGTCGGTCGCATCGTTTTTCCCGGCGACTTGCGCGCCGTATTTCGTGATGTCGAAATCCTTTTTCGGAAACTTCGGCGGCACGATTCGCGCAAGAATCTGCGGCACTTGCGCCCAAGCGTCAGCCGTCTGTTTAGCGGCGGTTTGACCGAAATTGATGTTCGGCAAAACCAGACTCGCGCCCGCGCCCGCAATCAAAAGCTGTAAAAATTCCCGACGGTTTTGCATATATTTTTGCCGCGCACGAACACGCGGATTTCACGAAAAATCGAAAGAGTTTTAGCCGCAGATTTTCACAGATAGACACAGATAAAGCAGATAAGAAAAAAATAAATTCAATTTGTTTTCATCTCTTAAAAATCTGTTTTCTTTTCGTGCTTTTTCGTGTTTGTTCGCGGCTAATTCTTCCCGATCTTTTCTTTCCATTTCGGATAATCTTTGTCCAAAAGTTCATTTGGTTCGGTAACATACCAGCGATAACCGTTGCGGCGTTCGGCTTCGATTTGCGAAACATTGTAATGAATGACTGAATCGCGCCCGATGAAAATCGGTTTCATCGTTTCGATTTCGTAGAATCGCGCCCAAATCGGCGGCGCGTCTTTGTCTTTGACGACCGTGTTTTCGCCTTTGGTGCGTTCCCATCGAATGCCTTCGATTTTGTTTTGGCGATACCAAACAATTGCCGATTCAATCGCGACAATTTTTTCTTGGCTGGGATGCGCGTCGAGCATTAAAAATCTAACGATGCCGACCGATTCGCCCGCCGTCAGCGCAATCGGTTCAAAGTTTCTGGCTGCCGCTGGTTTCAAAGTATTCTCGTCATATTGCTGCGCCCAAACCGTTTTTTTGCCGTTCACTTCAATTTGTAATTTCAAAATTAACGGAGTCGCTTTTTCGACCGCACTTTCGGCTTTCGCGCGTCGGGCTTCGCCAACAAATTTGAAATCATCATCCCTTTTGGCAACCTCGCGCAACAGTTTCAACACGCCGATCATCGCGTCGTCGTTAAATGTGATGTGCGTGTAATAACCTTTGCGAAGCGGATAAAATTGCGGATAACCGCCGTTCGCATACTGCGCCGCAAACAGATAATCTAAGCCTTTGTTAAACGATTCTTTATATTTCGGAAAATTATTCGGCGGTGTCGTTTTCGCCAAACTCGCCGTAATAATCTTGCCCAATAATCGAAGCTGCGTCCACGTCGCATCATTGTCAATCGTCGTTTCGCCCGCAGATTTTGCTTTTATTAGCGCGGCTTTTTCCCGTTCGTCGAGCATCGCCGCCATATCAGTATTTTTTTCCCAGCCGCCGTTGTCTTTTTGATACAAAATAACTTGGTCGGCGATTCGCGCGGCTTCGTCGGTTTGATACCAATCGTCAGACTGCTTCAAAATATCTTTCCACGCGACGGTTTGAAAATCCGGTTTGTTTTTTTTCTGCCAAACTGCGTCCGCCGCTTTCGGATTCCAATTATCCGCGCCTTTCAAGAAATTTTCGGGCGCGAATTGTTTCGCTTCCGCATCGTTTAATTGATGCACCCATTTGACTCTTTCACCGATTTTCGCACCCGCCCCGCTCGAATTGTATTCGGCGAAATACGCGGTTTTTTCGCGCGTCGGAAGCCAATCATTCCAGCCTTCGGGACGAATAAATGCGTCCATTTTCGTATTCAAAAAAACGGTTCTACCGTAATCGCGCCAAGGTCTGGCGAGAAAAACGCCCTTTTCGATATTTTCGCCGGTCAATTTGCAATTATCAAAAACAAAACCGCTCGGTTCGTCCGCCGCAAAACGCATCGGCGCGGCGATGTAGCCGTCGCCCGTCGAATGAATTTCGCAATTTTCAAAAACCGCCTGGGCTTCTCCGAAAATAAAATCAACCGCGCCCGCGATGTAGCAATTCTCAAAATACTGCCGTCCGCCTTTCGCGTAAAGCGTGTCCTGCCAGCCTAAAAATTTGCAGTTTTTGAAAATCAAACGGTCAGCGTCGGTTAAAACCGCGACCGCTTGCGAACCTTTCCCGAAGGAATTTTCAAACGTCAGATTTTCCGCATAAAAATCGTGTCCGCCGACGTAAAAACTATAACTTGCCGAAGTCGAGCCGGTCGCTTTGTTTGTTAAATCGAAAGTTAATTTCGTATTTCCGGCTGATTCGCCGACTAATGAAATGAAAGGTTTAGTGGCGGGAATTCTGATTTGCTCTTTATAAACGCCTTTTTTGATGAATATCACGAAGCGTTTTGAATTGTTTTCGGGAACTTTGGCAATCGCTTCCGACAGAGTTTTGACATCGCCGCTGCCGTCTGAAGCGACCGTTAAATCGGCTTTCGGAATTTTTGGAATTTCCGCTTTAATTTGAATTGCGGTCAAACCGAAAATTAAAATCAAATGCACCAGCCAAAAAAGTTTCATTGTAATTTGTCTTTCAGACAATGTGAGCCTCTTATAGCTAGTTGTCGCAAACGGCTCGCGTGGTTTAATTAAATCATTCACCCTTCGCCTTTAGAAGGTAAATCTCGCGCCAAGCTGAATGTCTCGCGGCAGATTTCTTTGTCCGCTGACAAAGCCGAAAGTCGTGCTAGTGGACGAAAGCTGAAGCCCGTTTCCGAGATAAACCCAATTGAAAGCGTTAATTGCTTCGACTCTGACCTGTAGTTTCATTCTTTCATTGAAGTTGAAGTTTTTGGTCAAACCGACATCGAATTTTTGAAACGGCTGGTTGCGAAAGTTGTTTAGCGTGTAAGGAATACTACGCAAAGTGTTCTGACTGCTGACAGTGTAATTATTGCCGAATGACAAAGCCGCGCCGGTTGATAAAAAAAATCCGCTGGTATCGAAAGCCGGAATATCTACGCCGTAACGTCTGCCCTGACCGTCTGATTTACCAAGCATATTTTTCAACTGCGTGAGGTCGCCGTTATAAAACACATTCTGCAAGACGAGCGGTTCGCCCGACTGCCATTCATACACGGCATTAAGCTGCCAACCGCCGAGGAAAGCGTCAACAACCGGATTCCAGTTGTTGAAATATTCCCTGCCGCGTCCGAACGGAAGTTCGTAAACGCTCGAAAATGCGATGCGGTGCGGACGGCTGAACGTCGAAATCATTTCGGTCAAATTCTCGTCCTGCGGATTAAGACGGCGCACTCTTTCGCGCTCGTGCGCGTATGTGTAAGCGGCATTAAACGAAAGTCCCTGTCCCAATCGTTTGGTTGCCTGAAGCTGCAGTGAAGCGTAGTTATTCGTTCCGTTATATTCATTTACAATCAAATCCTGAAACTGCGGAAACTGAGTTAAAAGAAATCGTCGTTGAATAGTCGCGGCATTTAGTGAGGCATTTTGCGGAACCAGACCGCGAAACGGATTGGCAACCAGCGCGTTTAAAAACGTTTGATTCGTCGTGATTGCGCTGTTGATTGCCGTCGCATCGGTAAGTCCGCTCAAATCATTGAGATATTGGCGCGGGATGTAATTTAACTGGCGGAAGACCGGCAGATTATAGCCGTGCGAATAAACGACAGTCGCCTCGACGCCGAAATTATAAGGCAGTTGGCGCTGAATGCCGCCGATAATTCTGGCGTAGTTCGCATTTTTCCGGTTGTAGTCGTAAACGGTCGTCGCCGTCGGACCGGTTGCGTTGGTCGTTCCCAGAGTTGTTCCGAGCGAAGTATTTAAACCGAGGCTCGAACCGATTGCCGCATTCAAGCCGGTTGGAAAAGGATTGTTGATATTTGCCAGAAAAGTTAAACCGTTGTTGGTCGACGGCGTGAAAGTGGTCGAAGCCGTAAAACCGTTTTGATTAATCGCCTGAATCTGAAACGGCGAAGTGAAGATTCCAAACCCGCCGCGAAGAACGGTTTTATCGTTCAAAGCATACGAGACACCAATGCGCGGCTGGAAATTATTTTTATCCGTCGCCTGATTAACATCGTTCGGGCTGGTGGCAAACTTTAATCCGCCTGTAAGATTTTGAAATGTCGCAGCCGGAACGCTGGCAGGAACGCTGGCATTGAAATTTGCCAGCGCCGCGGCTTGCAGCGGGCTTGCCGTCGTCGTGTCGAAACCTGTCACGAATTGTCCGTTCGATTCTCTCAAGCCTGATTCGAGTTCATAGCGTAAGCCGAGATTTAAGGTTAATTTCTGTGTCAGGCGCCAGTCATCTTGAACAAAAAAGCCGTTGTAGTTTGAGCTGACACCATAACCTATCGCTTGTTCAATAAAACTGTTAGCGCTTGCTGAAGGAATTCCTAAGAGAAACGCCGCCAAATCACGTCCCACCTGATTGACAATGCTCGAACTGGAGTTTGAAGCCGGAGCCGTGTAAGTGCCGGTAAATAAAAAGCGCCCGGCGTTAAAACCGTTCGTCGTGCGGTTTTCCAGTAATCGGCGGTAATCGTAACCGTATTTCAGTGTATGGTCGCCGAAAATCTGGGTCAGAGTCGGTTGAATGGAAAACAATTTGAAGTCTCTGTTCAAACCTTCGTTGTAATCGGCGCGCTGCGCTCCGAGCGTGGTGAAATTGGTGAAATCGAATTCAGGAAAAACCGTTGACTGCGAAATTGCCGCAATGCCGGAAAAACCTAGCGCGGAGGCAGACATCGGATTTGCTTGAGTTCGCGTCTGCGCGAAATCGTTCAAACTCGAACGAACGTCAAAGACGAATTCGTTGGAAAGTGTCGCCGTATAATCAATGCTTCCGCCTTTGTTGGTGCGAACTTCAAAACCTTGGGTAATTGAATTCGGCGCATCAAGAAAATTATAACGGTCTTCATTGCTTTTGCTGTAGAAAAACTTGCCGAAGATGCGATGATTTGAATTGAAATTATGGTCAATTCTTGCCAGATACGAATCATACGGACGGGAGAGACTTTGATTGGAAAAATAGTTATTGGTTACGCCCGGCAGATTAGGCTGCGGATAGAGATTCAAAAATGCGACTGCCGCCGGATTAAGACGCGCCGTCGGAATAATGTTTCCCGCAAATGGCGTTCGGCAAACGGTAGTTCCGGTGCTGCCGGCGGCGCACGAAGTGTTGCGAAGAGCGGCAGTTGCCGGATCGTAAATTAAAATCGGCGTCGAAAGCGAAAGCAATTCGGAAAAATTTCCGGTTCTCATCAGCGCCGTCGGGACGGTCAGCGTTATCGGTTCGGCGTGAATATCCTTTTGTCTCTCGTAGGAAAACATAAAAAATGTTTTATCTTTGCCGTTGTAAAGTTTTGGAATATAAACCGGACCGTTTATCTGTCCGCCGACGCGGTAATAAGAACGCGGCGGTCGCACCCGACCGAGCCGATTGTTAAAGAAATTGTTCGCCGTCAATTTTTCCGGGCGATTAAAATAATAAGCCGAGCCGTGCAGTTTGTTTGTCCCGCTTTTGACCGCGACGTTGACGGTCGAACCGGCGGTAAAACCGTTTTGCGCGTCGAAAGCGTTAGTCTGAATCTTAAACTGCGTCAGAGCGTCGGGCGGCGGCGTGTATGCGACTCCGCCGTCAAATCCGATATTTGGCGAGCCGTCAAGAGTTATTAAATTTCCGCTCGCCCCGTTAGTGCGAAACGCGGCGAGATTTCCGTTCGCGGTCGGACCGGAAAACTGCGGATTACCCGTATAGGAAACGCCCGGCGCCTGCGTCGCCAAATTATACGCCGCGCCTTCGGAAAGCGGAAGTTCGGTAATTTGCCGCTCGGTAATGACCGTTCCGGTCGTAACCGTGCCGCGCTCGACCAACTCCGTATCGGCGGCAACGGTAACCTCTGCGGTCGTTCCGATTTCCAATTTCAAATCAACCGTCAAACGGTCGCCAACATCCAATTGAATTGATTCGCGGACGATTGTTTTAAAGTTCGGCGCAGTTGCCGAAAGTTTATATTTTCCGGGCAAAAGCAAAGGAAAAGTAAAACTTCCTTCGTCGTTAGTCGTAACGCTCGACGTTACATTTGTTTCTATGTTTTGAACGGTTACGGCTGCTCCGGGAATAATCGCCCCGTTCGGATCGGTAATGTTTCCGGTAATCGTGCCTCGATATTCTTGCCCGAACGAGCCGGTAAAATTCAGCAGAATTATAATTAAAGCTCCGAATAGAATATCGTAATGAAATTGACTTTTTCTCATTATTTTAACTTCCCTTCAGTATTTCGCAGATTTTGTTTGGTCTGATTTTACGCCGGAGACAATAATAATTGGTAAAACCAATTATTGCAAGTTAAAATTCAACTTTTGATTGCAATTAACAATTAGGATGTAGTTTTTTTATTAAGCTGTTTAATTACAGGTAAAATAACGCAATTTACAAATTTTTGAAAAACAAGTCTATTTTGCTTTTTGCCTGTTTTATATTTATAGGTTTTACCAATTTCAATGCTTCGGATAAAATTAAAAGCTGGTGCCCGCGAAATTCTGTAGGTTTTACCGCTCTCGGGACTCGGCTGGTCGTTCCGAAACGCAAGAATATGAAAGAACAAACTGACGAAGTTGACAAAATAACGGCTAAATTCTTTTGGAAAACCCGTAAAGTAATTGAAACTATCGGCTCACACTTGACGGAAAGATTTAACTTAAACAAAATCCGAGTCCGTGATTTGTGGCATTTTCAATCGCGTTTAATCGTAAATCGTAAAGAATTCCCCGATAGCTTGCTTCGGGGTTTTCTTATCAGCCCTGTAGGGGCATAAATGAAGATTTGGCGTGGGAAGCCGCGCGCCTCAGACCGTTGACCAAACAATACGGCATATCATTGGGGGACCGCGCTTGTCTCGCGCTGGCTATCAAACTAAATATTCCGGCAATAACCGCTGATAAGGAATGGTCAAAACTGAAATTATGTAAAGTGTTTGTAATTCGATAACCAGGGACATAAACCGTAGTTCATCAGTTTCCTCAATCTGCTCGGTCATTCAACGGGTGAAATCGGCGCGTTCGCCCTCGTCGGAATGGGCGCGGTTTTCGCCGGAATTATCAGAGCGCCGATAACTTCGGTGCTGATAATTTTCGAAATGACGGGCAGCTACGGTTTGATTTTGTCTTTGATGATTGCCAATATGACGGCTTACGGTTTAGCCAGACGTTTTCGTCCCGTGCCGATTTACGAAGCACTGCTCGAACAGGACGATATTCATTTGCCGCACCGCTCGAAAACGCCCATTCACGCGCTCGAACAAATCAAAGTCAAGGATGCGATGATGACCGAAGTCATCACGATTCGCGCCGCTTCGACCGTCGCCGAAGCCGTCGAGCAAGTCAAAAACACGGAGTTCACAACTTTTCCGGTTTTGAACGAAAACTCGCGCTGCGTCGGCGTGATAACCGAAATGCGTCTGCGCCGAAATCTTGCTGAAACGGGTGGCGGAAAACTTGTCGGAGAAATCGCCGACAAATGCCACGCCGTTTATCCCGAGCATCTTTTAAGCCGCGCCGTCGTGCGTATGAATCAAGCCAAAGTGCGGCAACTCGCAGTCGTCGAGCGCGACGAAACTCGCCGTTTCTTGGGCATCATCACGATGAGCGACATCGTCCGGGCGCAAGCCGAAGCTATCGGCGAGTCGAGAGACATTGACGATACGGTCGCGCCGGATTTCAGCGAAACGGGCAACACGCTGTCGCGCCCGTTTTGAAAGATTTGAGCCTCGTGCGGAAGATCTATATGAAGTCAAAGATGGTTAAAAGTCTCCAATGGGTAAAAATGTTTCATAGGATTAAACGCAGATTTCGCTTGAGACTGTTTTTCTTGAGCCAGTTATGAAATTGCTCTCCGTGGTGTCGTAACGCACGGCAAGCAGGTATTATGTCGAACCGTTTTTGGGTAAGAG
>JALYZF010000294.1 GCA_030948995.1 Acidobacteriota bacterium
GTGTTCGGTCAAGCAGATTTCTAGAAAATCGTTCGTCCGCGAATTTTTCACGCGCGAAACGCGCCCAATCTCGAAAATCCTGCGCGGTAGCGGCAAATTCACGCATCGGCGCGATTGAAATTTCTTTTAACTGATTTGTCGAAAGCTGCGTTTCGGCATCGAATTCTCGAATCGAATCAACCGTGTCGCCGAAAAATTCGATGCGAACGGGATTTTCCGCCGCTGGCGACCAAACATCAACGATGCCGCCGCGCACAGAAAATTCGCCGACATTTTTTATCGGCTCTTCGCGGACGTAACCGGCGGAGATTAATTTTTCAAGCAAAGTTTCGGGCGCAAAATCTTCATCGCGCCGGAGAACAGCGCCAAGCTCGCGCATTTCCGCAGGCGAAACCGTGCGCGTTATTAATGATTTAATTGACGTGACGAGAAAATCCGGTGCGCCTGATGATAAATTCCAAAGCGTTAGAGCACGCTTTTCCAGCGTTTCGGCATGCGGCGAAACTCCGGCGTATACGTCCGATTCCATCGAAGGAAGAGATGAAATTGTCGAATCGGTTTGCTTTCTCGATGTATTTTTCCAGAAATCCAAATCGCATTCCCAGTTTTCGAGTTCCTTATTTGAATCGGTGACGACGACGAATGTTTTTCGCGTCTCCGTTTGCAGTTTCGCTAAAACAAAGGCGCGTGAAGCGATTGACGTCAAACCGCTCAGGGAAACGACGCGCGCGCCTTTGCCGATTTCGTCGCGCAGGCGTTCAAAGTCCGGTTTTGATTCGGATGGAAAACTCATAATCTTTTAACTGTCAGATTAACATATTGCCGATTGCAATTTACAAATCACAAGCCGCAAATTCCAATAACAATCAATCGTGTAATGCGCGATTAACATTGTGTGGTTTATAATCTTTGTTCTATTAAAACAAAATATCTATGAACATTTCCGAATTTGACGAAATTATCGAACAGAACGATCAGACCGAAGCCCGTCGCGCGCATCTCGAAGCGTTGCGAGAACTTGTCGGCAACGTTTATCCGAATAAATTTGAACGCTCTCAAATAACCGGCGCGGAAGATGCGATTTCAAACATTTTGTCGTTTGAACCTGTTGCCGCTGTTGCTAAAGAAATCAAAGAGCATATTTCCACATTGGGAGAAGGCGAAAAGCCCGCGCCCGAGTTGAAGGAAAAACTTAACGCGAAGCTGAAAGAATTCGACAATGTAAAAGTTTCGGGCAGATTGACGACGACTCCGCGCACGATGGGCAAAGCGGCGTTTGTTCATTTGTCGGACGGCGTGAATCGCTTGCAGATTTACGTTCGGCGCGACGATATAAAAGGCGTTGCCAACGACGGTAAAAATTCGGAAGTCAATGGCTGGGATTTATTTAAGCTACTCGACGGCGGCGATTTTGTCGGCGTCGGCGGGTTTTTGTTTTTGACGAACACGGGCGAGTTGAGCGTTCACGTCGAGACGATTCAGTTTTTATCGAAAGCGTTGCTGCCAATGCCCGACAAGATGCACGGTATTGCCGACCCGGAAATCAAGCGGCGTTTTCGCTACGCCGATTTGATTGCGTCGAGCTTGCAGGTCGAACACGAAGGTTTAACGACAAGGGAAGTTTTCGAGCGCCGCGCTAAATTAATCAGCGGGATGCGCCGTTTTCTCGACGACGCGGGTTTTATCGAAGTCGAAACGCCGATGCTGACGCCGAAAGCGACGGGCGCGGCGGCAGAGCCTTTTGAAACTTTTCACAAAGCTCTCGGCATCACGCTTTACGCCCGCATCGCGCCCGAGCTTTATCTGAAACGCCTGACGGTCGGCGGTTTTGAAAAGGTCTACGAGCTCAACCGTAATTTCCGCAACGAAGGTTTGTCGCAAAAACACAACCCGGAATTTACGATGCTCGAATTTTACTGCGCCTATATGGATGTGAACGGCATGATGGATTTCGCCGAAGCGATGATAAAAGAATCGGTGCAGAAAGCGACGGGCGGAAGTTTGAAAGTAAAAATTACAACGCCGATAGATGTTTATGTTCCTCACGAAGGCGACGAATCAATGATGAAAGAATTCAGATACGTGCAACATTCACGAGAAATTGATTTTGAATTTTTCAAAAGGATTTCAATGAAAGATGCTATTTCTGACTATATTGTAAAAGAGTATAGTTTCCTCGAATACAACGGGAAGAGTTTTTCTTTAGATTGGTTCAACGATTATGAACTTACAGATTTAACTTGGTCATTTGCCCAAAAAATGTTTCACGATTTATTGCCGCCAAAAGAATTTGTAACGCCTGAGATTAGAAAAAAAGTTGATGAAGCATCAAGAAAGGCTTGGAATGATGCGGTAAGTGAATATCCTGAAAAAGCAGGGCGATTTGAAAAATTTCACAATGATGCTGGCAAAGCGAGTTTGATTGTTGAAATTTTTGACTTGATGATTGAAAAAAGATTAATCCAACCGACATTCATCATTGATTACCCGAAATCAATTTCGCCTTTGTCGAAAGCCTCGCCGGAGAATCCGAACATCGCCGAGCGGTTTGAGCTTTTTATAAATGGAATGGAATGCGCCAACGGTTTTAGCGAGCTGAACGACCCGCAGGAGCAATACGAGCGTTTCCGCGACCAGATGCGAGAGCGGGAAACGGGCGACGAGGAAGCGATGGTGATGGACGAAGATTACATCCGCGCTCTCGCTTACGGTATGCCGCCCGCCGCCGGAATCGGCATCGGGATTGATAGATTGGTGATGCTTCTGACTAATAAACATTCAATCCGCGACGTGATTCTGTTCCCTCATATGCGACCCGAACGGCGCGATGAAGAAAGAACCGACGAATAGATTGTAGGGGCGATGGCTTGTCCTCGCCCGCACGGTTGATTATGGACAAGACGGGCGACCAAAAGGGTTCGCCCCTACAATTTTTAATCAACCGATGGCAATTTATAACGGCAAAGTATTAAGATAAGTTTTCAAATTTAATTTACAAGGGAGACAAAGAAAAATGGCACAGGACAATGACGGCGTTTATAATGACGACACGAAAAACACAACCGATACGGGAAGCGACATTCCGGGCGGCGACGGCACGATTTCCGACGAGGATATGCACGCCATTTCAGGCGGAAAAAGTCATAAAGGCGGGCAAGACCATTCGCTCGAAAATTACGAAGACTCGGAGCCGACCGGCGGTGTCGGCGCGATTCAGAGCAGTTCGCTGATTAAAGAGCATATCGCTCACATCGAAGACGACGAGGAATAATATGGAATTCAAAGACACGGAATCGCAGATTGCGGGCATCAAGGAAATTTTTGCTGAAGCCCAACAGGAAGACAACTGGAAAGTTGACGAGCCGATGCTCTACAGCTATTACTTTGTCGATTCAGACCCCGACAAGCTGGAAAGCCTCGGCGTCGCGCTCGAAGAGACGGACTACGATTTTATCGGCGTATTTGAACTCGGCGACGAGGAAACCGAAGAATCGACGGGCGAATATATGCTGCACATCGACAAAACCGAAGCGCACACGCCCGAATCCTTAGCGCAGAGAAACGTCGAATTTGCCAAGCTCGCCGAAGATTACAAAATCACAACTTACGACGGTTGGGAATTCGGCGAAGAAGGCGATTATGATGACGAAGACGAATAAGAAATATTTAGCCGCAGATGAACGCAGATAGACGCGGATAAGAAAAAATATAACGATTGAAATAAACAAGCGGCATTATAATTTACCCATTGGTTTCTAAAATCCTTTCTTGTATTTATCTGCGTTAATCCGCGTTTATCTACGGCTAAATTTCTCTCAAACATTGAGAAACTCAAATGAACAAAATAACTCCGCAGTGGAATCGGAAAGCGTAAAAACTTTGCGCTTGTGGCAAATGGTTTTTCTCGGCAAAGGCACGTTTTTTCGCCGCGTTCTTCACGCCATTATCAGCATCGCACTACGTCTTTTTTTTCGCCGCATCGAAGCGGTTAATGTCGAGCGAGTTCCCCGTTCGGGCGCGGTAATTTTCGTTCTCAACCATCCGAATGGTTTGATTGACCCGGCGCTCGTTTATGTGTCGTTGGCGCGCCGTGTTTCCTTTCTCGCCAAATCCACGATTTTTTCAATTAAAGCCGCCGCGTTTTTAATGCACGCTCTCGAAGTTCTGCCCGTTTATCGCCAGATTGACGCGAGCGCGGAGATGTCGAAAAACTTTTCGACCTTTGCCGTTTGCTACGAATATCTAGCGCAAAATCGCTGCATCGCAATTTTTCCCGAAGGAATCTCGCACGACGAAACAACTTTGCAGCCTTTGAAAAACGGCGCGGCGCGCATCGCTATCGGTGCGCTTAACTTCGACGAAAATTTGCTGAAAAAAGGTCTAAAGATAATGCCGGTCGGACTTTTTTACACTTCAAAAACGTCGTTTCGCAGCGAAGCGTTAATTCGTTACGGCGCACCGCTCAATGTTGAATTCGTCGCGCTCGACAAACACAGCGAGCCGCCACGCGATGCGGTTCGAGAACTGACCGCGCGAATTGAAACCGCCTTGAGAAACGTAACTTTGAATCTCGAATCGCCCGCAGAACTCGACACGATTCTCAAAGCCGAAGCGCTTTTCTCATCCGTTTATCAAAATCTTTTATTTAAGGAAACTCTGGCGCAAAGTTTTCTGCGTCTTCAAGATTTGGCGGAAAAATACACGCTTTTAGGACAAAATAATCCCGAACAAATGCGCGAGTTGACCGAGAAGATTGAGCGATACGAAAACGAATTGAAAACAAGCGGAGTTACGGCGCAGAGTCTTTCAGTTTTGCAGCATCCGACCGCTTACGTTTTCCGTTATTTGATTCTGCGAAACGCGATTTTAATTCTGCTTTTACCATTTTCAATTGTCGGCGCAATCATTCATTCGCCCGCGTATCTTTTCTCAAATCTCATCGGCATAATGTTCAAAACGCACGGCGCGGACGAAGCCGGCTCGACTTATAAAATTCTCGCCGCAATCGTATTTATGCCGATGACGTGGATGATTGTTTTCGCAATCGTTTTCTGGTTTTTCGGCTGGCAATTCGCGCTTCTCTCGATACCGTTTGTAATTTTGTGCGGCTACGTCGCGCTGCGCTCGTTTGAAACCTTAATTGATATGACCGTCTGGATAAAAGCCACGTGGCTTTTGTTTCGCCAGCGAGCGTTGTTTTTGCGATTGTTAGTCGAAAGAGAAACCTTGCAGCGGGAAATTAGCGAGATAATTGAGAAATAGCGGTAAGCAGTAAACGGTAAGCGGTAAGTTCCAGATGAAAAGTTGACGATTGTAATTTAACTTTGAAGACAAGTTGTAATCTTAAATTGGTTATCTGCAACTTACCACTTAGCACTTACCGTTTACCACTATTTTCACTCGTTCGTTAAAACTAAAACCGGGTCAATGTCCGACGCGCGCCACGCCGGATAGAGCGCGCCGACGAGACTTCCGCCGACGGCAATTGCAATCGCTGTTAAAATCCAGCCGCGAGAAAATTCAAACTGCAATTCAAAAAATTTTGTAATCAAATAAGATGCGATAAACGACGCGGCAAAACCGAGCAGAATTCCGAAAACGCCAATCAGTAATGCCTCGCCTTCGATAACTTTGATAATAAACGATTTCGGCGCGCCGAGAGATTTTAAGATGCCGATTTCCTTGCGCCGTTCGGTGATGGTCGTATACATCGAAAGAAGAACGAAAATCGTCGAGACGAACGCGCCCAAACCGACAAGGACGCGCAAAAATAAATTCAGAGCCGGAATTCTTTCCTGCGCGTCGATTATCAAATCGCGCGTTAAGTTGATTTTATTTCCCGGCAGAGTTTCGTTAATACGCTGCGCAACAGCGTCAACGTCAGCGCCATCTTTTAATTTGACCAAAATAAACGTGCATTTATTTTCTGCCTGCATCGCGTCCTGCATAGCGGCGAGCGACATTTTTATACGCGAGCCAGATGGCGGCGCGAAAACGCCGACGATTTTATACGGTTTGCCGAAAACTTCAATCGTGTCATTGAGCTTTAGTTTGTCTTCGCGCATCTGCCGCTGGTCGAGAATTACTTCGTCGTTCGCCACGGGCGCTCGTCCTTCGATGGTTTGCATATCGTTCATTTCGGCAAATGCCTGCCAGTCAACGCCGTCAAGCCGCAGCGTGCCGAACCGACCTTTCTGGCTCGGCGTAATGTAGGTAGCGACCGGCACGACTGATTTGACGCCGTCAATTTCCAGAAGGCGCGGAGCGTAACCCGTATTGACACTCAAAGACGAGCTTGTCAATTCCACCGCGCCGGGGCGTGTAAACATGATTTCCGCTTTCCAATTTGCATTGCGATGCGCCATATCATTCGACATTCCGCGCGCCAAGCCGGTGAATAAAACGACTAGAACGACGCCGAGCGAGACGCCGACAACGCTGATAGCAGTGCGAAACGGGCGCGTTTTCAGATTGGCAAAAACTAATTCGAGCATCTAAAATTAATGAACTTAAATCGGTTTAGTAGCATTCGTTTGCAAAATCGAAATTTACGGCTTTGTCATTATAAACGAAAAGCTCTTTGCGGTTTTGAAAATCGGTGAAGGCTTTGTCGTAAGTCGCAAGCAGGCGGTTTGTTGATTTTTCCCAAGTGTTGGCTTGCGCGGTTTCGACGCCTTTGGCGGTTTTCTCAGCGCGCAAAGCCGGATTGTCAATGATTTCGCCGACAGTCGCCGCAAAACTTTTCGCATCGGGTTTGACGAGCCAGGCGTTTTCGTTTGTCGCGTAAGATAAAATCCCGCCCGCGTTCGGCGCGAGTGTTGGAACGCCGGACGCCATCGCCTCAAGCGGCGCGATGCCGAACGGCTCGCGCGGATTCGGGTGAACGAAAACGTCGGCGTTGGCGTAATAATCGGCTAAAGTTTCCTTGTCGAGATGTCCGAGTTGTATGATTTTTTCGGGAAAATTTTTTTCCGTTTCCGCTTTTAGCCAATCGCTTTGCGGACCCGCGCCGGCGACAAGAAGACGAAAATCTTTTTTCGTATCATTTGCCAGAATCTTCATTAATTCGACAAGCAAACCGATGTTTTTCTCCGGCGAGATTCTTCCCGCGTAAAGCAGAACAGTTGAATTTTCCGGCACTCCGGCGCGCTTTCGCATTTCGCGTTTTACTTTGTCAGACTGCCTGCGCGGATTGAATCTCTCGGCATCAACGCCGCGCGGACAAATGAAAATACGTTCGCCGTAAGGAATTTTCGCCGCTTTGAAAGAGCGCCACGAGTAATTCAAAAAATTTTTGGAAATGCGCGAATCGTTTTTAACCGCGACCGATTCGTAAAATTCCTGCGCTGTGTATTCCGAATTTGCGATGTGGAAATCATACAAAGCAAAATTGTAAGTTCCCATTGCCAGACGAGCGAGCCGTTTTCCGATTTTACCTTTAGTTAGAAAAGACGCGATGTTGTCGTCCATTCTCTCGCACGAAAAATGAACGAGCATCGGGCGACCGAGCTTTTTAAAACGGTTGGTGCGAACCATCACGCCCATAAAACTCAGCGTGTATTTATCGCAAACCTCAATCATATCGGGATTTTCTTCGAGAAGAATTTTGCGAATCAGCGTCCCGTGCTTCATATATTGCCAAGGCATAATCATCCGGTAACGCTTGTCGAAAATCGGCGATTTGATTGCGGGTATGTAGTAAATCTTGGCGTAATCGTTGATTTGCTCGATTTCTTCGTGTTCGCCCGGCACAATTAAGCTGACAAAACGCTTATGACGTCCGGCAGCGTCGAGCAGGTTGTTGTAAGATGTGCTGATTCCGCCCGAATTCTTGTGATAGTAATTCGTGATGTGAACTGATTTTATCGGATTGTTACTCAATAGTTGTTTTTAAATTCTAAATTTTTGCTGTTAGAAGCAATTTTTAATTTTAACCGAAAACAACCGTTTAATCACGCGCCTGCAGACGATTTTGCGGCGCGTCGCAAGACAATTGCCGACAGCGCGATGGTGATCAGAAGGAGAATAATTCCGTCAATTCCCCAAAACTTCGCCAGAGGAATTTCGTGTCCGCCTCCATACGTCCAAAATGGTTTGTTTGTAATCGCCCAACCAAGCGCCTCTGAGAAAATTCCCAATGCCGCAACTCCGGCAAAAGCGCGCAGATATTCGCCGCGCCCCAGCATTCTGACGATTTCAAGCGGAACGAACATTACAAAGTCGAAAATCAAAACGGGAAACCTCGCAAGGTCGTTCCAGATGGATTTGCTTTCCGCCTCGCCGACAATCATCACGTTGCGCCGCATAATAAATAAACTGAAGAGCGCCGACAAAACCGAAATGCAAACCGAGCGGATAATCGCTTCGTCCGTGTGGTCGCTCGTCTGCGTAAAATACGCGAAGCCGACTTGCACGAAAAACTCGAAAACGTGGCTGATAACCGGAACAATCAGCAGAATTGCGACAAGCGCCTTCCACGCCGGTTCGACGCGGCGAAACGACTGAATCAAAGAGCCGCCGACTCCGGCAAATATAAAGCGGAAAACGAACTGCGCCAGCGCCGCACCGAGCGCCAGCCGAATGCTTTCGCGCGCGACCAGATAAGTAATCAGAAAAATCGGCGCGCGCAAAGCTCCGCTCATAATTGCGCCTTTGTAATTCCATTGCCGCACGAGCCGCGACGGATGTCGCAAAACGTCTGCGAGCGCCTCGCTAATCGTATTAGACCGCGCGGCAATCTGCGGCGTTGTGTCAAATGTCATTTCTTCCATATTCGTGAAAGCAAAGGCGCAAAAAATAAATAAACGAATCCTTTTTAAATTAATAAATTATTACGAAAATTTTTTGTTCGTTTATATCGCCCAATCTCGAAACCTCCGCTTTGTTCCGTTCCTTTTTTTTTCGTCGAGATGCACTTTTTTGGCTTCGGCGTATGCCTCGTAAACGCTGTCGAATGCTGCGTTCCAAGAGCGCGACCGCGCAAATTCGAGCGAAGATTGTTTCATCCGCGCGAGCTTTTCGGGATTGTCCATCAACTCGACGGAAAATTTTACAAAATCTGACAAGTCTTTGGCGATGAATCCGGTTTCGCCTTCTCGCACAAGAAATTTCGGTCCGCCTTGGTCGGTAACAATGCACGGCACAGCCGAAGCGTTTGCTTCGTGAACGACGTTGCCGTAAGCGTCCGTGTCCGACGGAAACACGAAAACGTCCATATTAGCATACGCTTCCGATAATGGCTCGCCGTCGAGAAATCCGGTCAACTCCGCCGTCTTCATATTTTCCTGCAAATACGCGCGTTCGCTGCCTTCGCCGACGATTAGAAATTTAAAATTATTTCGTCCGGTTTCGAGCAGTTCTCTTTCTAAATCTGCCAGCAAGCGCACGTTTTTTTCAGCGCGCAATCTGCCGACAAAACCGAAACGTAAAATGCTGTCTTTAATAGTTCGTTTGGCGGGCGAATATTTTTCCGTGTCAACGCCGCGCGTCATCAGGCGCGCCTGTCTGCCCGTTCCCGCTTCGAGAATATCGATTAATTCCTGATTCGGCGCAAGCAAAATTTGCGGCATACGGTAATAAAGCTGCGCGCCGCGCAAAATATTTTTTTCAAGAAAATCAGTAAACGAATAAACAAATTTTTTCGGCAGAAAACTGAATTTCGCTCGCAGACGGCGCGCAGCATATTCGTGCAAATTCGTGTGCCACGAACCGACAAGCGGCACGTCCATTTTCCAAGCCAAATACGCGCCGATAATGCTGACATCATTCAAACCCGTGATATGAAAAACATCTGGGCGAAATTTTTCCAACTCGCGGCGGACGAGCGCGGCATGGCGCTGGAAAAGCGGGTCGTATTTCAAACCTTCGTCCATTTCGATTGCGGTGGGCGAACGTTTTAAAACGACGAAAGTTATATTTTCTTCCTGCCGAATTTGCGTGCGCGCACCTGCATAAACACACAAAAACGGATAGCCGCGTCGGCTGACAAATCCGACGAGGCGATTGCTGGTCATTGCCACGCCGTTGACTTCCAGAAATGAATCGGGGAAAAAAGCGATGCGTAAAGGGTTGTTCACTACAAGAAAATACTAATCAAAAAATACTCGATGCCGCAAAAATTGTAAGGGCGACTCCGCTCGTGGTCGCCCGCTATTAAATATAATATATTACAGGCGAAAATGAATCCGCCGCCGGATACAATTAATTTCCGTTAAATCAACGAATCGGTCGAAGTCGCGGCTGCCTGATTCGTTAGATTCGCGCTTAATTCTTCCAAATCGGGAATCGTAAATTTAGCCTTGTCTAAATTCTTCGGCACAACGTCCTGTTTTTTTCGCGCCAGCCAAAAAGCCGGACGCATTGTTTTGTGTCCGAGAATGCCAAGCGTCTTAATTGCCACGCGCAGCCACGCCGGACCGCCGAATTCCCAATGAACTGAAAGCGGACGCAAACCGTAACCGTCGCCGATGTCAAAATGAACGCGGTCAAACCATTTACGCCGACCGTCGGGAAAATCGGGATAAAGTTTCAAGATTTCGGCAAACGATTGCAGTTGGCGCGAATGAAGCGGCTGGCTGTATTCGGGCATCAAAACAATCTCGCTGCGTCGTCCTGCGCGGATTTCCTCGGCAAATTCGGAAAAAGTTTTCGCGTTCGTTAAATTCAAAACCGTATTCGGCTTGCAGCCGTGACGGTCGCCGCCTGTAACGAGCGGAATACCGAGCGCTTCCGCCATTTCGATGACGGCTTTATTTTCTGACCAAGAGCGAAAACCATTGACTTCAAAAGCGTGAATCCAGCGCCCATGCCGACGGATAAAATTTTTGAGCAGTGTTTTGTGGCGCTCTTTACCGACCATTTCAATATCCCATAGCGGGTGATTCAGAACGACAAGAACTTCGGGAAACGCGCCGAGCATCGAAAACATTTCGTTTAGTTTTTCAGGCGTATGATTTTCTTTGTTAAAAGTGTAATCGAGCAGCGTTTCGGTTAATTCCGCCGCGCGTCTCTTAGGCAAATTATGCACGCCGACGTGGAAAAAACCATACTCGAACGGCACTGTCCATTCAAGCGAAATCGGCGCTTGCTCGTTCGGCGTCGTTTCGTTAATCTGCAGATTCGCGTCTATGCTGTCGTGGTCTGTCAGTGAAGCAACGGCATCGAGTCCGATTTGGTTAATCTGTTTTCGTTCGAGATTGTAAACCGCCTGCGCCGTTAAAGGCGGCGACCAGAAGCCGGTCGAAAAATCCGGGAATTTGCCTTCGCGTTTCTGATATTTTGTGCGCTCCTTATTCCAGAAATAAGAAATAATCGGCAGCTTGTCGGCGTAGTGAGGCACGAAATCGAGCATTTCTTTGGAATGCTCGGTATGACAATGAAGAGAAACACCCGTTTTAGCTTGCCCGCTCAAGTCTTTCGGCTTGTGCAGGATATGTAAGCGCGTTTGTTTTAGATTCATTTCATTCTCCGTAAAATTGCTCTCAATCAAGTGTATAAAACTATCAAATCGAGTTTGCAAAGTAAATTCGTCAGATGACTGGCGACGGTAAACTGTTGTCTTTGTTTATTTTGCAATGCAATGTCAAAAGTGAGGGAATTAAAACACGAAAAGTTTAACATAAGAAATAGAAAAGAAAAGTAAAATACCTGCAATAATTAAATTTAAAAATTTACGAAAAACTTGTCACAAACCGAAAACTTGCGGTGTTTTGTAATTAGACGAGGGAAGATTTTCCCGATTTATTACAAAGCAATTTAGACGAGGAGAATAGCAATTATGTCTTGGTTTATATCATTACTTTTAGCGAGCGCGATGTTTAGCTCCGACGGCAACCAGCCGGCTCAATTAAATTACGACAAAGCAAACGACAACGCAAAAAAAATCGTCCGGCTCGACGAAACCGAGCGTTTCGAGCAAACTTATCCGCTCAACGCGACAGGCAGAGTCAGTGTTTCAAACGTCAACGGTTCGATTACCATCGACACTTGGGACAACGCACAGG